>NZ_LWLC01000002.1:0-223784 GCF_001905065.1 Saccharothrix sp. CB00851
GCCGCACCGGGTCCTTCGCGGTCCTGGTGACCCGCTGAAGCTTCCGGCCTTCCTCCATCGACAACGGCCTGACGAACACGCTCGGACGACGAGCCACGACCACCTCCCGCACTCGACATGCGGGACCAGCCTGACCGATCAACCCAGCCGATCGATTACCGGGTCAACCCTCCGAGACGCACCACTAGAAGCGGCAGTGCGGGAACTGGAAACGTCCCCACACTCCGCCATCCGCGCCCAACTCCACATGTACGCCGACCTAGCCTTCGCCTACGCCACCGCAGGCGACAGCAAGGGAGCACTGAACTACGCGGCTAAGGCCCGCCAACTAGCCTCCCGCATCGGCTCCGACCGCCAACGCCAGCGACTGGCCAAGCTGCAACTACCCGAGATCGGCGGACCCGGCGTTGCGTGAAGCCAAGTAGAACAACAGCGGCACAATCGCCCCCGACCCAAGCACTTCACCGCGCTTGATCAGCTCCAACATCCGATCAATCGGAATCCACTCGATCCGCGCGGCTTCCTCGGCGTCGGTCGGCTCGCCTACCTTCTCAGCGTTCCGCCAGATGTAGGCATTCACCGGAGCGTCAACCATGCCGGGCAGCGGCTGAAAAGTAGCGATGTGCTCAGGCTCACCAATCGGCCGCCAGCCAGTCTCTTCCTCGGATTCCCTCGCAGCCGTAGCGGCCGGATCCTCGCCTTCCTCAACTAGTCCACCAATAAGTTCGTAACCCCACTGGTCAACAGCAAATCGATATCGCCACAGCGTCAGTACCTCTTCGCGCTCATTGAAAAGGAGCGCAACGGCCACATGATGCAGTTTGACCACATGATGCTCAAAACGGCTACCGTCCGGCGGTTCAACGTCAACGAGGTTGAGCTTCACCCACTGATTGTCGTACAAAGTCCGCTCGCCATGGACTGTCCACCTGAGGTGCTCTGGGTACTCTGTCACGTAGTCCACCATAGACGTTAGCTGCCGAGTTTCTTAAGTAGAAGATCGCCCAAAGTCCGACATTTCGTCTGATTCTTGAATAGCGGCTGAGGGTAGGAATCCGGGTACTGTTGGTTGACGATTTCCAGTAGATGTCCAACCGCATTATTTACTGCGACCTCGACATCTTTTTGCGAAATTGGCAGTGTAAAGGATTCGTTCTTTTCCATTTCGGCGAGTTTCAGGTGTCGCATGATAGCCCAGAGAATTATGCGGTTTCCGTGTACGGCAATCAGGCGGCTGCGTCCATCGTACTGCTCGCGCGCCTTTTCCAAAGCGCGATCGGTCCATCGCATCAATTCTACGGCCATCCAGACGTGGGATGCACTTACCGACGGGTTGAACAGTGCCTTGTAAGGTGCCTTGGAGGTGTCTTCCCAAAGCCTGCTGATTTCCCGCTTGCCAAGTACTGTCTCGTTGATCCCGTATGCACATGCAAGTGCGATAGTTGCATCTGTAAGATCGCACCCCTTGGCGGGGTCCGACACCGATTCTCCTGATCGATAAGCGTATCGGAGGCCCGATACGGAAAACTCCATACGTAGACGTTCCTGCTGTGGGTCAAGTGCGACGAACTCGCGCCCACCGACCCTGTTCTGGGTATTAGTTCGTCGAGTTACGAGTCTGGCGAACTCGCCGTCTGGGTCATCAACCGTTACGAATCTTACGAACACGTCAGCTGATTCAAGTAGTTCAGGGTGGTGAATAGCGGCCTGGGCAAGCGAGCTTACGGTCTGAGCACCGTTCACCACACTGGCTCGATTGAATGTGAAATTTGCTGACTTCTGATTCACGTAGGGCGTCTGCTCGAAAGCTTCGGCGGTGACGGTAATTCCATTGTTGAAGAACCAAAACCTTGATGGATCTTCCCTTGCGGTGGTTGTGATCGACTCGTTTACATCTGTTCCAACCAGTGCGCCTCGAATATTACGTGAGAAGATCAGATCCCCGTGGTCCTGGTACCACTTAACGACCTCCTGGGCTGAAGTGGTTCCGTAGTAAGCTACGCAGCCTGCTTCCTGATAACTTCCCCAATTTCGAAGGTTTACCGCAAGGTCGATCTGAGAGTTTCGTGACGCGGCGACGCTTGCATAAATCCGCTCTTGATTCAGGTGGATGTAGCTTGCGATCTCGGTGGTGTCATTCATGCTTTCGCAGAACTCGCTCAGCGCTGCTTTCTGTGGATCGGCGAGTTCATGTGTGCCGGTCGACGCAATAACCAATTCAAGCTTTGTGCCTGTTTGGAACAGGATATCCTCGATCTCGGTACGTCGTTCTTGAAGTGGGCCGCCAAACTCTGACCAGTTGTTACCAACTAGGAGCCTGACGCCGTTGATGAACTTGAGGACGTCACCTTGATCTATGCCGCTGTTGGCTTGGCCGGTCCACTTGCTTTGTACCAAGACAAGAGTTGCGCGGTCTGCGGCGTATGCAATGCCATCAATTCCGCCGTCTAGTGGATGATCTGTGACAGACTTTCCTGCGGTGCTTTCAGGGATCCCGGCACGAGCGGCAAGAGTAAGGGCGGCTACTGCGCGTGAAAGCTTGTGGTGCTCTTGGCTGGCACCGGTCAGGTCGATGTGACCAAGGTAGTTGTCTGTCAAGTGACGCTTGATCTGTGCCAGATGCAGTTCGCCCATGCACGGAGTGTAGTAGTCAGATCGCGCGTTCTCGCTGGGCACTCGACGGATGTCTACTCTTGGTAGTTAGCCAACGAGAGGGCTGGCGCTGGTCCGTTGTCGTTGGACCCTCCTCCTCGGGCGGAGGTGCCAACGTCCAATGTGGACGCTCTTGTCCACGAGCCTGTCCATGAACGGCGGACAGTAGTGTCGACAGTGCGGCAACGTGTGCGTGTCAAGTAGCAGATAGCCGCTGGTCACGGCCGTTTGCAGTGTGACCTTGGACACTCATAATCCGTCAGGTCGTGGGTTCGAACCCCACCCGCCCCACCGTGCTGGAGGGCCCGTGACCTGCGCATGTGCGGGTCGCGGGCCCTTGTGGTGCGGTCCCGGGGGTTTGGACTTAGGTGTGTCCGACCGTGCGTCAGGTGGATGTGCGGTGGCGGTGGACTGGTGGAGCGCTTGGGCTCGACCGACCCCTTTTCGGCTCCGGCGGTGTCTACCCATCTGAGAGCTCGTCTCCCAGGAAAGGAGCCACCATGCGAGGGATCCCGCCGGTAGGCGGAACCGAGGCCTTGGCCGAACGGCTGCTCGCGCAGGCGCGAGGCGGGGATGGGGAGGCGTTCCGGCGGCTCGTGGAGCCGTATCGGCGGGAGGTGCAGGTCCACTGCTATCGGATCCTCGGCTCGGTGCAGGACGCTGAAGACCTGGTGCAGGAGACGTTGTTGGCGGCGTGGCGGGGGATCGGCGGGTACGAGGGGCGGGCGTCGGTGCGGACGTGGCTGTATCGGATCGCGACCAACCGCTGCCTCAACGCGTTGCGGGCCGGTGGTCGTCGGACGAACGAATCCGTGGCCGTCCGGACGGGGGTCCCGTTGCCCGAACCATCCCACCGGCGGTCGGAGCCGAGTTGGCTGGAGCCCTACCCCGACGCGTTGCTGGACGAGGTCGCGGACCACCTGCCCGGGCCGGAGGCGCGGTACGAGGTGCGGGAGTCGGTGTCGCTGGCGTTCCTGGCCGCGTTGCAGGTCTTGCCGCCGAAGCAGCGGGCCGTGTTGGTGCTGCGGGACGTCTTGGGCTTCCGGGCGGCGGAGGTCGCGGACATTCTCGACACGTCCGAGGACGCGGTCACCAGTGCGCTGAAGCGGGCGCGGAGTGCGTTGGACCGCGAAATGCCCGGCCGGGACAGTGCGCCGTTGCCGAACTCGCCGCTGGAACGCCGGATCGTGGACGATTTCACCCGGGCGTTCCAGGCCGGTGACGTGGACGCGGTGGTAGCCCTGCTGGCCAACGACGTACGGCTCACCATGCCGCCGCTGCCGCTGGAATACCACGGGATCGCCGACAGCCGTCGTTTCCTGACCACGGTGGCGTTTCGAGAGGGCAGGCGGTACGTGCTGATCCCGACGCGCGCCAACGGCCAGCCGGCCTTCGGTGCCTACGTGCGGGACCCCCGCACACCGATCCTGCACGCGCACGGCCTGCTGGTGCTCACCCTGACCGGGAAGCGGATCAGCGGGGTGACCCGGTTCCACGACAACTCGTTCCTGCCGGCCTTCGGGCTGCCGCGCTCGCTCCGCGCCTGACCGCCTGTCCGACGCCGACAACTCGAGCTGACGGAGAATGGTGAACACCGAAACCGGACGGATGACGGCCACCCAGGCGTGGACCTTGGGCCTGGCCTCACTGGCGTCGTTCATGATGGCCCTGGACAGCCTGGTCGTGACCACCACGCTGACCACGATCCGCGCGGATCTCACCGCGTCGATCGAACAACTGGAATGGGTCGTCAACGCGTACAACCTGAGCTTCGCGGTACTGCTGCTGACCGGCGCGGCGCTGGGTGACCGATTCGGCCGCCGCAAGGTGTTCAACACCGGTCTGGTGCTGTTCACCGCCGCGTCCGCGGCCTGTGCGCTGGCCCCGGACATCGTCTTCCTGATCGTGTCCCGGGCGCTGCAGGGCGCGGGCGCCGCGATGGTGCTGCCCCTGTCGCTCACGCTGGTCACCGCGGTCTTCCCGCCGCGGACGCGCGGCAAGGCGATGGGGCTGTACCTGGGGCTCACCGGGTTGGCCACGTTCAGCGGACCGTTCATCGGCGGCGCGATCGCCGAGGGCCTCGCCTGGCAGTGGATCTTCTGGCTGAACCTGCCGGTAGGCGTGGTCGCGGTCCTGCTCGCGGCGCGGAAGGTCGACGAGAGCACCGGCCCGAACGACAGGCTGGACCCGGTCGGCCTGGCCCTGGTGACACCGGGCGCGTTCGGCGTCATCTGGGCGCTGGTGCGCGGCAACGCGGCGGGGTGGGGCAGCGTAGAGGTCGTCGCGTCGACCGTGCTCGGCATCGCGCTGGTGATCGCGTTCGTGGTCCACGAGAGGCGCACGCCGCGCCCGATGGTCCCGATGGGCTTGTTCCGGCTGCGGGCGTTCGCGGCGGCCAACCCGGCGAACTTCCTGGTGTTCGCCTCGCTGTACGGCACGATGTTCTTCCTCGCGCAGTACTTCCAGGTCGTCCGGGGTCACGGCCCGCTGGTGGCCGGCCTGATGCTGATGCCGTGGACCGGCACGCTGATGGTGTGCGCGCCGATCGCGGGCCGGTTGGTCGACCGGGTCGGCGAGCGGAGGTTCGTGGTCGGCGGGCTGTTCCTGCAGGCGGTCGGCACGGCGTGGCTGGCGGTGGTGATCGACACCGACACGGCCTACCTGGAGGTGCTGCCCCCGCTGGTGATCGGCTCGATCGGCATCTGCGCGGCGATGCCCGCCGCGCAGAAGGCGGTCGTGAGCGCGGTCCAGCCGCCGCAGATCGGCCAGGCGTCCGGCGTGTTCATGATGTTGCGCATGTTCGGTCGCGTGTTCGGCACGTCGGTGTCGGTCGCCGTGTTCGGCGCCGTCGGCGGCTACGCGACGGCGGAGGCGTTCAGCGACGGCTTCTCGGCCTCGATGGCCGCGGTCTCCGCGCTGGCGTTCATCGGCGTGCTCATCGGCCTCGCGATGCCGGTCAAGCGGCCCGTCCCGGCCGTCCGGGCGGAGGTTCCTACCGGGTACGACCGCAGGTAGCATCGGTGGTATGAAAATCAGTGTGAGCCTCCCCGAGGAGGACGTAGAGTTCGTTGATCGCTACCTGCGGCAACACCGGAGCGCCTCGCGCTCCTCGGTGATCCACCAGGCGATCACCCTGCTGCGCGAGGCGGGTCTGGAGAACGCCTACGCGAGCGCGTGGGAAGAATGGGAAGCCGGAGGAGACGCCGACATGTGGGACGTGACCGCGCCAGACGGTGTCCACGATGCGGCGAGGTGACATCTACTGGGTGGACCTGGAGCCGGCGCTGGGCGCCGAGGCCAACAAGATCCGCCCGGCCGTGGTCGTGAGCAACGACGCGGCGAACCGGGCCGCCGGACGGGGCGGCCGGGGTGTGGTGACCATCGTGCCGATCACCTCCAACACCGCGAAGGTGTACCCGTTCCAGGTGCTGCTGCCCGCCAAGGACTGCGGGCTCGGCGCGGACTCCAAGGCCCAGGCCGAGCAGGTGCGCACGGTCGCCGCGGCCAGGCTTCGCGCCCGCATCGGCGGCTTGCCGCCCGCGGTGCTCAAGCAGCTCGACGAGGCACTGCGCGTGCACTTGTCGCTCTGAGCCGCGGTTCACCCTCCGGCGTTCGCCTCACCTCGCGAGGAACGCCGCCGGGACCGCCCGTGGACGGCCCCGGCAGCCCTCGTCACTCCAGCACGCGGATGGCTCCGGCCGGGCACAGGTGCGCCGCTTCACGCGCCGCCCGCTCGTGCTCACCCGTCGGGGACGGCTGCAGCAGCACGACCGTCCCGTCCGACTCGTCCTGGTCGAACACCGCCGGGTCGGTCAACGCGCACATGCCCGACCCCGCGCACCGGTCCGGATCGACTTCGATCTTCACGAGAACTCCACTGGCAGCTCGTGCACCCCGTAGATCGCCATATCGGTGCGCATCTTGACATCCTCCGCGGGCACCGCGAGCCGCAGGTCCGGGAACTCCCGGAACAGCGCGGTGAACCCGACCCGCATCTCGATCCGCGCCAACTGCTGCCCCAGGCACTGGTGCACGCCGTGGCCGAACCCGAGGTGCCCGACCGCGGACCGGTGGATGTCGAACTCGTCCGGCCGCTCGAACCGCGCCGGGTCCCGGTTGGCCGCGGCCACGGAGATCGAGACCGTCTCGCCCTCCCGGACCACCACGCCACCGATCTCCACGTCCTCCAGCGCCGTGCGCGCGGTGCCGAACTGGATGATCGACAGGTAGCGCATCAGCTCCTCGACCGCGTTGTCCACCAACGACGGGTCCGCTCGCAGCGCCGCCAACTGGTCGGGGTGCTGCAACAGCAACAACGTGCCGATGCCCAGCATGTTCGCCGTGGTCTCGTGGCCGGCGACGAGCAGGAGCAGCCCCATGTTGGCGACTTCCTCGTCGGTCAGCTCACCGGTGGCGACCAGCCCGGTCAGCATGTCGTCGCCCGGCTCGACGTGCTTGCGCCTGGCCAGCTGGAGCACGAACTCCTCCAGCCGCTCGAACGCCGCCATGATCTCGTCGAACGAGGAGTCCAGGCTCAGCAGCTTGGCGGTGTCCTGCTGGAACGACTCGCGCTCGTCGTAAGGCACCCCCAGCAGCTCGCAGATCACCATCGACGGCACCGGCAGCGCGAAGTCCGCCACCAGGTCCGCCGGTTGTCCGGACGCGCGCATCGCGGCCAGGTGCTCGGCCACGATCTGCTCGATCCGCGGCATCAGCTGGTTCATCCGCCGCACGGTGAACTGCCCGGTCAGCAGCTTGCGGTACCGGGTGTGGTCGGGCGCGTCCATCCCGATGAACATGCCCGGCTTGGCCGGTGGCCGTTGCCGGACCGGTTCGCCCTTGACCCGGCGCGGTGAGTGCTGCAGCTCGGCCCGGCTGCTGAACCTGCGGTCGGCGTGGACCTCGCGGGCCAGCTCGTAGCTGGTCACGAGCCACCCCACGTGGCCGTCGGGGAACTTCATCCGGCTGATCGGTTCCCGTTCGCGGAGCAACCCCAACTCCGCGGGCGGGTCGAAGGCCGTGCTGCGTTGTGAAGGCAGCTCGGCGTACAGCGTTTCGGTCATCTCGCACACCTCCCAGTGCGTTCAGGGACCTACTTCGCAACATACAGAAGATTCACGAACCCGTGAAGTAAATAAGCCGTAAGGGAACGGTTGTAGTACGGCCGATAGCAGGTGTGCTACAAAATGACCGAGAACTCCGACGAGGGGGAGGTGAGGGTTCTTGGTCATCGAGGTGCGCGATCTGCGGATGCGCTACGGCACGACGGACGTGCTGCACGGGGTCGACTTCACCGCGGGCCCGGGTGAGGTGGTGGCCCTGCTCGGGCCCAACGGCGCGGGCAAGACCACGACGATCGAGATCCTGGAGGGCTTCCGGCTGCCCTCCGACGGCCACGTCCGGGTGCTGGGCGTCGACCCGGCCACCGGCGACGAGGCCTGGCGCGCACGGCTGGGCGTGGTGCTGCAGTCGTGGCGCGACCACGGCCGCTGGAGGGTGCGCGAACTGCTGCACCACCTCGGCCGCTACTACACGCCCTACAGCACGTCGCGGCAGTCCCGGCCGTTCGACACCGACGAGCTGATCGAGACCGTCGGCCTGTCCGAGCACGCCCACAAGAAGATCAGCAGCCTCTCCGGCGGCCAGCGGCGGCGGCTGGACGTGGCGATCGGCATCGTCGGCAAGCCCGACCTGCTGTTCCTGGACGAGCCGACGGCCGGGTTCGACCCGCACGCGCGGCGCGACTTCCACGACCTGGTGCACCGGCTGTCGGACCTGGAGGGCATGACGATCCTGCTCACCACGCACGACCTCGCCGAGGCGGAGAAGCTGGCCGACCGGATCCTGGTGCTGGCGGGTGGGCGGATCATCGCCGACGGCAGCCCCGAGCAGCTCAGCCGCCAGGTCGAGGGCAGGTCCGAGGTCCGCTGGACGCACGACGGCTCGCGGCACGTGCACACGGCCGACGACGCGACGGCGTTCGTGCGCGACCTGTTCCGGCAGCACGCGACGGGCATCTCCGAGCTGGAGGTGCGCCGCAGCACGTTGGAGGACACCTACCTGGCACTCGTGCAGCGGCACGAGAGCGGCCAGGCGAGCGAGGAGGAGGTGGCGCTCCGGTGAACGCCAAGACGCAGGCCATCCGGCTCGGCGTGGACCGCGGCGTGCGCGAGTTCCGCCACTCCATGGGTAGCTCGGACCAGTGGTACAACGTGTTCACCGGCCTCGCCGCGCTGACCGTGCTGTGGTTCCAGCGCGACTCGTCCATCGACGGCTCCGGCGTCTCGCTCGCCGCGCTCACCCTGCCCAGCATGCTCGGCATGGGGATGGTGTTCGGCGCCCTGGTCGGGCCCGCGGGCCAGCTCTCGACGAACCGCGAGGACGGCACCCTGCTGCGGGCCAAGGCGGTGCCCCACGGCATGGTCGGCTACCTGGTCGGCCGGGCCGTGCAGACCTCGCTGGACTCCCTGTCCGGTCTGCTGATCGTGCTGGTGCCCGGCCTGTTCCTGGTGAACGTGCTGGCGGACGCGGGTGTGGGTGGCCTGCTCGCCCTGCTCGCCGTGTTGGCGCTCGGCATGGCGTCGATGCTGCCCTGGGGCGCGGTCGCCGGGTCGATCACCAAGAGTCCCGGCGGCGCGATGGGCATCACCATGCTGCCGATGATGGGCCTGATCGCGATCTCGGGCATCTTCTACCCGATCACCGCGATGCCCGGCTGGCTGCAGGGCGTGGCGCAGGTGTTCCCGGTGTACTGGGCGGGCCACGGCGCGCGGGCGGCGCTGCTGCCGGACGCGGCGGCGGTCGCGGAACTCGGCGGGTCGTGGCGGATCCTGGAGATGGTGGGTGTGCTCGGGGTGTGGGCGGTGGTCGGCTTCCTGCTTGCGCCTACGATCCTGCGTCGGATGGCTCGCCGTGAGTCCGGAGCGGAGATGGAGCAGCGCCGTCAGGCGGCGTTGCAGAGGGTGCGATGAGCGAAAGCGTCTACAACCGGATCGCGATGCTGCGCGCGGAACGGGGAGTGTCACGCCGGCAGCTCTCCGAGGCGTTGGGCATCCACTACCAGACCGTGGGCTACCTGGAACGGGGCGAGTACAGCCCCAGCCTGTACCTGGCGCTGCGCATCGCGCAGTACTTCGAGGTACCGGTGGAGGTCGTGTTCTCGACCGACCCGTTCCCCCGGCTGGGCAGCAACGAGCGATCCGCGTAGACGGGGTGGGGGCGGCGCCGACGGCACCGCCCCCTTTTTTCGCTACCCGAGTTCCGCCTCGATCACGTCGGCCGCCGCGGTCGTGCCGCCCGCCGCCCGGATCTCGGCCTTGATCGCCGCGAGCCGCGCGGCCACGTCCGGGTCGTCGGCCAGTTCCAGCACGGCGGAGCGGAGGTCGGCCGCGGTGACCTCGTCCCGTTCCAGGTGCCTGCCGACACCCAGGTCGACCAGGCGCATCGCGTTCATGGCCTGCTCGCCCAGCACGGGCAGACCGACCATCGGCACGCCGTGGTAGAGCCCTTCCATCGTGCCGCCCATGCCGCAGTGCGTGATGAACACCTTGGCGTGCGACAGGATCTCCAGCTGCGGCACCCACCGGTGCAGCTGCACGTTCGACGGCGGCTCGCCGAGCGAGGCCGGGTCGACGTACTTGCCGATGTTGATCACCACGTGCCAGTCGAGGTCGCCGAACGCCTCGAAGCACCGCCGGTAGATCCCCGGCTCGTTGGTGTAGGCCGACCCGAACGACACCAGCAGCACCGGCCGGTCGCCCGCGGGGCGTTCCCACGTGCCCTGGAACGACGACCGGTCGCTCAGGCACGGTCCCACGAACGTGTACTTCGGGTGCACCGACTCGTGGTTGGGCTGGAACGACCGCGCGATGCTCACCACCGCCCGGTCCGGGTGGCCGACGTACGTGCGACCGGGGATCGGGCAGTCCTCGGCGGCCAGCCACTCGTCCAGGTCGGTGAAGAACGCCTCCACCTCAGGGGCGTCGTACAGGTGCGCCATCTCCTCCTCCCAGCCCTCGTACGTGACGAAGGTGGGGGAGAACTGGATCGCGGGCACGCCCCAGCGCCGGGCGAGCAGGCGCGCGGTCCACGCGCCGATGTCGTGCACGACGAGGTCCGGCCGGTCGTCGGCGTACGCGGCCTCCAGCACCGGCAGCACGGACTTGGCCTCGTCGAGGAACAGCCGCATCGCGGGCGCCATCTCGGTCGGCCACTCGCGGTCGTCGGTCGGCAGGCCGGTCGGGTACACGACCGGCTCGGCGCCGGCCTTGTCCACGATGGACGCGAAACCGGGGTCGACCGCGTAGGTGACCCGGTGGCCCCGGTTCACCAGCTCGGTGACGACGGGCAGCGTCGGGTTGACGTGGCCGTGGCCGGGGATGTTGAAGAAAGCGATGTGTGACACGGGAATCTCCGCTTGGTCAGGGTTGGCTCGATGACCCCGTCACGCGTGGCGCGTGGGGGTTGACGGCTGCCCTGAGCTCAGAGGTAGAAGACCCGGAATGCCCACATGCGAACCACGATAGCGGCGGCTGCCACTCATTTTCCGAGCACGCCGCGCAGCGCACCGCGGACCGCGGCGGCCAGTTCGGCACGGCTTTCCGGGGTGCCGGGCGCGGGTGCCCCGAGCGCGCCCGCGCCGACCAGCCGGTCGAACACCAGGCCGTCGATGAACGCCACCAGGTCCCGGCTCTGCCGCTCCGGGTCCTCCGCGCCCAACGCCGTCAGCAACTCCCGCGCCTGCGCCCGAGGCCGTTCGCCGTGGGCCAGGATGCCCCGCAGCTCGGGGTGGTGGGTGGCCTCCAGCAAGCACGCGTACCGGGCCAGGGTGCGCTCGCGGGCGGTGGTCATCCACCGGTCGAGTACGTGCGCGATGCCCTCGGCGAGCAGGTCGGGGTCGAGCGGGACGTTCACCCGCGCCTCGACCACCTCGGCGTTGTCGAGGTCGGCGAGCCGCTGCACGACGCCCTCCACGAGCGCCTTGCGGGTGCGGAAGTAGGCCGAGGTCGAGCCGGGTGGCACGCCTGCCTGCGCGTCCACGGCGCGGTGGGTCAGGCCTCGCATGCCCTTGGTGGCCACCACGTGGATCGCCGCGTCGGCGAGGGCGGCCATGCGCTCGGTCACTTGCCTCCTCCTTCTACGCCTGTAGAGTACGGGTTCTCTACAGGTGTAGAAGGGGTGGGACGATGAAGGCGGTCGTGGTGGGCGGTGGCCTCGGCGGTGTCACGGCGGCGGTGGCCTTGCGGCGCGTCGGGTGGGAGGTCGAGGTGCTCGAACGCGCGCCGGAGTTCGGCGAGGTCGGCGCGGGTGTCGGCGTGATGCCGAACGCCATGCGGGCGTTCGAGGCGCTGGGGCTGGCCGACGACGTGCGGCGGATCGGCACGCCCCGGGTGGCCGGGACGATCCGCGACCCGAAGGGGCGGACGCTGACCCGCGTGGACCCGGCGCAGGACCGCGTGGTCGCCGTGCACCGGGCGGACCTGCACCGGGTGCTGCGGTCGGCGTTGCCGGCGGAATGCCTGGTCACGGACGCCGAGGTGACGTCGGTGGACGACCTGGACGCGGACCTGGTGGTCGCCGCGGACGGCATCCGCAGCCGCGCCCGGCAGGCGCTGTTCCCGGGGATGCCCCAGCCGGTGTACGCGGGCACCACGGCGTGGCGGAGCGTGACGACGGCCCGGTTCCCGCGCGACCTCGGCATCAGCCAGACCCTCGGTCCCGGCACGGAGTTCGGCGTGCTCCCACTGGGTGACGGCCGGGTCTGCTGGTACGCGGCGACGGTCGCGCCCGCCGGTGGCCGTTCGGCCGACGAGTGGGGCGAGGTGCGCCGCCTCGTCGGCGACTGGCACGACCCCATCCCCAGCCTGCTCGACGCCACGCCGCCCGACACCGTGCTGCGGCACGACATCCACGAACTGGCCGTGCCGCTGCCGACCTACGTGCGCGGCCGGGTGGCGCTGCTCGGCGACGCGGCCCACGCGATGACGCCCTACCTGGGCCAAGGCGCGTGCATGGCGATCGAGGACGCCGTGGTGCTGGCCGCGGCGTGCGCCCGTGCCGACGACGTGCCGAGCGCGCTCGCGGCCTACGACCGGCAACGCCGTCCGCGCACGCAGTCGATGGCGAAGGCGTCACGACTGCTCGGGCGGGTGGGGCACAGGTTGCGCAACCCGCTGGCCGTGACGCTGCGCGACGCCGCGATGCGCTCCGTGCCGGCGTCGATCGGGACGGCGCGGGTGTCGAAGTTCCTCGCCTGGACGCCGCCGGCGCTATCACCCGATAGGTGAATATGCTGCTGTGATGTAAATCACAAGCAACCGCCGCGATTCGGCCGGATAACGATCGAATATCACTCGTTTCCGCAGGGTGCGTCACTCTTCTGCGCGATCAAGCACTTACCGTGCGACACCAAGGACGTGTTGCCGCACCCCCTCCGCACCCGGTACGGCGGTGCGGCGACGGCGAAAGGCCAACTACGGTGTCCCGCCATGGCCCCCGTCCCCTCGTGTCCGGCTGAAGCCATTCCCCTGCGCGACTCCGCCACCTCCCCCGACTCCACCGTCGACCTCGCCGAGGCCGAGAAGTTCCTCCGGCTCCACCACACCGAGCACCCCGAGCTCGGCCCCGTCGAACACCGCCTCGCCGAAGTGCACGCCGAGGTCGCCGCCACCGGCACGTACCGCCACACGCCCGACGAGCTGACGTTCGGCGCACGGGTGGCGTGGCGCAACAGCGCGCGCTGCATCGGCCGGCTGTACTGGCGCAGCCTGAAGGTCCGCGACCTGCGCGACCTGCGCGACCCCAAGGAGGTCGCGGACGAGTGCGTCGAGCACCTCAAGCTCGCCGCGAACGGCGGCAAGGTCCGGCCGGTGATCAGCGTGTTCGCGCCCGACGAGCCGGGCAGACCCGCGCCGCGCATCAGCAACGAGCAGCTGATCCGCTACGCGGGCTACGTCGGCTCGGACGGCGGCGTGCTGGGCGACCGGCGCAACGCCGAGCTGACCGAGAAGGCCGTCGACCTGGGCTGGCGACCGCCCGCCCGGCGCGGTCCGTTCGACGTGCTGCCGCTGATCGTGGAGCGGGAGGACGCCGAACCGGCGCTGGTCGAGCTGCCGCGCGACGCGGTGCTGGAGGTGTCGATCGGCCACCCCGAGCTGCCGTGGCTGGCCGAGCTCGGGCTGCGCTGGCACGCCGTGCCCGCGATCAGCAACATGCGGCTGCGCATCGGCGGCATCGACTACCCGGCCGCGCCGTTCAACGGCTGGTACATGGGCACGGAGATCGGCGCGCGCAACTTCGCCGACACCGACCGGTACGACCTGCTGCCGTACCTGGGCAAGCGGATGGGGCTGGACACCTCGTCGGTGCAGACGCTGTGGAAGGACCGCGTGCTGGTCGAGCTGAACCGCGCGGTGCTGCACTCGTTCACCGAGGCGGGCGTGACCATCACCGACCACCACACCGAGTCCGACCGGTTTCTCACGCACATCAAGAAGGAGGAGGCGGCGGGTCGCTCGTGCCCGGCGGACTGGACGTGGATCGTGCCGCCGATGTCCAGCGGCATCACCAGCGTCTTCCACCGGTACTACGACAAGCGCGAGCTGGTGCCCAACTTCTTCCCCGGCGACACCAAGGGCGTGTGCCCGGTGATCCACTGAAGGTCTCAGCAAGACGTATGTACGGTTAACGTTAAAGCTCACGTGTGGCGTAGATCACCTTCGCCGGTCTAGGGTGACTCTCCGTGAGAGTGGGCATACCCGTCGAGGCGCGGCCCGCTGAGCGCCGCGTAGCCGGTCTACCGGAAACGGTGACCACGCTGATCGGTGCCGGACTCACGGTGGACGTGCAAGCCGGAGCGGGCAGACACGCCCACGCCTCCGACGCCGCCTACCGCGCAGCCGGTGCGAACGTCATCGCCGACCACCCGGCCGGGGAGTCCGACGTGATCGTCTCCGTCCAACCACCGACACCCGAGCAGGCCGCCGCGCTGCGCGAGGGCGACATCACGATCAGCTTCCTGCAGCCGAACGGCGAGCGGGAGCTGATCGACGTGCTCCTGGCCAACAAGGTCACCGCGTTCAGCCTCGACCTGCTACCCAGGGTGACCAGGGCGCAGTCCGCGGACGCCCTGTCGTCGCAGGCCCTGGTGGCGGGCTACCGCGCGGTGATGGAGGCGGCGAGCCGGCTGCCGAAGTTCCTGCCCATGTTCACCACGGCGGCGGGCACGATCCCGCCGGCCAAGGTGCTCGTGCTCGGCGCGGGCGTGGCCGGGTTGCAGGCCATCGCCACGGCACGACGCCTCGGCGCCGTGGTCGAGGCCTACGACGTGCGCGCGGCGGCGAAGGAAGAGGTGAAGAGCCTCGGCGCGCGGTTCCTGGAACTGGACCTCGAAACCCAGCAGGGCGTCTACGCCGAGGCGCAGTCCGAGACGTTCCTGGAACGCCAGCGCGAGCTGATCGCGGAGCGCGTCGCCGCCTCCGACGTGGTGATCTCCACCGCGGCCATCCCGGGTCGCAAGGCGCCCGTGCTCGTCACCAACGACATGCTCAAGGCCATGGCGCCCGGCTCGGTGGTGGTCGACCTGGCCGCCGAGTCCGGCGGCAACGTCACCGCGAGCAGCCCCGGCGAGGAGACCTGGATCGGCGAGGTGCTGGTCTACGGCGCGAAGAACATGCCGAGCAGCATGCCCGTGCACGCCAGCAGGCTCTACGCGCGCAACGTGGCCAACCTCCTGATGATGATGACCGAGGACGGCCAGGTCGTCCCGGACCTCACCGACGAGGTGCTGGCCGGCTGCTGCCTCACGCACGCGGGCGAGCTGAGGAGGGAGCTGCCGTGATCGACCTGTTGACGATCTTCGTGCTGGCCGTGTTCGTCGGCTTCGAGGTCGTGTCGAAGGTGTCCACGATCCTGCACACGCCGCTGATGTCCGGTGCGAACGCGATCCACGGCGTGATCCTGGTCGGCGCCATCCTCATCACCGGCCGCGCCGAGCACGCGCTGGAGATCACGCTCGGCCTGCTCGCGGTCTTCCTGGCCACGGTCAACGTGGTCGGCGGCTTCGTGGTGACCGACCGGATGCTGGAGATGTTCAAGGGCCACAAATCCGCCAAGCCGGTCAAGAGCGCGGCCAACGGCCACAAGGAGGTGGGGGAGTGAGCCCCACCTGGGTCCAGCTCGCGTACCTGGTCGCCGCGCTGTGCTTCGTGCTGGCGCTCAAGGGCCTGAGCACGCCGAAGTACGCCCGCGCGGGCAACCTGCTCGGCGCGGCGGGCATGGCGCTGGCCGTGGTCACCGCCTACGTCCACGGCGCGGTCTACAACGGGCTGCTGATCCTGCTCGCCGTGGCGGCGGGCGTGGTGGTGGGCATCCCGGCGGCGCGGTCGGTGAAGATGACCGCCATCCCGCAGATGGTGGCGCTGTTCAACGGCGTGGGCGGCGCGGCGGCGGCGCTGGTGGCGTTGACCGAGTTCCTGGCCGTGCCGCACGGTTCGGTGTTGTTCCAGGTCTTCACCGTGCTCACCGTGCTGATCGGCTCGGTCAGCTTCTCCGGCAGCGTGGTCACGTTCCTCAAGCTCCAGGAGATCATGACCACCCGGCCGGTGCTGCTGCCCGCGGGTCAGCTGCTCGGCATCGGCGTGGCCGCGGTGAGCGCGTTGCTCGCGCTGTCGGTCGTGCTGACCGGGAGCGGTGTCCTGCTGGTGCTGCTGGCGTTGGCCGGTCTCGCGCTGGGCGTGCTGTTCGTGCTGCCGGTGGGCGGTGCGGACGTGCCGATCGCGATCTCGCTGCTCAACGCGTTCACCGGCCTGGCCGTCGCCGCGTCGGGCTACGTGCTGGCCAACACCCTGCTGATCGTCGCGGGCACGCTCGTCGGCGCGTCCGGCACGATCCTGACCAGGCTGATGGCCCAGGCCATGGGCCGTCCGCTGACCAACATCCTGTTCGGCGCGTTCAAGGCCACCGCGGCGACCGCCGCGACCGACGAGCAGCGCACCGTGCGCGCCGGCACGGTGGACGACGTGGCCATCATGCTCGGCTACGCCCACTCCGTGTTGGTGGTCCCCGGCTACGGCCTGGCCGTGGCGCAGGGCCAGCACGCGGCGCGGGAGCTCGCGCAGGTGCTGGAGCAGCGCGGCGTCACGGTGCACTACGGCATCCACCCGGTCGCGGGCCGGATGCCCGGCCACATGAACGTGCTGCTCGCCGAGGCGGACGTGCCGTACGAGCACCTCAAGGAACTCGACGACGTCAACCCGGGCATCGGCAGCGTCGACGTGGTGCTCGTGGTCGGTGCGAACGACGTCGTCAACCCCGGCGCGCGGGACGAGCCGAGCAGCCCGATCTACGGCATGCCGATCTTCGACGTGGACCGGGCGAAGGCCGTGGTGTTCATGAAGCGCTCGATGCGGCCCGGTTTCGCGGGCGTGGACAACAGCCTGCTCTACAACCCGAAGACCACCATGCTGTTCGGCGACGCCAAGGAGTCGCTGACCAAGCTGCTCGCGGCGGTGAAGCAGGTCTAGCGGGGTGGACTAGGTGCCGGGCAGCTCGTAGGACGGCACGGCGGGCGCGAGGTGGTCGCCGAACGCGGCGTCCACCTCGACCCGCGTCCACCACGCCGCGCGCTCCTCCGTGGACAGGTCGGGCACCAGCACCGAGCACCCGGACGACCGGATCAGGGCGACCATCCGGGTGATGGCGTCGCGCAGGAACGACTCGGGCCGCTCGGCGAGCCGGCGCACCACCGACGGGTCGAGCACCAGCGCGTCCACCGGCAGCTCGTCCAGCAGCGACAGCTCGGCCTGACCGCCGTTGAACCGGGTCAGCCCGGTGGCGATCCCGTTGTCCCGCAGCACCTGCGCGTTGTCCTCGCCCTGCCCGTCGAGCATCGCGCGGGTGTCCAGGAAGATCCGCAGCCGGGACGCGGGCAGCCCGGTCTCGTCCAACGTCCGCATGACCGTGCGGACCAGGTCCTCGTCGCGGGACTGCATGGGTGACAGCTCGAAGTACAGGTGCCCGAACGACTCAGCGCCGCCGGCATCGGCGGCGGCCTCGTGCAGCGCCCACTGGCCCAGCGCCAGCGACAACCCGATCTCCTCGGCCAGCTCCACGCACTCGTCGTGCCCGAGGTCGTCCCAGCGCAGCCGCGCCACGTGCCCGAGCACCAGCCCGCGGGCGAGGTCGACCACGGGCTGGTACTCGACCTCCAGTTCTCGATCGGCCACCGCGCCGGGCATCCGCGCGGCCCGCGCATGCCGGTCGCGCAACCGCTGGTCGGCGTGCTTGTCGTAGGGCAGCCACTGCCGCTTGCCGAACTGCTTGGCCCGGCGCAGGGTCGCGTCGCCCGCGCGCAGGATCTCCGCGACGCCCCACCCGGCGGGCGGGCGGTCGACCACGCCGATGGTCGCGGACAGCGCCACGCCGTTGTCCATCGGCCGCCGCAGCGCCTCGTTGATCCGGTCGACCATGTCCGGCACGGTCGGCGTGCTCGGCGAGTTGTCCACCACGATGCCGAACTCGTCGCCGCCCAGCCGGGCGACCAGCGCGACCTCGTCCTGCACCAGGACTTCCAGCCGGTGGCCGACCTCGATGAGCAGCCGGTCGCCGACGGCGTGGCCGAGACCGTTGTTGACCAGCGAGAACGCGTCCAGGCCGAGGTGGTAGAGCGTGATGCCGGCGTGGGACTTGCCGTGCAGCGCCTCCAGTCGGGTGGCGAAGCGCTGCCGGTTGGACAGGCCGGTGAGCGAGTCGTGCAGGAGCTGGAAGTCCAGGTTCTTCTGCAGCAGGTGCAGTTCGCTGACGTCCTCGACCATGGTCACGTGGTACGCGGGCTCGCCGTCCGCGTCACGCAGCAACGACACCGCCAGGTACACCCACACCGGCTCGCCGTCCTCGCGCAGCAGCCGCCGCTGCTCGCGGATCCGCGCCACCCGACCGGAGCCGACCGCGCGGTACGTGGTGGCGAGCGCGTCGGTGTCCGCCGGGTCGAACAGCTCGACCAGCCGCCGCCCGGTCAGCTCGCCGCGCTCGCGGCCGATCATCTCGGCCAGCGCCTCGTTCGCCTCGACGCACCGGCCGTCCAGGTCGGTGATCGCGATGCCGAACGCGGAGGAGTCGAACACCTCGCGGAACCTGGCCTCGCTGACCTTGAGCACGCGCTCGGCCCGCAGCTTGGCCGTGAGCAGGGCGCGCTTGACCTCTTCCTGCTGGTCGAACGCGTCCAGCCGCATCGCGGTGGCGAAACCGGTGCTCACGCTGCCCAGGATCGCGACGACCTTCTCCGCCAGCTGCGGCACGTCCCGCAGCTCGGGGCTGAACAGCAGGGCGTGCCCGAGCACGCCCACGGTGCGCTGCAACGTCTCCGGGCCGGTGAAGTGCGCCCGCACCAGCCGGTGGCCGACCACGTCGACCGGTTCGACGGCGAACGGCTCGGCCTGCACCGCGTCGGCGATCACGTCCACCAGTCCGAGCAGGAACAGCTCGATCTCGACCGGCGACATCGGTACGTAGGCGGTCGGGTAGACCGCGCGCATCCACTCGCGCGCGATGTCCTGCCGCCGGGTCCTGCCGGGTGGCGACACGTCGGTCACTTCTTGCGACCCATCCCCCCGAAAATGCCCGCGCGCTCGGCGTCGTCCTCGATGGCGCCCTCCTCCGGCCGCCACCGCGGCAGCGGTACGACGCCCGGCTCGACCAGCTCGAAGCCGTCGAACAGCGCGGTGATCTCGGCGTGGGTGCGGGGGAACATCGGGTTCGCGCTGTCGCGCATCACCTCCACCACCCGGGCCATCTCCTCGGGTTGCAGGTCGGAGGTGAACTGCGACAGGGCCAGGTGGCTGCCCGGCGGCACGGCGTCGCGGTACGCGGCCACCACGCCCGCCGGGTCGCGCTCGGGCGGCACGAAGTGGAACACCCCCACGGCGAGCACGCCGACCGGCTCGGTGAAGTCGATCAGGCCGGTGTCCCGGACGCCCGCGAGCACCGCGTCCGGGTCGGTCAGGTCCTCTTGCAGGATGGTCGACTGGTCGTCCTCGGCGAGGATCATCCGGCTGTGCGCGACCGCGACGTCCTCGAAGTCCACGTAGACGACGCGTGACCCGGGCGCCGCCTTCTGCGCGATCTCGTGCACGTTGCCCACGGTCGGGATGCCCGAGCCGAGGTCGACGAACTGCCGCACGCCGGTGTCGACCAGGTGCAGCACGGTCCGGCGCAGGAACGCGCGGTTGAGGCGGGCGATGGTGCGGGCGTTGGGCTGGGCGAGGAGGAACCGCTCGGCGAGTTCGCGGTCGGCCGCGAAGTTGTGCCCGCCACCGAGCAGGTAGTCGTAGAGCCGCGCGGCGCTGGGCAGCCCGGTGTCGACGTCGTCGGGGACCCAGCCCAACCGATCCGCCACTGATCCTCACCCGTGTGTGTGCCATCGGCGAGGCTTCGCCCCGCCGGGGCGAGATTACTGATTTGCCTCCGGTCGGGGCAGGGGACGGGGGCGCTTGTCCCCGATCGGCGTACAGACGAGCAACAAAGTGATCACGGTCAGTACGCCGAATGCGACGCTGGGTCCCCACCGCTCGTGGACGAACAGCGGTACCGCCACGCCCAACGCGGTGCCGAGCGCCCGCGCGAGGTTCACCAGCCCGCCACCCGATCCGGCGTCACCGCGGGGGAGCGCGCCGAGCACGGCCGCGTTGTTGGCCGGGGTGAAGAGGCCGAGCCCAAGGCCCAGCGCGACCAGCGCGACCGGGTGAACCTGCCAGGCGAGCACGCCACAGGCCACTGTGGACAGTGCCGCCCCGGTCCGGGGCACCTGCCACGGCAACGCCGCGCCGAGCGCGAACCCGGCGGGCAGCGCGGTGAGCAGCAACCCCGTCGCGAACGGGCCGAGGTCGGAGGTGAACGGCACCAGGACCAGCGGCCCGAACAGCACCAGGTACCCGCCCGTCGCGCCGAGCAGCCCGCCCTTGACCCGGCGCACCAGCGGTTCGCGCCACACGTACCCGGCGCCCGCGGGCAGGGCGAGCAGCAGCAGGAACGGACTCGCGCCGGACAGCACCAGCAGCGACGCGGTGGTGGCCGTGGCCAGCAGCACCACGGCGGGACCGTCGACCGGCCCGGCACCGCGCTCGTGCGTGCGCGGCAACAGGAAGTGGCCCGCGACCAGGGCGAGGACGCCGACCGGCACGTTGACCAGGAACACCCACTGCCACCCGAACGCCTCGACCAGCAGACCGCCGACCGTGGGCCCGAGCGCCAGCCCCAACGCCTGCGCGGTGGCCTGCACGCCCAACGCCCGGCGCGCCCGGTCCCGCGGCACGGCCGCCACGACCAGTGCCACGCTGTTGGCCTGCAACATCGCCGCGCCCAACGCCTGCACCACCCGGAACGCGATCAGCACGTCCAGGTCCCGGGCCAGCGCGCACCCCACCGAAGCGCCGGTGAACACCACGAACCCGTACAGGTACACCAGTTTCCGGCCGCGCCGGTCCGACCACTTGCCGATCGGCGCGACGAACGCGGCCAGCGTCAACAGGTAGGCCAGCGACACCCACTCGGGTGAAGCGCCGAAATCGTCCCGCAATGCGGGCAGCGCGAGTGTGACGACGCTCGCGTCGAACTGGCCGAGGAACGCACCGAGGCACACCGTCGCCACGGCCAGCCATGGCGCGCCCGCCCAGGTCGCGATCCGCCGCGGCCGGGGCGACTCCACGACGAACCAGCGCAGTGAGCGATTCATCGTCCCCAGAGTATCTCGGTCTCCGACATAACGCGACCCAGTACCATTCCCGCATGTCAGACGAGGCACGCTCGCTCACCGACGTGGTCACGAGGCTCCGCCGGGCACTGCGCACGAGCATCCGGTCGGAATGGCCGTGGGACTCGCTGCCGATGGCGCAGGTCGAGTTGCTCCAGACGCTCGCCGAGCGGCCGCCGATGCGCGTGGGCGAACTCGCGGCCGAGCTGCGGCTGGCGCCGAACACGGTCAGCGGGCTCGTCGGCCAGCTGATCGAGAACGGCTTGGTCGAACGGGGCGGTGACCCCAGCGACCGCCGTGTGGCCCGGCTCTCCGTGACGCCGCAGGGGCACGAGCAGCTGGCCGTCTGGCAAGCGGCGCACGAGAAGCGCATCGGGTCGGCGCTGGACAAGCTCGACCCCGCCGAGCGCGCCGACGTGGTCCGCGCCCTGGCCGCCCTGGACCACCTGGTCGACCACCTGCGTGCGCACTGAGGCCCGGACCGTCGCGGCCGTCGCCCTCGGTGGCGGCATCGGCGGCGTCGCGCGGTACGGCTTGTCGGCGTTGGTGCCCGGTGCCTGGGGCACGCTGGTGGTCAACGTCGTGGGCTGTGCGCTGATCGGCGTGCTGATGGTCCTCGTACCGCGCCTGCACCCGTTGGCCGGGCCGTTCCTCGGCGTCGGCGTGCTGGGCGGCTTCACCACGTTCTCGGGTTACGCCCTGGACGCGGTGCGGCTGGGCGGTGTCACGGCGTTCGCGTACCTGTTCGGCACGCTGGTCCTGGCGCTGGGCGCGACCTTCGCCGCGATGGCCGTGACCCGCCGGGTGGCGCCGTGATGGTGGCCCTGGTCTTCGTCGGCGCGGCGGTGGGCGCGGTGCTGCGCTACCTGACCGCGCGGCTGGTCCGGCGGACGTTCCCGTTCCCCTGGGCCACCTTCGCGGTGAACGTCGTCGGCTCGTTCGTGCTCGGCTGCGTGGCCGGAGCGTCACCGGAGCTGCGCGCGCTGGTCGGCGCGGGCCTGTGCGGCGGCCTCACCACCTACAGCACGTTCAGCTTCGAGACGCTCCGGCTGACCGAGGTCGGCCGCTACGGGCAGGCGTTCGCCAACGTCGCCGCCAGCCTCACCGCCGGCCTGGCCGCCGCCGCCCTCGGTTACGCCCTCAGTCGTTAGCCGCCAACCTGCCCAGCACCTCGGGCAGGTCGCCGGGGTGCACGACGCCGAGCCGTTGCGTGGCCCGGGTCAGCGCCACGTACAGGTCGCTCGCCCCGCGCGGCGACTCGGCCAGGATGCCCGCCGGGTCGACCACCAGCACCGAGTCGAACTCCAGGCCCTTCGCGTCCGTCACGCCCAGCACCACCACCTGCGCGTCGAGGTCGTCGGAAGCACCCGGCACGGTGGCGCGCAGCGACGCGACCGACGCCGCGGGCACGATCACCGCCAGCTTGCCGTCCCCGATCGCCGAGACCTCCTTGTCCACCACGGAGGGCAGCGCCTCGGCCAGCGACGGCACCCGCAGGCTCCACGGCTCGAAACCGCTGTCCCGCACCGAGGTCGGCGGCACCAGGTCCGGGTCGACCGACGCCAACACGTCCGCCGCGACCGCCATGATCTCCGACGGAGTCCGGTAGTTGACCGTCAGCTCGGTGAGCTTCCAGCGGTCCATCACGTACGGCGACAGCACCTCGTGCCAGGACGACGCGCCCGCGATGTCGCCGGTCTGCGCGATGTCGCCGACCACGGTCATCGACTTCGACGGGCACCGGCGCATCAGCGTCCGCCACGCCATCGGCGACAGCTCCTGCGCCTCGTCCACGATCACGTGCCCGAACGTCCACGTCCGGTCCGCCGCCGCGCGCTCGGCCGCCGTCTCGTAGCGCTCCGCGCCGTGCCGCTCGGCCAGCCGGTAGGCGTCCACCAGGTCGGTCGCCATCAGGATGTCCGGGTCGGCGTCGTCCTCCAGGTCGAGGATGTCCAGCACGCCCTGGGCGTAGTCGATCGCCTGCCGCCGCTGCCGCTCGGCCCGCGCCTTGGCCTCGGTGTCGTCCTCGCCCAGCAGTTCCGCCGCCTCGTCCAGCAGCGGCACGTCGGCGGGCGTCCACTCGGTGCCGCGCGGACGGGCCAGCAGTTCACGTTCGGCGGGGGAGAACTTCGGCGTGGCCTTGGCGATCAGCTTCGGCGACGCGTACAGGTCCTCCAGCAGCCGCTGCGGCGACAGCGTCGGCCACAGCTTCTCGATCGCGGCCTGCACGGCGGGGTCCTCGCGCAGCTCGCGCCGGATGTCGTCGATGTCGGCCTGGTCCAGCAGGTGGCGGCCCAGGCGGGACACCGCCTGCGAGGCCAGCGTGGAGATGATCTCCCGCTGGAACGTCCGCCGCGCCTCGTTGTGCGGGCGCCTGGTGCGCCGCGCCCGGCCGCGGGCGTCGCTGATCGCGCGCCGGTCCAGCCGCAGCACGTCACCGTCGAACGGCACCTCGACCAGGCTCGGCGCCTCCTGCCGGTCCCGGATCGCGTGCGCCACCACGTCGGCCATCTCGATGCGGCCCTTGAGCGCGGCCACCTCGGCGGGTTCGCGGCCGACCGCGGTGAGACCGGGGAACAGCTCGCCCACGGTGGACAGCAGCACGCCCGTCTCGCCCAGCGACGGCAGCACCTGCCCGATGTAGCGCAGGAACGTGGCGTTCGGCCCGACCACCAGCACGCCGCGCTTGGCCAGCTGCCGCCGGTGCGTGTAGAGCAGGTAGGCGGCGCGGTGCAGCGCGACCGCCGTCTTGCCCGTGCCCGGACCGCCCTGCACGACGACCACGCCGTTCAGCTCGGTGCGGATGATCTTGTCCTGCTCGGCCTGGATGGTCGCGACGATGTCGCCCATCTGGCCGGTGCGGCTCGCGTTGACCGCGGCCAGCAGGGTCGCCTCACCGGTCAGGCCCTCGGACGGGCGGGCCGGGTCGACCGAGTTGATGTCCAGCACCTCGTCGTCGAAGCCGACGACCTTGCGCTGCTTGGTCCGCAGGTGCCTGCGCCGGCGCACGCCCTCCGGCGCGGCGGCGGTGGCCAGGTAGAACGGGCGGGCGGCGGGCGCGCGCCAGTCCATGAGCAGCGGCTCGTACTCCTTGTCCTCGTCGAACAAGCCGATCCGGCCGATGTAGAACCGGTCGTCGGTGTCGAAGTCGAGCCGGCCGAAGCACAGCCCGTTCTCCACCGCGCTGTACTGCGCCAACTGGTCGGAGTACATGGCCACCGAGGTGTCCCGCTCGGAGCGCATCTGGTGCGTTCCACCGGTTTGCCGCAGCGCCCCGGCCAGGCGCTTCGAGCTCTGTTCGCGGAGGTCGTCCAGCCTGCCGTACAGCATCGACACGTATTCCTGCTCCGACTCGGTTTCCGCGAGCCGGAGGTCATCGGAGGGGCTTGACAACGTGCCTCATTTCTGGATAGCGTGTTTTATCAGCCTGTGTCGCATTGCGGCTGACGGTTTCTAGCGGGCAGAGTTCTGCGCCCGTCCCGCGCAGAACGTCTAATCTACTACACGTACTCGGCCCCCGTGCGTGAACAATCGCCCCGCCCGCTGTCCCACCCCGTGACGTGCGAAGGCCGCCGCCGAGCGGGTGCTCGACGACGGCCTGGTCGGTCCGCGGTGCCCGGCTACAACCGGTCGGCGACGATGCCGCCGATCGCCTCCATGCCGTCCGCGTTCGGGTGCAGCGGCGCGGTCGGCCCCTTCGCCGACACGCCCTCGAACCACCTGGTCCGCGCCGACGCGCACGCGTCCCGGCCCACGCTCGGCGGCGCGATGTCCACGAACTCGGCGCCGTGCGCGGCCGCTTCCCGCTCGAACAGCGCGTTGAGCCGGTGGATGGTGCCTTGGAGGTAGTCGGCGTCCCGCGCCCAGATCGGCTGGTCGGGGTAGCAGCCGCCGGGCCGGATGTAGGTGCCGTAGCCGACGACCACGATCCGCGCCCCGGGCGCGCGGGCCGAGATCAGGTCGAGGGCGGCGGCGAACTCGGCGGCGTAGGCGTCGACGCGTTCGGCGAGCACGTCGCGGCCGTTGGCGGTGAGCCGGTCGCGGCACGACGTGCCCGCCGGTTCGGGCAGCAGGTTGACGCAGCTCAGGGCCGTGTCGACCAGGTCGATGTCGTTGCCGCCGAAGGTGAGCGTGACCAGGTCGGTCTCCGGGCTCAACGCGTCGGCCTGGGGCTCGTGCGCGTCCTTGATGGTCTCCTGGGGCGTGACCAGGTTCTCGGTGACCGCGCCGGAGCACGTCATGTCCACCAACCGCGCCCCGATCCGCTCGGCCAGCACGGACGGCCAGTTGCGCGTCGAGCGCAGGCAACCCGGGTCCTCCGGGTCCTGCTGCGGGATGAGCGGACCTGCGGCGGCGGAGTCGCCGAGCGCGACGTACTCCACGTCCGGCTCGGCGGTCGCCGCGCCGGTGGTCCAGGTGATCGACAACGCCGCCAGCAACGCCGGTAGCAGCCTGCGCACGAGCGCCTCCTCTACGTGATCGGTCGGGTTCGCTGGACATCATGTGGGCTGCGCCACCACGAAGTGCCGGTGAGCCGCGCAGATCACCCGGGAGAGTGGTCGGCACGCGGGGTGAGGACCCGACCACCCGATGAGCGGCTCTACGAAGGCACGCGGGTGAATGGGGATCACGGGGCCGGACCGCTCCGGCACGCTGGAAGCCGTGAAGGAGAAGCGCCGGGAGCTGGCGAGGCTGTGCCGCATCGCGGTGGACCGGCCGAAGTGGCAGCTCGGGTTCGCGGCGGTCGTCTCGACGTGGTCCCTGGCGTGGGTGGTCGGCCAGGCGTTCGGCGCGCCGAGCCCGCTGGACGTGCTGCCGGTGCGCTGGGCGGGCCTGCCGACGGGGTGGCTGGAGGCGACGGGCGCGTGGTTCGACGGGCGCACCGGCTTCCTCGCCGTCGCGGGCGGTCTGCTGTGGGCCATGACGAGCCCGGGTCGGCAAGCGTCGGCGTTGGTCGGGTGGCTCGCGGTGATGGCGGCGGCCGAGGACGTCGGCTACGTCGCGGTGCGGTGGGCGCTGCTCGCGCTCGCGGTGTTCCTCGCGGTGATGGGGCTGGTGTCGCTCATCGGGCGGCGGGCGTTCGTGGTGGACCGGGTCGCGGTCATCCCGCGGGACGTGGCCCGCGCGGGCGCGATGGCGGTGGCGTTGTCGGCGGTGGTGCCGCTGGTCGCGCCGGGGCTGGTGCTGGCCCGGCTGGTCGGCCCCTACGTGACTCGGCCACCGCGCCGCCGACCGGGGCCGCCGATCGTCGGGGCGACTTCCGCCGAACGGTCGTCGTCCGGGGGCGTGGTGAGCGGAACACCCGGTGAACTGCCGAAACCGGTCCCGGCGCAGCGCGGATCGCGTTGACGGGGTCGGATTTCGTGATCGGCGGGGTGTCGGCGGATCAGTGAGGGTAGCCAAATAGTTTTGCACCCCAACAATCCGAACACCGAAAGCTGAGCGGACCTCACATCACATTCCGGAATCGCCTGTTTGGGCTTACCGGTCCGTATCCATCAAGATGTGCCCGTGCCAGAAAATCCCGCCGAAAACCGCTTAGCCAAGGTGATGCGTCGTCAGCCCGTTCAGCAGCGCGGGGCCGCGACGGTGACCGCGATTGTCGACGCCTGTGCGACGCTGCTCAACGACTACGACTACGACGACATCACCACCGCCCGGATCGTCGAGCTCGCCGGCGTGCCAATTGGATCGTTCTACCAATACTTTCCGGACAAGCGTTCCGTCGTGCACGCGTTGGCGTTGCGCGGTATGGAGGAGTACCTGGGTCGAGTGGAAACGCTGTTCACCGAGGGTCGGCTCGCCGCCGACTGGCGGGAGGCGGTGCAGCAGGTCGTCGGCGTCTACCTGCGGATGCTGGTCGAGTTCCCGGGCTTCGGGCGGGTGCGGTTCAGCGACCTGCTCGACGGCCACCGACTCGACGCCTCCGTCGACCAGTACGAGCTGATGGCCGAACGGCTGCGCGACCTGTTCCTGGGTCGCTTCGCGGTGCGCGGCGACGCACCGGTCACGTTGACGTTCCGGATGGCCGCCCAGACCGCCGACGCGATGTTCAAACTGGCCGAACGGGTCGAGCCCGACGAGCGCCCGGTGGTACTCCGCACCGCCGACGGCGTGATCTTGAAGATGCTGGCCGGGGTGTTCGACCCCGCGTGACTTGCCGCGCCGGTCCGGGTGGTGTGGGGTGGACCGGTGAGCGACGACTTCGACGTGATCGTGATCGGCGGCGGCCCGGTGGGCGAGAACGCCGCCGCCCGGACCGCCGCCGGTGGGCTGCGGACGGTGTTGGTGGAAGCCGAACGCGTCGGCGGTGAGTGCTCGTACTGGGCGTGCATGCCGAGCAAGGCGTTGCTGCGCCCCGGCCACGCGCTCGCCGCCGCCCGTCGGGTGCCGGGCGTGCCGGTCGGGGCGCGCCTGGACCCGGTGGAGGTGTTGAAGCGCCGCAACAGCTTCACCTCCGACTGGGATGACGCGGGCCAGGTCGAGTGGGCCGAGGGCGCCGGGTTGACCGTGGTGCGCGGGCGTGGGCGGCTGGTGGGTGAACGCCGGGTCGACGTGGACGGGCGCGTGCTGACCGCGACCAAGGCGGTCGTGGTGTGCACGGGCAGCGTGCCGCGCATCCCTTCGTTGCCTGGCCTGTCGGACGTGCCGTACTGGACGTCCCGCGAGGCGACCTCCGCGCAGGAGGTGCCCGAGTCGCTGGTGGTGCTCGGCGGTGGCGTGGTCGGCGTCGAGATGGCGCAGGCGTGGGCCCGGTTGGGTTCGCGGGTCACGCTGGTCGTGTCGGGCGAGCGGCCGCTGCCGAAGTTCGAGGCGTTCGCGGGTGAGCTGGTCGCCGAGGGGTTGCGCGAGGACGGCGTCCGGTTGGTCACCGGCGCCAAGGCGGTCGGTGTGTCCACTTCGGATGGTGAGGTGTCGCTGACGCTGTCCGACGGCGGTGCGGTGTCGGGCAAGCACTTGCTGATCGCGACCGGTCGGCAGCCCGCGACGTTCGACCTCGGCGTGGAGCAGTTCGGCTTCACGGCGGGCAAGGCGCTGGAAGTGGACGACACCGGTCGGGTGTCCGGAGTGGACTGGCTGTACGCGGCGGGCGACGTCACGGGCCGCGCGTTGCTGACGCACCAGGGCAAGTACGCCGCGCGGGCGGTCGGCACGGCGATCGTCACCGGCGCCACCGACCCGGAGCCGTGGACCGCACCCGTCGCCACGGCCGACCACACGGCCGTGCCGCAGGTGGTGTTCACCGATCCCGAGGTGGCGTCGGTGGGGTGGACCGAGGCGCAGGCCCGCGAGGCGGGGCTGGAGATCCGGGTGGTCGACCTCGACATCGCGGTGGCCGGGTCGTCCCTGCACGCCGACGGGTACCGGGGCAAGGCGCGGATGATCGTGGACGAGCGCAAGCGCACGCTCGTCGGCGTCACGTTCGCGGGTCCCGATGTCGCCGAGCTGATCCACGCGGCCACGATCGCGATCGTGGGCGAGGTGACGGTGGACCGGTTGTGGCACGCCGTTCCGGCGTACCCCACCATCAGTGAGGTGTGGTTGAGGCTCCTTGAGGCCTATGGTCTCTGACGCTCCGTACACCGTGGGTCAGCACATCGTGCACACTTTCCGCCGACTGCCGTACCTACCGTGGGGCCAGAGGGACTCTTAACCTCAAAATGCGGCTTCAGCTCATTACACTGCGGATGTGACCAGGGGAACTGTGGCTCTCGCGATCGGCGCGGTGTTGTGGTGCGCCTTCGTCATCGCGTCCACGTTCCTGCCCGGAGGTCCTTCCTGGCCGCCGGTCGCGGTGTACCTGCCGGGGTTCCTGATCGTGCCGGTCGTGCTGCACACGTTGTTCCGCGCGCGTTCCAACGTGTTGCTGTGCTTGGCCCACGTGCCGAAATCGGTGTTGCTCACCGGATTCACGATCGCGGTCGGCGGGTGGCTGTTCTCGTTCGGCGCGATCGCGGGCAAACCCGGCACCGAGACGCTGTGCGCGGTGGCCGGGCTGGTGATCGTGCTGCACGTGGCGTTCGGGTTGATCGGTGTCGGCATGGTGCGCACCGGGCGTTGAGGTCCGCGGCTGTCGAGGCCGGTCTCGTCGCTACTGCGTGGCGGGTAGGCGCAGAGCCTGGTCGACCAGCTGCGCCAGCTTCGGGTCGGCCGGGTCCTGGTCGCCCTCGACCCACACCACCTGGGTGATGCGCAGCTGCGCGCCCTTGACCGACACCTTGCCGGCGGACCGGTCGAACGACGCCGGACCGCCCTCCCAGCCCCGGCCCTCCTTCACCAGCGGCGTCACGCCACCCGCGCCCGCCACCGACGCGATCGCCTGCAGCTCTCCCGCCCTGGTGGCGTCGGGCAGGCTCAGCTCGGCGATCGCGACGCCGGCCCGGCGGCCGTCCACTGTGGTCTCGTACTGGGCGCGCCGCAGCTGCATGCACACGTGCTCGGACAGCCACGCCTGGACGTCGCCGAACGCGTGCCCGGCGCAGTCGTCGGTCCGGTCGGCGCCGCGCGGCGAGAAGTTCCGGCCGTCGACCACGACGGTGGTGGGCTGCGGTGTCGGCGAGGAGGAGGTGGAGCTGTCCGCCCGGTCGCCCGCCGACAGCGAGATGATCAGCGCGACGACCAGCAGCACGGCGAGGAGCGCACCGCCCACGTAGGGCAGCACCTTGCGGCTGGTCGGCACGGGCGTGACCTTCGGCAGCAGCATCGTGCTCGCCGACGCCAGGTCTGCCGCCGTGTCGGAGAACCCCTCGGCGACCAGGTGCTGGCGGGTGGGCGGCACGCCGGTCGGCGCGAGCACGGCGACCAGCTTGGCCGCGTGCTCCGCGGAACAGGGCCGGTCGCTGGTGGCCAGCTCCCGTGCGGCGGCCAGCAGCGTGGTCGGCTTCGGGTGCAGGACGCGCACGCCCCGGTTGAGGTCCACGGTCGGTTGCACGACCTGGCCGACGTACGGGCCGACCGCCACGACGGTGGTCACCGGCAGCGGCTCGCCGCGCATGTCCTGGATCCGCCGGGCCACGGCGGTGGTGGCCTCCAGCGCCTCGGCGGCGGGGCTCATCGCGCCGTCCGGGCGGGTCAGCGGCCAGCCGTCGATCTTCCACGGCCCGTTCAGCGGCGCCTCCAGCCGCATGGCCGGGTCCGGCAGGTCGACGCCGACGACCACGAGCACGCCGCGCGGCAGCACGATCACCGCGTCCAGGTCGCGGGGGCTGTCCGGCGGTCGCACCCCGAGCAGCGCGATACCGCCGAGCACGGCGTCACCGTTGCCCCACGTGCTCAACGCGGCGCGCACGTCGGCGCCCACCGCGGAGGGCTCGGTCCCGAGTCGGATCAGCCGCACAAGATCACCACAAGGTCGCACCGTTCGGCGTTCCACACGGTCGGACACGGTAGCGCCGCCGGGGCCCGCTCCGCCGCGCGCATCGCGGGAGATGACGTTGCGTGACGACCATCACCTGAACGGGCGTGACTCGTTAGTCGGTTTGCTCATCCCTGCATTGGAGGTTTGTCCGTGATGCGCAAAGCCGCCCTGCTCGCGGCGGGCACGCTGGCACTGTCCGTAGCGGTTGCCCCGTCCGCCTCCGCCGGTTTGCTCGCACCCGTGTCGACCCTGTTGGCCAGTCAGTTGTCCGGTGGTGGTGGTCTGCTGTCCGGTGGTCAGGCCGGGACGGTGTTCGTCCACGGCGCTGACCTCGCTTCCGCCGAGCGGGCGGTGCGGGAGTCCGGGCTGAACCGGATCACCAGCTTCGACCGGATCGCGGTGGTGGCCGCGCGTGGCACGGCCGCGCAGATCACCGCGGTGCGGGCGGCGGCGGGGGTGACGTACGTGGAGGCGAACCGGCCGATCGAGTTCACCGGGGCCACCTCGCACACGGCGACCCGCGGCTACGCGGCGCGCCAGACCCTGACCGGCGCGAACGGGCTGGCGCTGGACGGCAGCGGCGTCAGCGTCGCGGTGATCGACTCGGGGGTGGACCCGACGCACCCGATGTTCAAGCAACCGAACGGCCAGACCAAGGTCGTGCGGAACCTGAAGAGCGTGTGCTTGGACGAGGCGAGCACGGGGACGGGCTGCATCCTGGACGTGCCGACCTCGGTGGACACCGACCTGCTGTCGGTCGGCGGGCACGGCACGCACGTCACGGGTATCGCGGTCGGCAGTGACACGACGTTGAGCGACGGCACGGTGGTGCGCGGCGCGGCACCGGGCGCGAAGGCCGTGGTGATCTCCACCGGTGCGGTGCTGTTCATCATCGGGGCCGACGCGGCGCTGAACTGGGTGCTGGAGAACCACCGGGCGCCGTGCGGCGCGGGCGTCCCGGCGTCGGTGTGCCCGCCGATCAAGGTGGTCAACAACTCGTACGGGCCGTCCGGCGGCGGCGCGTTCGACCCGAACTCCACGACGGTCAAGCTCCAGCGGGCGCTGGCCGCCGAGGGCGTCGTGACGGTGTGGGCGAACGGCAACGACGGCGGCGACGGCAGCGCGAACCTGTCCAACCCGGCCGGTCAGGACCCGACGCCCGGTGTGCTGTCCGTGGCGTCGTACCACGACCTCGGCACCGGGACGCGGGACGGCGTGGTGTCGGAGTACTCGTCGCGGGGGCTGGTCACGGATCCCTCGACGTGGCCGGACATCTCCGCGCCGGGTGAGGACATCACCTCGGCGTGCCGTCCCTACCTGGTGATCTGCGCGACCGGGTTGCAGCCGGCGAACGGGCCGGGGTTGCTGGACGTCGGGACGTTCAACACGATCAGCGGCACGTCGATGGCGGCGCCGCACATCGCCGGCATCGTGGCGCAGCTGGTTCAGGCCAGGCCGGGTGCGACGGCGGGGGAGATCGAGGCGGCGTTGAAGTCGACGGCGTACCGGTACGGGTCGGGGTACCAGGTCGTCGGGCCGTACCCGACCAGCCACGACAAGGGAACGGGGCTGGTGGACGTGGTGGCGGCGGTCGGGGCGTTGTGATGGCAAGGGCGTTGTGATGGCGGGGGCGCTGTGATCGGCAGGTGGTAGCTCCGTGATCGCTGGGTCGCAAGGTGATCGCGGAAAGTGACCTCGCGGTCTGGTACCGGGCCGCGAGGTCGCTGGTTTTCGGGTCGAAAGTCCTGTATCTGACCCGCCTGGGTGAGGAACGGGCTGGTTCTTATGGCGGACTGCTGCTGTAGCGGGCAGAATGACCAAGTCGGGAATTCACAAGATCGTCCGCGTCATCGAGAGGTCGTAGGGGAAGACGTCCCTCGTCGAGTAGCGGAGGTCAGCTGTGAGCACCCGTGGCAGCAGCAGTGGCGTGGTCTACGTCCACTCGTCGCCGTCTGCGGTCTGTCCGCACGTCGAGTGGGCGATCTCGGGCACCCTCGGTGAGCGAGCGGACCTCAAGTGGGCGGCGCAACCCGCGGCGCCAGGTCAGTTGCGCGCCGAATGCAACTGGACCGGCGACGCCGGCACCGGTGCCCGACTCGTGTCCGCGCTCAGGGCGTGGCCGATGCTCAGGTTCGAGGTGACGGAAGACCCGAGTCCGGGTGTGGACGGCGTGCGGTACTGCTTCGCGCCCGTGTTGGGGTTGTGGCACGCGCGGACGAGCGCGAACGGCGACATAGTTGTTTCGGAGGACCAACTCCGGTCGTTGGCGGCGCGCAGTAGGGGTGGTGAGTCGTTCGCGCACGGGGTGGACGAGATCCTCGGTGCGGCGTGGGATGACGCCTTGGAGCCGTTCCGGCGTGCTGGTGACGGTGCGCCGGTGACGTGGTTGCACCGGGTGGGGTGAGATCGCGAGTGCTCGAGTCCGGCTCGATGTCCTGAAGCCGGCGTCGGTGGTTACTTCCGGCTCGATTTGACATGGGGCCCTTACGGGCACTCCAGGCAGGCCAAAGCCGGCAGGCCCGGCGGGGAAAAGCGTCCCGCCAGGCCTGCCGGCTTCGACCAGCCTAAAGCACCCGAACCCATGTCAAATCGAGCCTAGGCGGTGGCGCTGCGGGTCCGATGTGGCGCGGCAGGGGCCGGTGGGGGACTGAGAGTTTGCGAGCCTCGGTGGGCTGGCTGCGGGTCCGTTGTGGGCTCGTGCCAGGCGGCCATCAGGTCCCGGTAGAGCGGGGAGGTGGCGAGGAGGTCCTGGTGGTTGCCCATTAGGGGTTGGCCGCCGTCCATGAGGAGGACCAGGTCTGCTCTCAGTGCGGAGGAGAGGCGGTGGGCGATGACGATCAGGGTGCCGTTGCGGGTGGCGAAGGCTTGTTCCACCAGGGCTTCGGCGGCGGGGTCGAGGGCGGAGGTTGCCTCGTCGAGGATGACGACGTCGGCGGGGGAGGCGTAGACGCGGGTGGCGGCGAGGAGTTGGGCTTCGCCGGCGGAGAGGCCGTTGCCGGAGTGGCCCAGGGTGGAGGAGAGGCCGCCGAGGCGGGTGATCAGGTCGGTGGCGCCGACGGCGGCTGCGGCCTCCAGTAGTGCGGTGTCGGAGGCTTTGGGGGCGAGTAGTGCGAGGTTCTCCCGGATTGTGCCGGTGAACAGGTAGGTCTCTTGGGGGACCAGGGCGATGCGTTGGTGGCGGAGTTCCGGGGTCACCGATCGGATTGGCACGTGGCCGAAGCGGACGTGGCCGGATTGTGGTTCGACCAGGCCTGTGATCAGGCCGGCCAGGGTGGACTTGCCGATGCCGCTCGGGCCCACCACGGCGAGGTGGGAGCCTTCCGGTAGGACGAGGTCAAGGGAACGCACGACTGGTTCGGCGGTGGGGCTCCAGCCGAAGGTCACGTGGTTCAGTTCGACTTCGAAGCCGTCGGGTGTGGCGTCGCCGGTCGGTGGCTGGATGGGTGGGGCGGCTTCGGCCAGGCGGCGCAGTGCCACGACGAGGCGCAGGACGATGGTGCTGGTCGTGTCCGCCAGGCGGCGCAGGGCGGGTTGGACGCTGGTGCTCAGGTAGACCACGGCGCCGAGCACCTCGCCGACCGTCAACGTGCCCGCGCGCACCATTCCCGGGGCCATGAGCAGCAACAGCACCAGTGGTGCGAAGCCGCCCAGAGCGATCACGACGCCGCGCAGCGCGGTGGCGAAGGCCATCCGAACGGTCGCTGATGCTTGTCGGTCGACCTGGGTCATCACGTCGTGCAGGGCGTGCCCGGTGCCGTTGACGGCGGTCACGTCGCGGATGCCGAGGAACACGGTGCCGGCTACCGAAGCGGCTTGTTCGTCGGCCATCACGAGGCGTCGTTGGCCGCGGGCCAGGGAGGGCAGGAGCAGGCCGAACAGCACCAGTGCGGCGACCACCGGCAAAATCACCAGCCATGCCAGCGAAGACACCGTGGCGGCCAGGCCGATCAGGGCGGCGACGGTGGTGACGAGCAGGGCTCGGGCCTGGACCAGGACGCCGGCGGTGGCGTCGCGGACCACTTCGACGTGACGGGTGATGCGGGCGACGGCACTGGCGTCCGGTTGGCGGGTCTGCGAGCCGGCGTGCAGCACGCCGCGCACGACTTGGCGCACCAACGCGTCCCGCAGCGGCTCGACCACGGCGCCCAGTCGTCGGAACACCTGGCGCAGGCCGAAGCCGCCGAGGACGGCGACGGCGGCGAACACGAGCAGCCAGCCGACGCCGACCCACGGGCGGCCGGTGGCGAAGCCCTGGTCCACGGCCAGGCCGACCAGTCGGCCGGACAGGAGCGCGGGCACGCCTTCCAGCACCGACCAGCCGAGCAGGACCACGATGCCGCGCCGCTGGTCGCGCAACGCCCGCAGGTAGGTCATCAGCCGAACACCGCCCGGTAGTCGTCGTCGTGCCAGAGGTCGGCGTGCGGTCCCACCGCCCGGATTCGACCGTCGTCCAGCCAGACGACGACGTCGGCACGGCGGGCGGTCGCGGCGCGGTGGGTGACGACCACCCTGGTCCGGCCGGGCAGCGCCGACTCGACCGCACGCTCCACAGTGGACTCGGTGACCATGTCGAGGCTGGCCGTGGCGTCGTCCAGCACGAGGACGGCCGGGTCGCGGACGAACGCCCTGGCCAGGCCGAGTCGTTGGGCCTCGCCGCCGGACATCGGCGCGGTGGCCATCGGTGTGTCGTAGCCCTCGGGCAGGCGCACCACCACGTCGTGCACCTGGGCGGCGCGGCAGGCGGCTTCGACGTCGGTTCGGTGCGGGTCGGTGCCGTAGCGGACGGCGTCGGCGACGGTGGTGCCGACCAGCGCGGGCCGTTCGAACGCGTAACCGACGGATCCGCCGCGCCGAACCTCACCCGAGGTCGGCCTGGTCAGGCCGCCGATCACCGAGGCGAGCGCGGACTTGCCCGAGCCGGACCGGCCGACCACGGCGACGAAGGTGCCGGCGGGGATGGCGAGGTCGACGTCGTGCAGCGCGTCGGGCACGATCACGCCGGTCAGCACGACCTCGCCGGTGCCGGCGGAGGCGGGAGGTTCGCGCTGGGGCAGGGGCGCTTCCAGTACTTCCTGCAGCCTTCGTGCGGAGGCGCGGGCCCGTTGCAAGGCGGTGAGCAGGGCGGTTTGGCCGACCACGGTCATGCCCAGGGCGACGTAGCCGAGGGCGGCGAGCACGTCGCCGACGCTGAGGCGGCCCGCGACCACGCCGAAGCCCGCGGCGGTCAGGACGGCCAGTTCCACGGCGGGCAGCAGGAGGCCGGCGCGCCAGATCATCCGGGCTTGCGTGCGCCACATGCCGACACCGGCGGCGGTCAGGCGGGGGAGCGGGCGCAGGACGCGTTCGGCTTCCTGGTCGGCACGGCCGGAGGCGGCGATGGTGCGCAGACCGCCGACGGCGTCCACCAGTCGTGCGGACAACTCGCCGGAGACCTCTTGGTAGGTGGCGACGTCGGCGGCGGTCAGGCGCAGGTGCGAGCGCACCAGGAGCGCGGCCAGCGGGACGCTCAGCAGGAACACCACGGCGAGTCGCCAGTCCAGCAGTGCCAGCGCGATGATCGCGCCCGCCGCCGTGAGCACGGAGATGCCGAGGTTCACCGCGAGCACCGCGACGCCGCCCGCGATCGCGCTGTCGCCGGTCAACCTGCTCACCGCGTCACCGGCCTCAAACCGCGCCGGGTGGCCCAGCGCCAGCAAGTGCGCGGTCAGCCGGTGGCGTAGCCACGCCGCTCCCCGTGCGGTGATCGCCGCCGCCAGCACCACGCCGATCGCGTCGCCGAGCACCTCCACGCCCGCGAGCCCGACCAGCCACCACACGGTGCCCGCGTCCAGCCGCCCGGCCAGCGCCATGTCCACGGCGGAAGCGAGGGCGGTGGGCAGGAGCAGCCCGGCGGCGGTGGCGGGCAGGGCGTTCAACGCCAGCAGCAGCCACCGGAGATCACGCCGGATGACGCCGGACAGCACCACGGTCTCCGAACTCCTAGGTCGATCGCCGGGGGCGGGCGCATGATGGGTCCGCGACGCCGGAGGCGGCGCACCGCGAGAAGCCGGGTGAGCGGCGCACTTCCACTGCGCCGCTCACCCGGACCCGCGAGGGGATTCGTCAGCAGAGGATCAGGCTGACGGTGGAGTGGCTGCACGGGAGCAGCAGGGACGCGTTGGAGGCGGTCGTGCTGCCGCCGCCACCGCCGCTGCTGCCACCGGTCGCCATCGCGTTCGACTGGGCCTCGGGGGTCTCGAGGTCCTGCAGGTCGAGGATGAAGTCCATCGTGACTCCTCAATATCGGGGGAAAGGGGTACTGCTACCGGTCCGCGAGGGCCGGGGCTGAGAGGAACGGCAACACGGGTGTGCCGTCCAGGGCGGTGCCGAGCGCCAGCAGCACGCCCGCGCCGCCGGTGTCGACGTCCATCGAGAGCCGCCGCAACTGGATGCCGGGGAACGCCAGGCCCTCCTGGTAGGGCACGGCGTGCCAGGACAGTGCGGCCAGGTGCCGGTCGATCGCCTGCCGCGGGCCGTTCGCGTGGGCGAGGGTGGCCAGCAGACCGGCCCGGCCGAGCATCAGCGCCGGTTGGATCACGAACTCGCCGGTCGTGCCGCCGATCAGCTCCGGGAGCCGTTCGACGACCGGGAGGTCGGGCGCGGCCAGGCGGAACTCGTTGAGCACGAGGGCGATGCCCGCGCTGCCGACACCGACGTACGGCAGGGTGCGGAAGTTGCCGTCGCGGACCTGCGTCGAGCCGTCCAACGCGGTCATCGTCTCGGCCAGGTCCCGTTCCAGGGCGCGCACGCCGGCGTCGAGCCAGCGGCGCTCGGCGGTGTGCTGGAACAGCCGCAGGAACAGCAGCGCCGGGCCCGACCAGCCGTGCTCGAAACCCGCACGCGCCTTCGGGCCGGGCGGCTCGGCGTCCGCGAGCGCGGTGACGAGCCGTTCGCCCAGTTCCAGCGCCTGGACGGCGTAGGTGTCGTCGTCACGCGTGCCGGCGAAGTGCAGCAGGTTCAGCCCGATGCCCGCCAGGCCCGTGCTCAGGCCGTGGTCACGGGTGTCCGGCACCACCTGCGCGTAGGAGCGGACCAGTTCCTCGGCCAGGTCGTGGTGGCCGAAGTTCTCCAGCACGTGCGCGATGCCGTGCGCGCCGGTGAAGAACCCGGGTTCCTTGGGCGGGTCGCGGCGCACCGCGTCCAGCAGCCACTGCTCGTGCTCGGGGTAGCGGCCCATGCCGGTCACGTCCAACGCGTGCAGCACACCCGCCGCGCCGTAGCCGAACCCCGCGCCACCGACCTCGAACTGCTCGACGTCGCCGGGGAACAACCGGTCCGCGCGGTGGGGCGTGGCGCTGGCCAGGATGCCCGCCGCGATGGACTTGCGGACCACCTGCCAGTCCGGTTCGGGCACGTCCAGCGCGGTGGCCGTGTAAGCCGGTGCGTCACGCCGCGTCAGGACTTCCAGGATCTTCGCGCAGTACTCGTCGGACAGGCCGAACCGCCGTTGGATGAAGTCCACGTGCGAGCGCAGCTTCGACGGCGCCAGGTCGATCACGGCGTTGAGCGGCAGGAAGACGTAGAGGCGCACGGCGGCCAGCGCGTGCTCGTCGATCTCGAAGCCGGTGCGGTCGGGCGGCGCCTGGAAGCCCGGCGAGCCGAGCGTGGGCTTGCCGTTCTCCTCGACGGCGAACGCCAGCTCGAAGTCGATCAGCGACACCGCGTCCTCGTCGTCCACCAGGATGTTGAGCGGGTGCAGGTCGCAGAACACCACACCGCGCTCGTGCACCGCGTGCACGATCCGCTCGACCTCGGCGACCAGCCGCAACGCCCGCTCGGTGTAAGCGGTGATCGCCTCGTCGGTGACCTCGTGGTGGGTCAGCGGGTAGTTGTTGCCCAGCCACTGGCCGAGCGGGCGGCCCGACACCCGGGACATGGCCACGAACTCGTGCTCCCACGCGGTGAAGTGCTCGAAGACCTCGGGTACGCCGGGCACACCGGCCACCTTGCTCAGCATCGCGTGCTCGCGGCGCAGCCGGGCCACCGCGTCGACGTTCTCGCGGTCCAGCCCGGCGTGCGGTCTGGCCTCCTTGAGCACGACCGGTCTGTCGTCGGCCTTGCGGACCGCCTCGTACACGCCGCCGCCGTTGGAGAAGTGCAGCGACTGCACCACCCGGTACGGGAACGCGTCGGCGTCACCGGCGCGGCGGGCGGCCAGGTGCTGCTCCAGGCACGCGGGCAGCTTCACCCAGTCCGGCACCCAGAACGTCGGCTTGCGCTGGTCGGGCACGAGCGCGCCGTCCGGGCCCTCGATGGCCAGCACGCGCTTGCCGTCCTGTTCCAGCCACTGCTCGATGAACCCGCCATAGCGGACGAACAGCGGGCCGGCGCCGTAGCGGAGGTCGCTGAGGATGTACGCGCCCGACTGGCCTTTGAGGATCTCGGACAACTCGACGAGGGTCGATTCCAGTTCCGCCTCGTCGGCCGGGTAGATCGTGATGAGTTTGCCGCTGCCCTCGCGTGGCGCGTACTTCGAGTTGCGGGCCAGCACGATCGACTGCGTGCGCAGGTATTTGAACGGGATCCGGCGCGCGATCAGGTACTCGTAGGAGTTCAGCAGCACCTCGCCCGCGTTCAGCACGGTGGCCGAGACGTGCACCTTCCAGCCCTGCTTGGGCAGCACCACGCCGTCCGGGTGGACGTGTCGCCAGATGTTGCGGTCGCCCTGCGTCCAGCCTTCCGGCAACGCGGGCAGCACCTGCGAGAAATCGTCTTCGGCGGTTTCCGCGTGGCTTTGCACGTCGTAGAACAGACGGTCCGCGAAGCAGTAGGCCTCATAGCGGAGGTCCACGGGTTTTCGCCTCCTTGCGACTTTTCCGACCGGCATATTCCCGCACGGCAAGGCCAGGTGAGCCAATCCACCATTTCGGGGGTGTTGACGTCCATTCGTGGGTATGAGCGTTCCTCGGATCTGTACTGAAGGTGGCTATTAGGTGTTCAGGAATCACCCGATCGCGAGGTTTAGCTGCACGGAAGAGCGGAGAGGGCTGGCCTGGCGGCACTAAACGAAACGCGATCGTTCTTCGCGTTCGGCCGTCATCACCTGCGGTTTCAGGATGTTTCCGCTGAATTGCGGGCTTGGTCACGGAACGTGTTCCGGGAGTCGTCCGGGGCGTCGGGTGCGCTTTTCATCGTGGTGAACCCCGAAATCTCGGGAAAGTGTGTCCCGGTAGGTGGGGGAGCCATTGTGGGTAGCTATATCGGTTCGGTTAAACCGCACTGAGCGGGTTGCCGGCTCGGCCGTCCGGGTGATTACCCGCGCGTACGGGCGCTGTGGCACGCTCCTGGGGTGTCCGCACGTCTGCTGCTGCCCGCCGTGCTCCTGGTCGCCGCCGCCACCGCGGGCGTCGGCGTGCTGGCGCGTGAGGTCTACCAGCGGCCCGCCGTGGCCCAGGGCGACCAGGTCGCCGCTCCCGGCTCGGGGCCGTCGAGTTCGGTCCCGCGCAGCGCGCAGCCGGGCAGCGGCACCGTGCAGCTGAGCGTCGACGCGGCACAGCACCCCGACGGCCAACGCGTGCGGGAGGTGCTGCAGCAGTTCTTCGACGCGATCAACGGCCACGACTACGAGCAGTGGGCCAAGACCGTGACCGCGCACCGGGTCGGCCAGACGCCGAGGTCGAGGTGGGTGTCGGACTACGAGAGCTCGCGGGACGGGTCGATCCTGGTGCACCGGATCGAGTCGGTCTCCCAGACCAGGCTGCGGGTGCTGATGACGTTCACCAGCACGCAGGACGTCGCCAAGGCACCGGCCGAGCTCCAGGCCGACTGCATCCACTGGCGCGTGGTCTACCCGCTGCAGGAGGAACGGGGCGCGCTCCGCGTCGACCTGGGCACCGAGGGCTCGACCTCCCAGTTCACCGCCTGCTGACCGCGCCGAACGCAGGACTCTCGCGCGAGTCCTACGTTCAGGTCGCGTGTGTCCTACGTTCAGGACCGGTGAGTTCAACGCTCGGAACACGGCGGTGGGGTCGCCCCCCGACGGAACGACCCCACCCATGACGCCCGCCCCCCTGCGGCGGGATGTTCCCTACAGCGGGATGTTGCCGTGCGCGCCCCGACCCGCCGGCGCCGCCGCGAGGGCCTCCGCCAGCTTGCGCCGCGTCTTCGTCGGCTCGACCACCTCGTCCACCACGCCGATCGCGATGGCCCGCTCCACACCACCCGCGATGCGCTCGTGCTCCTCGACGAGCTTGGCGTGCAACGCCTCCCGCTCCTCGTCCGGCACGGCCGCCAGCTTCTTGCGGTGCAGGATGCCGACCGCGGCCTTGGCGCCCATCACGGCCACCTCGGCGATCGGCCACGCGAACACCGCCGTGGCGCCCAGCGAACGCGAGTTCATCGCGATGTACGCACCGCCGTACGACTTGCGCGTCACCAACGTCACCCGCGGCACGACGGCTTCACCGAACGCGTGCAGCAGCTTCGCGCCGCGCCGCACCACGCCGTCCCACTCCTGGCCGACACCCGGCAGGTACCCCGGCACGTCCACCAGCACCAGCAGCGGCACGCCGAACGCGTCGCACATCCGCACGAACCGCGCCGCCTTCTCCGCCGACAGCGAGTCCAGGCACCCGCCCTTGCGGATCGGGTTGTTCGCGATCACGCCGACCGTGCGCCCACCGAGCCGACCGAGCCCGACCACGACGTTCGGCGCCCACTTGGCCTGCAACTCCTCGAACGACTCGTCGTCCAGGATCGCCCGCACCAGAGGCTTCACGTCGTAGGCCCGCTGCGGCTGCTCCGGCAGCAACGCCCGCAGGTCGTCGCCGTCGGGCACCGAGTGCAGGTCGAACACACCCGGCTGGGCGAACAGCCCGGTGATCCGCCGCGCGCGCTGGTAGGCGTCCGGCTCGTCGTCCGCGATCACGTGCACCACACCGGACTTGCGCCCGTGCGCCTCCGCACCGCCGAGGCCGTCCATGTCGATCTGCTCGCCGGTCACCGACCGGACCACGTCCGGCCCGGTCACGAAGACCTTGCCGGCCGGGGCCATGATCACCACGTCGGTCAGCGCCGGGCCGTACGCGCCACCGCCCGCCGCCGGACCGACCACCACGGAGATCTGCGGCACCCGGCCGGACGCCCGGATCATCGCGGCGAACATCTGGCCCATGCCGTCCAGCGACTCCACGCCCTCCGGCAGCCGCGCGCCGCCGGAGTGCCAGACGCCGATCACCGGCGTGCGCTCGCGCACGGCGGTGTCGATCGCCTCCACGATGTGCCTGCACCCCTCGGAACCCAGCGCGCCGCCCATGCGCGTGGCGTCGCTGCAGTAGGCGACGACCTTCGCGCCGTTGATCCGGCCGCGCACGGCGAACATGCCGCTGCCGTCACGGGGCCGCAGCGGCGCGACGGACCCGGGGTCGAGCAGTTGCGCGAGCCGGACCTCCGGGTCACGCGGATCGGTTTCGCCGTCCGCACCCGGGTTCGCCGGTCGGGACGCAAGGGCAGTCATCGAGAAGCTCCTCGTGAGACGGTCTGGCCCAAGGCGATCAGGCTGAGGTGAAGACGAGCGAGACGTTGTGCCCGCCGAACCCGAACGAGTTGTTGACCGCGGCGATCAGGTCGATCTTGCGCGGTTCGCCGGTGACGACCTCCAGCTGCACCTTCGGGTCCTGGTTCGCCAGGTTCAGCGTCGGCGGCACGACGCCGTCGCGCACCGACAGCAGCGTGGTGATCGCTTCCACCGCGCCCGAGGCGCCGAGCAGGTGGCCGTGGTTGCCCTTGGGCGCGGTCAGCACCGGGTGGTCGCCGATCGCCCGGCGCACGGCCTGCGGCTCGATCACGTCGCCCACCGGGGTGGACGTCGCGTGGCAGTTGACGTGGCCGATGTCGGCCGGGTCGATGCCCGCCATCCGGACCGCCTTGGCGATGGCCCGGGACTGGCCGATGCCCTCCGGGTCGGCCGCGGTGATGTGGTGGCCGTCGGAGCTGGTGCCGATGCCCGCGAGCTTGCCGTAGATCCGGGCGCCGCGGGCGCGGGCGAAGTCCCCGCGTTCCAGCACCATGACCCCGGCGCCCTCGCCGAGCACGAACCCGTCCCGGTCGACGTCGAACGGGCGCGAGGCGCGTTCGGGGTCGTCGTTGCGGGTGCTCATGGTCCGGGCCTGGATGAAGCCCGCCATGGTGATGGTGGTGATGCACGCTTCCGCGCCACCGGCCACGACCACGTCCGCCTCGCCGGCCTTCAGCATCCGGTACGCCCAGGCCAGCGCCTCGGCGCCGGACGCGCAGGCCGACACCGGCGCGTGCACGCCCGCGCGTGCCTTCAGGTCGAGGCCGACGTGCGCGGCGGGGCCGTTGGGCATGAGCATCGGCACGGTCAGCGGCGAGACCTTGCGCAGGCCGGACGCCTCGATCAGGTCGTCCTGGTCCAGCAGCGTCATCGCGCCGCCGATGCCGGTGCCGATCACGACGCCGAGCATCTCGGGGTCGACGTCGTCGGCGCTCAACCCGGCGTCCGCCCACGCCTGGCGGGCGGCGACCACCGCGACCTGCTCGCAGCGGTCCAGCCGGCGGGCCTCGACGCGCGGCAGCACCTCGGTCGGCTCGACCGCGAGCGGCGCGCCGATCTTCACCGGCAGCTCGAAGCGCTCCACGAAGTCGGCCGTCAGCGTCCGAACACCGCTGCGGCCGGCCAGGAGGGCGTCCCAGGTGGAGGCGACATCGCCACCGAGCGGGGTGGTGGCACCCAGCCCGGTGACGACGACGTCGTTGCTACTGGTCATGCGTTGCTGGCGATGTAGTTGACCGCATCGCCCACGGTCTTGAGGTTGGCCAGCTCGTCGTCCGGGATCTTCACGCCGAACTTGTCCTCGGCCTGCACGGCGATCTCCACCATGGACAGCGAGTCGATGTCCAGGTCGTCCACAAAGGACTTGTCAGCCGTCACGTCGGCCGCCTCGACACCGGCGACCTCCTCGACGATCTCGGCGAGCCCCTTCTGGATGTCCTCGTTGCTCACTGAAAATCCCTTCCTTCTTGCTTCGCCGGCTGGTTGGTCCCACCGGAGTCTCGAATTGCGGTCACGGCAGCCGGACGACCTGTCCCGCGTAGGACAGGCCGGCTCCGAAGCCGACGAGCAGCGCCACGTCACCGCTGCGCACCTCTCCCGCCGCGCGCATGTGGTCCAGCGCGAGGGGGATCGAAGCGGACGAGGTGTTGCCGGAGTCCACGATGTCACGTGCGATCACGAGGTCTTCACGCGCACCCTTGGCGCGCAAGCGCTTCGCGATGGCCTCGACGATGCGCAGGTTCGCCTGGTGCGGCACGAAGACGTCCACATCGGACACCTCCAGGCCGGCGAGCTCGATCGCCTTGAGCGCGATCGGCGCGATCTGCGTGGTCGCCCAGCGGAAGACCGACTGACCCTCCTGGAAGATGAACGACTCCCGGTCCCTGACGTGGATCATGTCCACCAGGTCGCCCGCGCTGCCCCACGCCACCGGGCCGATGCCCGGCTCGTCGGCCGGACCGACCACCGCGGCGCCCGCGCCGTCGGCGAAGATGATCGCGGTGGAGCGGTCGTCGGCGTCGACCCAGTCGGTCAGCTTCTCCGCGCCGATGACCAGCACGTACTTCGCCGTGCCCGCGCGGACCAGGTCCGAGGCGGTGCCGAGGGCGTAGCAGAAGCCCGCGCACGCGGCGTTCAGGTCGAACGCGGGCGCGCCCTTGACCCCGATCCGGTCGGCGACCTGCGCCGCCGCGTTGGGGATCTGGGACGGCATGGTGCAGGTGGCCACCAGGACCGCGCCGATGTCCGTCGGCGCGAGCCCGGCGTCGGCCACGGCCTTCGCGCCCGCCTCGATCGCCATGTCCACCAGCAGCTCGTCCGGCTTGGCCACGCGGCGGTTGACGATGCCGACCCGGTCGCGGATCCACTCGTCGGAGGTGTCCATGCGCAGGCTCAGGTCGTGGTTGCTGACGATCGTCTCGGGCTGGTAGCTGCCCAGGCCGAGGACGCGGGTGCCGGCGGGGCCCGCGGGCAGGGAGAAGGCGCTCACTCGGCCACCTCCGCGGCGTTGATCATCTCGACGACCTGGTCGAGCTGGTCGGGGGTCTTGAGGCCCAAGGTGGGTGTGCCCTTCAGTTCGCGCTTGGCCAGGCCGGTCAGCGCGCCCGCGGGCGGCAGTTCGACCACCGCGGTCACGCCGTGCGCGGCCAGGGTTGCCTGGCAGGCGTCCCACCGCACGGGGCGGGTCACCTGGGAGATCAGTCGGCTCAGCACCTCGTCGCCCGCGGACACGACCGCGCCGTCGGCGTTGGACAGCAGCGGCAGCGCGGCGTCCTTCACCACGATCCCGGCGGCACGGGCGCGCAGCGCGTCCTCGGCGGGCGCCATGAACCGGGTGTGGAACGCGCCCGCGACCTTCAGCGTGCGGATCTTCGCCCGCTCGGGCGGCGCCTCGACCAGTGCGGCCAGCGCGTCCAGCGGGCCCGCGGCCACGATCTGGCCCGCGCCGTTGCGGTTCGCGCCGACCAGGCCGAGCTCGTCCAGCCGGGCCAGCACCACGTCCTCCTCGCCGCCGAGCACCGCGGCCATGCCGGTCGGCGTCAACGCGCACGCGTCGGCCATCTCGGCGCCGCGCACGGCGGCCAGCGCCACGGCGTCGTCGGTGCTCAGCACGCCCGCGATCGCGGCGGCGGCCAGTTCGCCGACGGAGTGACCGCCGACGATCGTGTCGGCGGGCAGCTCGATCCGGCGGCGCAGCTCCTCGTAGGCCAGCAGGGCGAGTGCGACCACCAGCGGCTGGGTGACGGCGGTGTCCTTGATCTCGTCCGCGTCCGCGGTGGTGCCCAGCCGGGCCAGGTCGAGACCGGTCGCCTCGGACCACGCGGCGACGCGCTCGGCGGCCCCCTCGACGTCGAGCCAGGGGGTCAGCATGCCGGGTGTCTGGGACCCCTGTCCGGGGGCTAGGAGCGCGATCACCCGCTCACTGAACACGGTCGCGGCGGGTTCCGGTGATGTCGCCACAGACGAAACCCGAGACGTTGCGTTGTAGGGTCTCTACAAATGTGACTCGGAGATGAACGTAGAACGACGTCGCGTGTTGTCGATCCCGGCCCAAATCGGACATGCGTCGTGCGTCACACCCAGGCGGGCGTCCTCCGAGCGGGTCACCACAGGCCGCGGGCGCGGGCCAGTCTCCCCACGGAGAGCGCCACCCGCAGCACCAGAGCGTCACGGGGGTCGTTCGCGTTGCGCCCGGTGAGCTCGGTGGCGCGCTTGAGCCGGTAGCGGACCGTGTTGGGGTGCACGAACAGCTTTCGCGCGCACGCCTCCAGCACGCCGCCCACTTCCAGGAACGCGTCCACGGTCTCCAGCAGCGAGCCGCCCGCGTCCTCCAGCGGCCTGGCCACCCGGTCCACCAGCTGCCACTCGGCCTCCGGGTCACCGGCCAGCGCCCGCTCCGGCAGCAGGTCCAGCGACCGCACCGGCCGGGGCGCGGCGGGCCACCCCACCACCGCGCGCAACCCCGACAGCGCGTCGCTCGCGCTGCGGTGCGCCTCGGCCAGGCTCGTCACGGTCGGACCGGCCACCACCGCGCCCGGCCCGAACGCGTCGGACATCCGGACCAGCGACTCGCCCCGTTCCGTCTCACCGCCCAGCACCACGACCAGCCGCGAGCCCTGCACGCTCAGCAGCACCGGCCGGCCGACCCTGGCCGCCCGGCTGCGCACCTCGAACACCACCGCGGGCGGGTCGTCCGACGGCGGGTTGCCCACCAGCACGGTGGCCTCCGCCGCCGGGTCCCAGCCCAGCGCCGTGGCCCGCGACAGCAACGACTCCTCCGCGTCGCCACGCACGATGCCGTCCACGACGAGCGCCTCCAGCCGGGCGTCCCACGCGCCGCGCGCCTCGGCCGCCGCCGCGTACGACGTGGCCGCGGAGAACGCGATCTCCCGCCCGTACCGCAGCACACCTTCGGTCAGCAGCGCGCGCTCGGCCTCGTTCTCGGCCAGCTTCGGCAGCAGTTGCTCGAACAGCTCCAGCGCGATCCGCACCAGCTCCACGGTCTGCCGCAGGCTCACCCAGCGCGAGATGTCCTTGGGCGCGGACCGGAACGCCTCGGCGGTCAGCCGGATGGCCTGCTGCGGGTCGTGCAGCCAGGACACGAACCCGGCCACGCCGTTCTGGATCAGCAGCAACACGCCCGCCCGCTGGTCGGCGGGCATCCGCCGGAACCACGGCAGCCGCTCCTCCATCTCGGCCACGCTCGCCGCGGCCAGGTCGCCCGACGCCCGTTGCAGCGTTCGCAAGGTGGCCCGCGACAACGCGGTTGAGCTGGTCATACCCCACACGATCGCACGGGCCGCCCAGGGCGACACCAACGAGTGACTAGCCCTGACGCTCCGCGCCGATCGCCCTACGGTCGGTGGCGTTCTGACCGGCTCGCCTGGGAGGGTCTCGTGCGCAGGTACATGTCAGTCGGCCTGGCGGTCACCGCCGTGCTGGCGACGGCGGTCGCGCCGTCGTTCGGAGCGGCGAGCGGTGATCCGCTGGCCGAGTTCCACACGCAGCAGCTCACCTGGACGCCGTGCAAGCAGTCGCTGGAGTGCGCGGAACTGGTGCTGCCACTGGACTACGCACGTCCCACCGCCGACCGGATATCGCTGGTCATCAGCCGCAAGAAGGCCACCGAACCGGAGCGCAGGCGCGGCATCCTGGTGCTCAACCCCGGCGGGCCGGGCGGTTCGGGCCTCGGCATGCCGTCGTTCCTGGCGAACAGCGAGGTGGCGAAGGTCTACGACCTGATCGGGTTCGACCCGCGCGGCGTCGGCGGTTCGACCGCGCTGACCTGCCGCACGGTCCCGGAACTGGCCACGGCCGACACCCGACCGGCTGATTCCGAGTTCCCGAAGTGGGCCGCCGAGGCGCAGGCCGCCGAGGACGCGTGCCACTCCGCGGCGGGCGGCATCCGGCCGTTCATCAACACCGCCAACACCGCGCGCGACCTCGACGTGGTGCGGGCCGTGCTGCGCGAGGAGAAGCTCAACTACCTGGGCTACTCCTACGGCACGTACCTGGGCGCGGTGTACGGCAGCCTGTTCCCGACCCGGTTGGACCGCAGCGTGCTCGACTCGGCCGTGCACCCGGAGTGGATCTGGCGCGAGCAGTTCCGGGCGCAGGCGGTGGCCTACCGGCGCAACGTCGAGGCGTGGTCGGTGTGGGTCGCCGAGCGCCACGACCGGTTCCAGCTCGGCGCGACCCCCGAAGCGGTGATGGCCACCGTGGAGTCGGTCGCCACGGCGTTGGCCGTGAAACCGGTGGGCGACGCGACCCGCACCCGCTTCGACGCCGCCGTCGGCGTCGGCGCCCGTTACCGTCCACTGTGGTCGGACCTCGCGGTGGCGGTGGCGCGGCTGCAGGCGGGCTCGCCGTCCGACGCGGGCGCGCTGATGTCCGGCGAGGCGGAGGACGAGCTGGTCTCGGGCGTGTTCAACACGGTGACGTGCGAGGTCGACTGGCCGACCGACCTGGAGACCTACTACGAGGACATGCGGGTCTTCCGCGACCGCTACCCGTACGGCTTCGGCGTCCTGCGCGCGGCGCCGACGACGTGCGCGTTCCGCAGCTTCGACCTGCCCGAGGCCGCGGTGGCGCTCAAGCGCGACGGTTACCCCGTGGGGGTGATCGTGCAGGCCGAGGGCGACACCCAGACCCAGTACGAGAGCGGCCCGGCCATGGCGGAACGGCTCGGGCACAACCTGGTCTCGGTGCGGGACGAGGGCAAGCACGGCCTCTACGGCAGCGGCAACGAGTGCGTGGACCGGGCCGTCAACCGGTACCTGGTCAACGGCGTGCTGCCGCCCAGCAGTTCGAACTGCCCCGGCGACCCGAGGCCCGAGGTGGACCAGGAGACCTCGGCCGAGCACGTGCGGGCCTACCTGGCGAGCCGGGGCCTGTCCGCCCAGTTCTGACCGGTGTCGAAGACCCCCGACGCGAAAACGCCCGGCGCGAGAACCTCGCGCCGGGCGTTTCCCTCTCCCCGGTCCCCACCGGTGATTCCACTCTGGACTGCCGACGCGAGAACCGCCACGTCAGTCACCCTTTCGTGCCACCACTTCAGGTTGCCGGGTGATGCGGGCCGAGAAACGATCTCGGCAAGCGAAACGAAGGAGGGTCGTCGTGGGTACCCAGATCACAGAAGGACTCGGGCAGGCGTGGACCATGGTGGCCACGTTCCTGCCGAAGCTCCTCGGCTTCCTGGTCGTCCTGCTCATCGGCTGGATCATCGCCAAGGCGCTGAGCAAGGCCGTCGGGTTCCTGCTCAAGCGGGTGGGCTTCGACCGGCTGGTCGAGCGCTCCGGCCTGGGCGGCGCGATGTCGAAGTCCCCGGTCGACGCCTCCAACCTGATCGTGAAGCTCGTCTACTACTTCGTGCTGCTGATCGCGCTGCAGCTCGCGTTCGGCGTGTTCGGCACCGGCAACGCGGTGAGCGTCCTGCTCAACGACGTCATCGCGTACCTGCCGCGCATCGTCGTGGCGATCATCCTGGTGCTGGTGGCCGCCGCGATCGGCAAGGCGCTCAGCGGCCTGGTCACCGGCGCGCTGGGCAACCGGCCGTACACGCGGATCCTCGGCGGCATCACGTACGGCTTCATCGTCGCGCTCGGTGTCATCGCCGCGCTCAACCAGCTCGGCATCGCCGTCGCGGTCACCATGCCGGTCCTGATCACCGTGCTGGCCACGATCGCCGGCGTGATCGTGATCGGCGTCGGCGGCGGCCTGGTCCGCCCGATGCAGCAGCGCTGGGAGGGCTGGCTCAACCGCATCCAGGAGGAGTCGGCGCACATCACGCCCGCGCCGCGCCAGTCCCAGGACACCATGATCAGCCGGGCGCAGGAGCCGGTGTCGGCGGCGACCCGGGCGACCAGGCAGGCGCAGGTGGACCCGCCGACCCCGCCCGCCGGCATGCAGATGCCCCCGCGCACCGACGGGCCCTGACAACGTCCCGACGACTCCCTCCGCAGCACGCCGACAGGCCCCCGACCCGTGCTCACGGGGTCGGGGGCCTGTCGGCGTGCTCACCGGTCAGTCCAGCTCGTCCAGCACGTCTTCCCAGCTCACGTACGCGAAGCCGGTGGTGTCCAGGTCGCCGACGGCGGGGGTGCGCTCGCCGTCGTGCACGACCAGCAGGCCCTCCGGGTAGTTCCGGCCGAGGTCGGCGGTCACCAGGTGCGCGCCGTCGGAGTGCTCGACCGAGTCGTTGCCCCGGCCCGCGGCCACCACGAACTCGCCGACGTGGGCGTTGCGGCCGGTGCGCTCGTAGGCCACGAACCGCGAGTCGCCCTGGCTGGACGCGATCAGGTACCCGTCACCGACGGCCAGGCCCTCGGCGTCGGCGGTCAGGTGCCTGCCGCCGAAACCGGGGTCGGCGCCCGACACCGAGCACTCCTCGGTCTCCGGGTCGTAGCTCTGCGGTACCCCGAACGAGCGAACCTTGTCGATCAGCACGGGCGTGCCGAACCCGGTCGCGCGCAGCGGCACGCGCCAGATGCCGACGTCCTCCTGCGCCGCGTACAGCACGCCGTGCTCGGAGTCGACGACCATGCCCTCCAGCTGCGGGCGTTCGCCCGGCTCACCGCACGGCGTCCAGGTCGTGCCGTCCGGCAGCGGGAACGACGACGGCAGGTCCAGCGTGCCTACGACCGCCGTGCCGACCGAACCGGCCGGACCGGGCGTCACGCGCAGCAGCGCCACCCTGGTCTCGTTGCGCCGGTTCGTCACGACCACCGGCGTGCGGCCGACGTACCCGGCCGCCAGTCCGTAGGCCGTGTGCTGGTCGTCCACCTCCTCCTCCGACGAGGAGAACACCGGCCGCGCGCCGGGGTCGGTCACGTCCCGCACGACCGCCGCGCCCGCCGCCGCACCGCGCCCGTCGAGCTCGTAGACCCGGATCCGGTCCCGGCCCCGGTCGCTGACGAACGCGAGGTCGCGCGACCGCCCGCCGACCCGCACCCTGCTGAGCACGTCGACGTTGTTGAACCGGCCCGGCTTGGCCTCGGGCGTCGGCGGCGCGGGCGCCGGGTAGGTGCCCAGGGTCCGGCCGGCCAGGTCGAACGCGGCCAGCCCGCCCTCCTTCAGCGTGCCGAGCACCACGCTCTGCCGCGCCGACCGCGGGTGCACCCAGATCGCCGGGTCGTCGGCGTCGGCGTTGGCCGGTGACCCGGACGCGTCGTCGACGAACGCCCGGGTCTGGGTGACCGGCACGACCTCGTCCGGCCCGGGGGAGGAGGCGATGAGCAGCGGCACCACCGCGGCCATGAGCAGGATTCGCATTCGGCGGAAGCTACCGACCGCCGGTGTACCGGGGCTGAAGTCGAGATGACCACGAGGGCGCGGGTTCTCGGATCGTGCGGACTGTGGCGTCGATCACCTCAGGAACAGTTCCGCGCGCGATGATGTTCCGACGCGATGAGAGACATGCGCTCCGGGGCTCGGTGGAAATCCGAACCGGCGGTGACAGCCCGCGACCCGCCCACCAGGGCGGTTGACCCGGTGGGATTCCGGGGCCGACGGTGAAAGTCCGGATGGGAGGCGCGCGTGCCGTTGTCCTGCGCTGCCCCGGAAACGCCTGTCGGGGATGGAGGACGCGGTGCACGTCTTGATGGAGCAGGGCTTCACGGTGTTCGGGCAGAAGGTGTCCTGGGCGGAGTTCATCGGCCAGGTCTTCGCGCTCGTGGTGGTGTACCTGGCGCAGAAGCGCTCGCTGTGGACCTGGCCCGTGCAGTTGGTCTCGGTCGCGCTGCTGTTCGTGGTGTACGTGTCCGCGCAGCTCGGCGGCACGGCCGCGCGCCAGGTGGTGATCGCGCTGATCACGCTCTACGGCTGGTGGGCGTGGACGCGTCGGCGTGACCCGGTGTTCGGCGTGGTCGTCCGCAAGGGCACCGCGAAGGAACGCCTCGCCGTGGTGACGGCGTTCGTCCTCGGCACGGTCGGGTTCGCGCTGCTGCTGGACGCGCTGGACGCCTCGTGGGCGCCGTGGCCCGACGCCGCGATCTTCGTCGGCACCGTGCTCGCCTTCACCCTCCAGGGCTTCGGCCTGGTCGAGTTCTGGCTGGTGTGGCTCGTGGTGGACGCGATCGGCGTGCCGCTGCAGATCCAGTCGGGGCTGTGGTTCAGCGCGGCCGTCTACACCGTCTTCGCCGTCCTGGTGATCCGCGGCTGGATCGACTGGAACCGCGCCGCCAAGGCCACCACCACCCGGGTCGAGGCGGCCACCGCCTAACGGCCGTCCTCCGCCTCCCGCACCCGGTCCGCGAGCGTCCGCATCATCGTCTCGACGGAATCCGGGTTGGCCAGCGCGTGGCGCAGCAGCACCCGCATCACGCTGGCCAACTCGTCGTAGTAGGCCGACGTGGGCCGGGTCCGGGCGGTGAGCACGGCCTCACCCAGCAGCTCCAGCTCCGGTTCCCGGTACAGCGCCTTCAGGCTCGGTGCCCACCCGGCCAGCCGGAACAGCGCGAGCTGCGTGTCCGCCCCGGTGAGGAAGCGGATGAACTCCCGCGCGGTTTGCTGGTGCACCGAGCACCGCGACACGGCCAGGTTCCAGCCGCCGAGCGCGCTGGGACCCGGCAGCGGGACGGCACCCCACTTGCTCCCGCGGACGTTCGACTCCGGCCGGTCCAGCCACGGCCGCACGTACGGCCAGTTCCGCATGAACACCGCGTTGCCGTCCTGGAACGCCCTGCGGCTCTCCTCCTCGCGGTACTCGAAGGCCGCCTGCGGGATCCAGCCGTCCGCGAAACCATCGGCCAGCGCGCGCACGCCCGCCTCCGCGTCCGGCGTGTCCGGGTGCAGGGGGTCGCCGTTGTGGGCCCAGATCGCCTCCATCGCGTTCACCACCACGCCCTCGTGGTTGGCGAACTGGCCCACGTAGCCCGCGATCCCGTACTTCGGGCCGAGCTCGGAGGCGAGCCTTTCCAGGTCGGGCCACGTGCGCGGTGGCTGCTCGTCCTCGGCGGCGAGCAGGTCCGCCCGGTAGTAGAGCAACCCGGCGTCCACGCGCCACGGGACCGCCCACAGCCGGCCGTCGTACCGCGCGGTGCGCACGGCCTCGTCGTGCATGGAGTCCACGTCGAACTCGGCCGGGTCCAGCGGCTCCAGGTAGCCGCCCGCGGCGAAGGCGGCCGTCCACACCACGTCCATGTTCATCACGTCGTAGCACTGCGCGGCGTGCGCGGACGGGTCCGGCACGCCCGCGAGGTCCTGCGACCGGGCCATCAGCTGGGCCCGGTGGATGTCGGTGGCGGGCGACATCTCCTTGAACGTCACCTCCTGCAGCAGGCTGTGCCGCGCGTTCCACTCCGCGACCACCCGCTCGACCTGCCGGTCGGACGACGTGTCGACGCCGTCCACGAACGTGATCGGTCCGACCCCCTCGGTCGCCTCGTCCTCCACCGGACTCGTGCAGGCCGTCAGGAGCAGCACCACGGCTGCGAGCACCCGAACCACGTCACCTACCCCAAATCGACTTCGCGACGCCCTCCAAGGCCCGCTGAGGGCCTTCTGGGCCGTCTGTCTCGTAGCACGCACCCCCACGGGCGTCCGCGGCCTTGAACAGCGCCGTGGACGTCGCGCAGGCGCCGTCGGCGAATCCGACGCCGACTGCCCGGACCGGCCCGCCCGCGTCCGGGTCGACCGGGCCGATCGCCCCGGCGGCCAGCAGCACGACCACATCGGCCTTCCGCCGCACGGCCTCTTGGAGGACGTCACCGGTCAGCGGTACCCGGGTGACCCCGTCGTGCGGGCCGAGCAGGCCCCGCAGGTCGGCGGCCAACTGCTCCGCGCCCGCCGAGCCGTCCGAGGCCAACGCGATCGTCCTCGGTCCCGCCGCCGCGTCCCACGCGGCGCGGACGGCGGTCGCGTCGTCCACGACCACCGGGTCCGCCGGCAGTCCCGCCCTCGGCTTGCCCCGCGAGCCCAGGCCGCCGTTCAGGTCGCGGAAGCCCGCACGCCGGAACGCCGACTGCGCCGGGTCCGCCCGCAGGTGGGCCTCGAACAGGTCCACGACCCGTTGGCGCCGCTCGTTCGGCGGCAGCGAGGTCCACTCCACCGCGACGAACGGGTGGTCCAGGACCACCGAAGGGCCCTGCGGGTACAGCAGGACGCAGTCTTTCTCGCGCTGGACCACGGTCTTCTCCGACGCGACCAGCGCGACGTCACCCGCGCACGGCGTGGCGGTCGTCATCTTCACGGCGGCTTTGTGCAGGCGCAGCGGCGCGTCCGGCGCGTCCACCGCGAGGCCTTTCAAGGCTTCCCTCGCCAGTGCGATCGCGGCGCCGAGCCCTGCGCCGGACGAGGTGTCCACCGCGGCCACCTGCCCGACCTCGCGCCAGTTGAACTCGCGGTCGGGTTGGTCGATGCGCTCGGCGAGCGCCGGTGAGGCGCCCAGCACGATCGGGGACCGGGCGAGCGAGTGCCGGTGATCCAGTCGCACGGCCACGTTCGGGTTCCGGGACAGGGCGTCGGTCACCGCGTCGACCTCGAAGGAGGCGTCCGGCAGCCATACGTGCGGCTCGGTCCCCTGTCCGGTGAAGTCCTCGTCGGCCGCCCAACCGCGCGCCAGCGCCTCGGCGGCGTCCTTGGCCGACGTCCCCCTGGTGACCAGCACGCTGACCCCCTTGCAGCCGTGCGGGTTGAACCGGCGGGAGGCCCGTTCGAAGTCCACCGCCTGCCGGTTGACGACCTCCTCCTTCTCGGCCGAGGTGAGCACGTTGAGCTGCACCGGGGCCGGGCAGGGCGGTACGGCGAGCGGTGTGGCGGCGAACGCGTTCGCCGCACCCGACAGGAGCAGCAGCACGGCCAGCCCGAGCCGCGCCCAGGGCGGCTGCCAGGGTGGCCGCGGCGGGCGGGGTCGCGCGGGCTCCGGTTCCGGGAGCGGGGTCGCGCCGTTCGGCACGTGCAGCCAGGCGTGCCCGTGCACCTCCTTGACGTCCACCCGCACCGAGCGGAACGAGTCCGGGTCCAGCGCCGGGTCGGGCCGCACCACGTCGGTGTAGATCCGGTCGGAGACGATCAGCGCGAACACCGCCGTCGAGCGGTCCAGCGCGTCGCGCAGCGGCGTGGAGTCGAGCAGCCGGAACGCCAGCGTGACGTCGTCGCCGATCACGCCCTCCGGGTCGTACTGCACCTCACCCGCCGTGATCGCCACCCGCAGCCGGATCCGGGCGTCCTCGTTGCGGGTGGCGTTGTACCGGCGCAACTGGCCCAGCAGGGTGTGCGGCACGCCGTCGACCACCCGGCTCTTGGGCACGTCGGGCGGCACGAGCACCAGCACGCCGTCGCCGCGGTCCTCGTGGTCGACCGCGGACCAGTCCAGGCCGTTGTCCACGAACGCCCTCTCCAGCGCCGCGTAGAGGCCGCGCCGGATCTCCTCCTGCGGGACGCGCGGCCGGCCGCTGTACGCGGACACGTCCACGACCAGCACCGTGCGGTGCACCGCGTGCAGCGGTTGCGTCCCCATCCGACCCCTCGTTGGAACGCCGGGTTTGTGGGGCAAGTCTATGGGGTGGATCACATCCGGCAGCGACAAAGCGGAGGATTCCGCTGGTCGGCCGCATTAGTGCGGAAAACGCCTCGGGGGCGGTCGCGACAGTCGCGACCGCCCCCGAGCCGGTTGACGATCAGGCGAGGCCGGCGTCCGAGGTGGACGGGCCCGCCGCGCCCACGTCGTCGATCTTGTACTTGCGGGCGGCCTGCACGACCAGCGACTGCTGGATCTCGCCGCGCTTGGCCAGCGCCGCCAGCGTGGCCACCACGACCGACTCGGCGTCGACCAGGAAGTGCCGCCGCGCCGCCGGGCGGGTGTCGGAGAAGCCGAACCCGTCGGTGCCCAGTGTGGTCATGTCCGTCGGCACGTACGGGCGGATCAGGTCCGGCACCGCGCGCATCCAGTCCGACACCGCCACGACCGGGCCCGCCACGTCCGCCAGCGCCTGCGTGACGTACGGCACGCGCGGCTCCTGGTCGGGGTGCAGCAGGTTGTGCCGGTCGACCTCGACCGCCTCGCGGCGCAGCTCCGAGTACGACGTCGCCGACCACACGTCGACCTGCACGCCCCACTCCTCGGCCAGCATCTGCTGCGCCTTGATCGCCCACGGCATCGCCACGCCCGAGGCGAGCAGCTGGGCCCGCGGCCCGGCCTGCGCCGGCGCCGGCTGGTACCGGTACAGGCCCTTGAGCAGGCCCTCGACGTCCAGGCCCTCCGGCTCGGCCGGCTGCTGGTACGGCTCGTTGTAGACGGTCATGTAGTAGAAGATGTTCTCGGCGTTCTCGCCGTACATCCGCCGCAGGCCGTCCTTGACGATGTGCGCCACCTCGAACGACCACGCCGGGTCGTACGCCACCACGGCCGGGTTGGTGTGCGCCAGCAGCAGCGAGTGCCCGTCCGCGTGCTGCAGGCCCTCACCGGTCAGCGTGGTGCGGCCGGCCGTGGCGCCCAGCACGAAACCGCGCGCCATCTGGTCCGCCGCCGCCCACAGGCCGTCGCCGGTGCGCTGGAACCCGAACATCGAGTAGAAGATGTAGATCGGGATCATCGGCTCGCCGTGCGTTGCGTAGGACGTGCCCGCCGCGGTGAACGACGCCGTCGAACCGGCCTCGTTGATGCCCTCGTGCAGGATCTGGCCCTGCTCGCTCTCCTTGTACGCCAGCATCAGCTGCGCGTCCACGGAGGTGTACAGCTGCCCGTTCGGGTTGTAGATCTTCTGCGCCGGGAACATCGAGTCCATGCCGAACGTGCGCGCCTCGTCCGGGATGATCGGCACGATCCGCGCGCCGATCTCCGGGTCCTTGGCCAGGTCGCGGACCAGCCGGACGAACGCCATCGTGGTGGCGACCTCCTGCTTGCCCGAGCCCTTGCGCACCACGTCGTAGACCTTGTCGCCGGGCAGCACCAGCGCCTTGGACTTCGCCCGCCGCTCGGGCACGAACCCGCCGAGCTGGCGGCGCCGCTCCAGCAGGTACTGGATCTCCGGGGAGTCCTTGCCGGGGTGGTAGTACGGCGGCAGGTACGGGTCCAGGTCCTTGTCCTCGATCGGGATGCGCAGGCTGTCCCGGAAGAGCTTCAGGTCCTCGTGGGTCATCTTCTTCATCTGGTGCGTGGCGTTGCGCGCCGCGAAGTGCGGGCCCAGGCCGTAGCCCTTGATGGTCTTGGCGAGGATGACCGTCGGCTGGCCGACGTGCTCGGACGCCGCCTTGTACGCCGCGTAAACCTTGCGGTAGTCGTGGCCGCCGCGCTTGAGGTTCCACACCTCGTCGTCGGTCATCGGCGTGACCAGCTCCTTGGTGCGCGGGTCGCGCCCGAAGAAGTGCTCCTTGACGTACGCGCCGTCATTGGCCTTGTACGTCTGGTAGTCGCCGTCCGGCGTGGTGTTCATCAGGTTGACCAGCGCGCCGTCGCGGTCGGCGTGCAGCAGGGAGTCCCACTCACGGCCCCAGATGACCTTGATGACGTTCCAGCCCGCGCCGCGGAAGAACGCCTCCAGCTCCTGGATGATCTTGCCGTTGCCGCGCACCGGGCCGTCGAGGCGCTGCAGGTTGCAGTTCACCACGAAGGTCAGGTTGTCCAGCTGCTCGTTCGCCGCGACCTGCAGCAGGCCCCGCGACTCCGGCTCGTCCATCTCGCCGTCGCCGAGGAACGCCCAGACGTGCTGGTCGGAGGTGTCCTTGATACCGCGGTCGTGCAGGTAGCGGTTGAACCGCGCCTGGTAGATCGCGTTCATCGGGCCCAGGCCCATGGACACCGTGGGGAACTCCCAGAAGTCCGGCATCAGCCGCGGGTGCGGGTACGACGGCAGGCCGCCGCCCGGTCCGGCGTGCGAGAACTCCTGGCGGAAGCCGTCGAGCTGCTCGGCGGACAGCCGGCCCTCGAGGAACGCGCGGGCGTACACGCCGGGGGAGGCGTGGCCCTGGATGAACACGTGGTCGCCGCCGCCGGGGTGGTCCTTGCCCCGGAAGAAGTGGTTGAAGCCGACCTCGTACAGGCTCGCCGACGACGCGTAGGTCGAGATGTGGCCGCCGACGCCGACGCCGGGCCGCTGCGCGCGGTGCACCGTCATCGCCGCGTTCCACCGGATCCAGGCCCGGTAGCGGCGCTCCACCTCCTCGTCGCCGGGGAACCACGGCTCACGCTCGGTGGGGATGGTGTTCACGTAGTCCGTGCTGGTCAGCGAAGGGACACCGACGTGGCTCTCCCTGGCCCGCTCGAGCAGCCGCAGCATCAGGTAGCGGGCGCGCTGCTGCCCGCCGCCCTTGAGCGCGGCGTCGAACGACTCCAGCCACTCCGCGGTCTCCTCCGGGTCGATGTCCGGGAGGTGGGCGGCCAGACCGTCACGGATGACGCGTACCCGCTCGGGGGTGTTCTGCGGGGCCAAGGGATCTCCTCGTTCCGGGGTCTTCTCAGCTCCATCGTCACCCGCCAGGCACGGTCCCGTCACCTCTACCGGTGAGTAACTCTGGATCGTTTCCTCGCGCGCGCGAATAAGAGGTGTGTAGAGCGTGCCTCATCCGGTCGGAGTACCGCACTCGGGGGTACCCGATGCGGCGTGTCTTGGCCGTTACGGTTGCGCGTGGCGGGGCTGACAGTGTTCGCTAGCCGCGACTGGTAGTGACATCGCGCGGCAGTCGTACCCCGGCTGCCGCTCTTGTGTACTTGGAGGAGTGAAAGCCGTGGTCGCCGCGGAAGACGCCGGCAAGATCGGTGTCGCCGACAGGCTCGGGATCGACCCGGGCAACGTGGTCCAGGAGATCGGCTGGGACGAGGACGTCGACGACGACCTCCGTGCCGCGATCGAGGAGCGGGTGGGCGGTGATCTGCTCGATGAGGACTCCGACGAAGTCATGGACGTGGTCCTGCTGTGGTGGCGCGAGGAGGACGGCGACCTCGCCGACGCCTTGATCAACGCCACCACGGGCTTGGCGGAGGACGGCGTGATCTGGGTGTTGACGCCCAAGACGGGTCGCGCCGGTCACGTCGAGCCGAGTGACATCGCCGAGGCCGTGGCCACCGCGGGGCTCGCCCAGACCTCCAACATCACGGTGAGCGGTGACTGGTCCGCGACCAGGCTCGTCGCACCGAAGTCGGCCAAGTCGAAGCGCTAGCCGCGCCGAGTCGCCGACCGCCCATGCCCTAGGCTCGACGGCGGGCTCCCCGATCGGGTGGAGCCCGTTCTTCGGGTTGCCCGGTTAGCGGCGTTTGTGGAGGGTTTGCATGGTCGAGGTCGGCGCTCAGGCCCCGGACTTCACGCTCAACGACTACAACAAGCAGCCCGTGACGCTGTCCTCGTTCCGCGGGGAGCGCAACGTGCTGCTGGTGTTCTACCCGTTCGCGTTCAGCGGCATCTGCACCGGCGAGCTGTGCCAGGTGCGCGACGAACTGGCCGCGTACGAGGACGAGAACGTGCAGGTCATCGGCGTGTCCGTGGACACTCCGTTCAGCTTGAAGGCGTGGGCCGCCCAGGAGGGCTACCAGTTCCCGCTGCTGTCGGACTTCTGGCCGCACGGGCAGGTCGCCCAGGCCTACGGCGTGTTCAACGAGCAGGCCGGCCTGGCCAACCGCGGCACGTTCCTCATCGACACCGCCGGCGTGATCCGCTACGCCGAGGTGAACGCCCCTGGCGAACCCCGCGACCAGGAGGCGTGGAAGAAGGCCGTCGCCGCCCTCTCCTGACAACTCCTGATACCTTCCCGGCGCCGCCTCACCACCGGCGCTCCACGGGCGCGTAGCTCAGCGGAAGAGCACTCGGTTTACACCCGAGCGGTCGCAGGTTCGAATCCTGCCGCGCCCACTGTGTCCCCTGGGGGTGCAACCCCCAGACCCCGCCCGGCGGGCTCCGCCCCCGGACCCCCGCCGTGGCTGTCGCCCCTGGCCCCCGCGTTGGCGGCCTTCGCTTCAGCGCTTCGCGCCTCCGCTCCGCCCGTCGAGCCTCACGTCGGGGTCCCGTTGCGTGCTTCAGGTTGCGTCGAGCCAGACGAGGTGGGCTCGGCGAACTCCGGCCGACTTGGAGCTGATCTCGAACAGGGTGCGGGCGTGTTCAGGGCTCTGAGAGGCGAGGTGGAAGTCGCCTTCCACCGAGTTCACCTCGGCGCGGCCCCCGTAGGCGAGGCCGTAGCCCGCGACGCGGATGTCCTCCGCGTCGCCGTACTCCTCCACGATGGCGAAAAGCCGTGGGGCTTCACCGGTGGCCAACTCACGCATCGACTCGTTCACGCGCTCCTCCTCGCGTAACCCTGGATGAGGTCCGCCAGCGCGTCGGCGGGCACCGGTTGGCTGCCTGCTTGCTCCGGCGTGATCAGCCAGATCACCGGTGTGGTGTCGAGAGCACTCGGTGGCAGCGGCATGGGCATTCCCGCGTCCACCACCCGTGCCTGGTCGCTCATCAGCACTGAGGGCAGCGGTGGGTGCACGAGGAAGTAAGCGATCGGCAGGTTCGGGAAGGCCGGCACCGGTGTCGGCAGGGCAGCGAACCGAGAATCGTCTGCCAGGGACATGACCAGCGACTCGGACACCGCGAAGGCGCCCAGGCGCTCACCGGTCACGGTGAGGACGTTCGGTTCGCGGGTACCGGGCGGAGACCACCACTCCCGCACCAGCGCGGCATCAGTGGTCGCTTCCGCGGTCGGTACCAGGCACGGATTGGCGACTCGCCGTTCAGTCACCGGGTCGGCGAAGTGTCCGTTGTGCCAGATAGCTCCCGGCAGCACCGGCCAGCCCATCTCGGCGTAGCTCAGGGCCGCTTGCAAAGCCGTCTGCGGCGGCGTGTTCGACGTGCTGGTCCGCAATGTCCTGCCCTTCCTCGGAGTGATCTTCGGCCAAGGTAGGGACCACTGAGCGTCACGGGTTGTACAAAATGTGTGACGATCTGCCGGCTAGGCTGGTCGTCGCACCCGCCGACGACCAGCGGAGGAGTCGGATGTCGGACACTCCCGACAAGATCGGCGAACGCGTCCGTTACTGGCGCCTACGTCGCAACCTCGGCCGCAAGCAGTTCGCGGACATGATCGGCCGGTCGACGTCGTGGCTGGACAAGATCGAATCCGGCGAGCGCAACCTGGTTCGCCTGCCGACCATCGACTTGGTGGCCGACGCGCTGTCGATCGACCCCGCAGTCCTCACGGACGGGTCGGCAGCGGCCCGTGCCGCGAACTGCGTGGACACGGCAGAGGTCACGGCGATCCGCGCCGCGCTGGGCCGCTACCCGGGCCTGGCCGCATCCGCCCGGGAACCGCGTGCGGTCGCCCAGTTGACCCGCCAGGCCGACTACCTCAACCACGCCTGGACGTCTTCGCACTTCACCACGGTCGCCCAGCACCTCCCGACGCTGCTGGAGGCCGCACAAACAGCGGCGCTCACCGCACCACCCGCCGAACAGGTCGCCACCCACCGGGTCCTCGTCACGACCTACCGCATCGCCTCCTCGGTGCTGCTCAAGTTCGAGAGCCACGACATCGCCTGGCTGGCGGCCGACCGGGCCATGCACACCGCGCTGGCGGTGGACGACACCTGGTCACAAGCACGAGCCACCCGCAGCGTCGCCCGAGCGATGACCGCCGCACGCCAGCGCACCGAGGCGGTCCACGCCCTCTTGGACATGTCCGAGCGGATGCGTCCCGCGGTGTCCAAGAACCCGAGCGACCTGCTTCCCCTCCACGGGATGCTCTACCTGACCGCCTCGATCACCGCTGCGAAGCAGGAGGACGCAGCCCTGGCCTTGACGATGCACGAGGAAGCGACGCGGGCCGCCGAACGCATGGAACCCCACTACGACACCAGCGACACCCAGTTCGGCGCAGCCAACGTGGCCATTCACCGCGTCGCGGCCCTCGTCCGCCTCTACGAGGCCGAGGCTGCGCTCCGCTTCGCCGAATGCATCCCGGCCGGCGCCATCAACGCCCTGCCACCGGAACGCCGGGCCAACTACTTGCTGGACCTGACCCAGGCCAACACCCACCGCGGCAACTACGCCGATGCCGTTCGCACCCTGACCCAGGCCGAGCGCATCGCGCCAGAGGAAGTCCGTTGCCGACCGGTGGCCCACAGCCTCCTGCGCACCCTGCTGTCCGTCACCACCGGTGAACCCTCCCGTCAAGTCCGTCAGCTAGCCCACAGAGCCGGAGTGCCCGCATGACAGAGCGAGTCCTGTACCTGATGGTCTGCGGCGCGGGCCCGGCGGACCAGGTCGAAGTCGTCATCAGCCTCGCGCAGGGCAGGGGGTGGTCGGTCTACTGCGTGGCCACCCCGGCCGCGGTCGAGCACTTTCTTGACCTTGAGAAGGTCGAACACCTCACCGGTCACCCCGTACGCACCGGCTACCAGCGTCAAGGGCAGGCAGCGCTACCGCGTGCCGACGCGGTCGTGGTCGCGCCCGCGACCTACAACACGATCAACAAGTGGGCGGCCGGGATTGCCGACACGTACGTGCTGACGCAACTCGCCGAGCTGACCGGGCTCGGTGTGCCGATCGCCGTCCTGCCCTTCGTGAACACGGCGCTCGCCGCCAACCCCGTCCTGCACCGCAGCATCGACGCGTTGCGGGCGTCGGGTGTGCGGGTGCTGTTCGGCGAGGACGGCTTCCGGCCGCACCCACCGAGAACCGGGGGCAGCGTGCTGGCCGACTACCCGTGGCACCTGGCCCTCGACGCCATCGAGTAGGTGTGTGCTCCGACGACGACCACGACTAGCGGCGGGGTCGGCTGATCGCACGGCGCCGATCGAACCACCGGCAGGCGGTGAAGTCCGTCGCCTGATCAGGTGGCGGCGCTCAAGGGCACCCGGCCAGTCTCGCGCCTACCACGTGATCCTCGTCGTCGGAGCGCTGCCCGAGCGAGCGCCAGATCGCCTCACAGCACGGCTCAGGGGCCGACACGGGTTCGGTGTGCCCCACCCGGTGCCAGCGGCCTTCGTGCAGGCGGTAGGTGCGGCCGTGGAGGGTGGTTTCGAAGGTCAGCCAGTGGTCCAGGGGGATCGGGGCGGTGAGCAGTTGTTCGCGTTCCTGGTCGGCGCACGGGATCAGGCGGGACTGCTTCAGCTCGTCCGTCCGGGCGAACTCGGGGATGTGGGCGAAGCGGGCGGTGACGGTGGTGACGTCCAAGGTCGCGTCCAGGGGAAGTGGGCCGTAGCCGCCCACGTCGTTGGAGCGGAACGCCACCGTGTCGCGGGCCCGGTCCGCCGCGGCGGCGGGCCAGCGCAGCGCCAGTCGACCGAACCGGGTGCTGCCGCCCAGCGCGGCGGCGAGTCGGCGTTCCAGTGCGGGGAAGGGGGTGTCGTCTTCGAGGGCGTTCACGGCGGGCCGGTGCTCCTTCTGCGGGGTGGCGGAAAAGTGCGGGAATTGGTGCGGTGAATCGACGATGGCGCACGGGAGGGTGAAACGGCCGGGTCGGTCGGTGAGTGGTGAGAGGGCAGAGCCGGGTGGCGAAGTCGATCACGGCAAGCCGATGAGGTGCGGTGACGGGATGGGTGGCCGTCTTCGGGCACGCTGCGGTGAGACGTTTGGTCGGTTCGGGTAGCGGTGGCCGGAAGACAAGTCGCTCGTTCGAGTGATTAGGCGGCTCGTTGGTGACGGTCGGCTGGTGAAAACGATTTTCGGTAAAGGCGGGATATCGGTTCCGCCGAATTGTCCGACCGGCAGCCGGACCGTTCGGCGCACGGGAGCGTCCGCTCGCCCCTGGTAGGCCGAACGGCGCATTAGGGGCTGCTAACCAGGTCCCCCTATGTGACATCCCCCTATACCGGAGCGTGTCGAGGACGTAACTTCCTCGCATGTCGCCCAGGACGGTCACCGCGGTGGTCGGTGTCGCGTTCTTCCTGGCCGGGTTGCTGATCATGCTGCTGCCCCTGTCCACCGACACGCCGGCGGGGGTTCCGGTCGCCTGCGGCAACAGCGTGGGCATGGGGTTCGACGAGGTCGCGGTCGAGGCCGAGGGTGCGGCGTTCGTCGAGATCTGCGGTCGGTTGCGGATGGAGCGGTTGGCGTGGGCGGCACCCGTGACGGTCGTGGGGATGTTGTGCGTGGCCGGGACCTTCGTGGTGCGGCGCAAGTCGTCCGCGTAGCTACCTGCGAGTAGCTTCTACCGCATGAGGTGGATGGTCTACGGCGCTTACGGGTTCACGGGCACGCTCGTCGCGGAACTGGCGGTGCGGCGCGGGCTGCGGCCGGTGCTGGCCGGGCGGGACGCGGCGAAGGTGCGGCCCCTGGCCGAACGGCTCGGGTTGGAGCACCGGGTGTTCGGGCTTGAGCAGGCGGCAAGGGCACTGGAGGACGTGGACGCGGTCGCGCACTGCGCCGGGCCGTTCTCGGCCACCTCCGGGCCGATGGTCGACGCCTGTCTGAAGAGCGGCACGCACTACCTCGACATCACCGGCGAGATCGACGTCTTCGAGGCCGTGAGCCGACGTGACGCCGAAGCCAAGGCGGCCGGGGTGGTACTGCTGCCCGGCGCCGGGTTCGACGTCGTGCCCACCGACTGCGTCGCCGCCCTGCTGCACGCCGCCCTGCCCACGGCCACGCACCTCGACCTCGCGTTCCTGGTCCAGGGCGGTGCCAGCGCGGGCACGGCGCGAACGGCCGTCGAAGGCTCGGGTGGCGGCGGACGGGCCCGCGTGGACGGCGAGATCCGCGGCGTCCGGCTGGGCCACCGGCGGCGCACGGCGCACTTCCGCGACCGGCCGAGGGAGGTCGGTGCCATCCCGTGGGGCGACGTGAGCACGGCCTACCGGTCCACCGGCATCCCGAACATCACCACGTTCACCACGATCCCGGGCGTGCTGGGCAAGCTCCAGCCGTTCACCGCGCCCCTGCTGCGCACCAAGGCCGCGCAACGGCTCGGCACCGCGTTGGCCAAGCGCATCGGCGGCCCGGACGACACCACCAGGGCCAGGACGCGCAGCGAGGTCTTCGGCGAGGCCTGGGACGGCGACGGCAACCGGGTCCGCGCCGCGCTCACCGGCCCGAACGCCTACGACCTCACCGCCGACTCGGTGGTCAAAGCGGTCCAAAGGCTGGCCGACACGACCCCCGGCGCGCACACGCCGTCCAGCGCCTTCGGAGCGGACTACGTCCGGGCGCTGGACGGCGTGGTGGTCAGCGAGCCGACAGCAGTGAGGTGATCTCCTGCGCGGCGCTGCCCGCTTCGAGCAGGTGGCGCAGGTTCTCCGGCAGCACGTCGCCGCGCTTCTGCACGGCCTGCGCGTACAGCCGGCCCGCGCGGTAGGACGAGCGGACCAGGGGACCGGCCATGACACCGGAGAAGCCGATCCGCTCGGCGGTCTCCTTGTGCGTCACGAACTCCTCCGGCTTGACCCACCGCTCCACCGGGTGGTGCCGGGGCGAGGGCCGCAGGTACTGCGTGATCGTGATGATCTCGCAGCCCGCGTCGTGCAGGTCGCTCAGCGCCTCGGTGACCTCGTCCGGCGTCTCGCCCATGCCCAGGATCAGGTTGGACTTCGTCACCAGGCCCGCCTCACGGGCGGCGGTGATGACCTCCAGCGACCGCTCGTAGCGGAACGCCGGCCGGATGCGCTTGAAGATGCGCGGCACGGTCTCCAGGTTGTGCGCCAGCACCTCGGGCCGCGACGAGAAGACCTCCGCCAGCTGCTCGGGCACCGCGTTGAAGTCGGGGATCAGCAGCTCGACGCCGGTGCCCGGGTTCATCGCGTGGATCCGGCGGACGGTCTCGGCGTACAGCCAGGCACCGCCGTCCTCCAGGTCGTCACGCGCCACGCCGGTCACGGTCGAGTAGCGCAGACCCATGGCCTGCACCGACTCCGCCACCCGACGCGGTTCATCGCGGTCGAGGTCGGCGGGCTTGCCGGTGTCGATCTGGCAGAAGTCGCAGCGACGCGTGCACTGCTCGCCACCGATCAGGAAGGTGGCCTCCCGGTCTTCCCAGCACTCGTAGATGTTGGGACAACCGGCCTCTTCGCACACCGTGTGCAGGCCCTCGCGTTTGACCAGGCCCTTGAGCTCCCGGTACTCGGGGCCCATCTTCGCCTTGGTCTTGATCCACGAGGGCTTCTTCTCGATGGGCGTTTGGCTGTTGCGGACTTCCAGCCGCAGCAGCTTCCGACCTTCAGGTACGACGGTCACGACTTCAACCCTACGTCACGAGGGGTCGGGCGCGACGCCCGTGAGCTTGGCCGTCAAGTCCCACAGCCGGCTGGCCGCGAGCTCGTCCCGGGCGGCCGTGGTGGACCTCGCCGGAGCCGGGTGGCCGCGCGTCTCGCGGAACCCGTCCGGACCGTAGTAGCCGCCCGGTTCGACGTCCGGCGCCGTGGCCGCGTAGAGCTGCGGCAACGCCCCCACCTCGACCGACTGCAGGACGAGGTTGACGATCTTGCCGCCGAGGCCGAGCAGCGCGCTGCCCCGCGCCCGCGCCATGTTGGAACTCAGCTCGGTGCCCGTCATGCCGGGGTGGGCCGCGACGGACGTCACGTCCAGGCCCGCCGCACGCGTGCGCCGGTCCAGCTCCCTGGCGAACAGCAGGTTGGCCAGCTTGGACTGCCCGTAGGCGCCCCACGACGTGTAGCGGCGCACCTCGTAGTTCGGGTCGGCCAGGTCGATCCGGCCCGCCTGGTGGGCCAGGCTCGACACGGTGACCACGCGTGCGCCCGGCCGGGTGCGCAGCGCGGGCATCAGCAGCCACGTCAACGCGGCGTGGCCCAGGTGGTTGGTGCCGAACTGGCGCTCGAAGCCGTCGGCGGTGCGCCCCAGCGGCACCCCCATCACGCCCGCGTTGTTCACCAGCACGTCCAGCGCGTCACCCGTGCGTTCACGCACCGAAGCCGCGGCCGCGCGCACCGACGACAGGTCGGCGAGGTCCAGTCGCACCAGGTCGGCCTTGCCGCCGGTGGCGAGCACGCGCTCCAGTGCGCGTTGCCCGCGTTCGGGGGACCGGCAGGCCAGCAGGACGTGCGCGCCCTTGCCCGCGAGCACCTCGGCGGTGCGCAGGCCGAGACCCGAGTTGGCCCCGGTGACCAGTGCGGTGCGCCCGCTCTGGTCCGGGATGTCCGCGATGTCCCACTTCCGGGCGATCCACTTCGGCATGGTCAATACCTACCAGGTGGTCAGGCGCTCTTGGCGAGCCTGCGGTGCCTGCCCGGCACGACGGCGGGCCGCGTGCGGACCAGGTTCGCGAACGCCGCGCCGACGCGGGCGATCTCCGCGCTCGGCTCGGACAGCTCCGCCAGGCCCGCGGTGAGCGCCAGCAGGCGCTGCTCCCGCTCGATCGCCTCGGTGGACGTCAGGTGCGCGTCGAGCACCGCGCGCAGCACCGGCTGCTCGGCGGCCAGTGCGCGCCACGTGCGGGCGACGGTCTCGACCCGGTCGTCGTCGCTGTCCTCCAGCGCCGTGCCGAGCCGTCCGGTGAGCTGCTGCATCCAGCGGTAGTGCAGGGCCAGGAGCAGCTCGTCCTCGGTCGCGAACAGGTCGCGGTCGAACGTCAGGGGTGCCGCGGGATTCCCCGCCGCGGCGCGGAGCACGGCGTCCAGAGCGTCGCGCCGTCGGTAGAAGTCGGACCAACTCATGATCACGCCCTCCTCTCGTGGTGACCGGCGTCATACCTCAGGTCTGTGGCATACCGTCGGTATGGCCGATAGGGCGAACATACCACGAGTACGTACCGCCGGTATGTCGTACGGTTGTGAACGTGGTGACAGTGCGGTCGAGGCGGTTGGACTACTCCGAGTCGACGAGGCAGGCCCTCGTGGACAGTGCCGTGGAGCTGTTCACCAAACGGGGTTACGCGGGCACTTCGCTGGACGAGGTGGCGAAGCGGGCACGGCTGACGAAGGGTGCGCTCTACCACCACTTCAGCGGCAAGCAGGCGTTGTTCGAGGCCGCCTTCGACTCGGTCGAGACCAAGTTCATCGAGAAGCTCGGCGAGATCGTCAGCGCACCCGGTGACCCGTGGGAGACCGCGATCGCGGGCCTGCGCGCGTACGTGCGGGTCTGCCTGGAGCCCGCCTACCAGCGGATCGTGATCCACGAGGCGCCGGTGGTGATGGGCTGGGAGCGCTGGCGCGAGGCCGAGGAGCACTTCAGCTACGGCCTGCTGCGCTCCACGATCGAGGTCCTGGTCACCTCCGGCGAGCTGGAGCAGCTGCCGGTGGAAACCATGAGCCGGCTGCTCTTCGGCGCGCTCTCGGCCGGTGCCAGCACGATCGCCGGCGCGTCGGACCCGCGCAAGGCCAGCGCCGAGGTGGAACGCACCATCGTCCGCGTCGTGGAAGGGCTCCGGATCCGGGAGGACGCGCCCGCGCCACCCGAGGAGAAGCGGTCCCGCTCACGTCGCCGGTGACCGAACTCCGGATCGCGAGCCCGTCCTCCGGCCGACTAGCGTCAACCGGGTGGAACTCCGCATCTTCACCGAGCCCCAGCAAGGGGCCTCCTACGACGACCTGCTGGCGGTGGCGCGTGCCGCCGAGGCCGCGGGCTACGACGCGTTCTTCCGCTCCGACCACTACCTCAAGATGGGCGGCGTCGACGGCCTGCCCGGCCCGACCGACGCCTGGATCACGCTCGCCGGCCTGGCCCGCGACACCAGCACGATCCGGCTCGGCACGCTGATGACCGCCGCCACCTTCCGCCACCCCGGCCCGCTGGCCATCTCCGTGGCACAGGTGGACCAGATGTCCGGCGGACGGGTCGAGTTCGGCTTCGGCGCGGGCTGGTACGAAGCCGAGCACACCGCGTACGGGCTGCCGTTCCCCTCCACGGTCGAGCGCTTCGAGCGCTACGAGGAGCAGCTGGAGATCATCACCGGCCTGTGGAACACGCCCGTCGGCCAGACCTACGACTTCTCCGGCAAGCACTACACCCTCGCCGACTCGCCCGCCCTGCCCAAGCCCGTGGCCAAGATCCCGGTGCTGGTCGGCGGCACCGGTCGCAAGCGCACGCCCGCGCTCGCGGCCAGGTTCGCCGACGAGTTCAACCTGCCGTTCCAGCCCGTGGACAACGCCGTCGAGGTGCTGACCCGGGTGGACGCCGCGTGCGCCGAGATCGGCCGCGACCCGGCGGAGATCACCCGTTCCGCGGCCCTGGTCGTGTGCGTGGGGCGGGACGACGCCGAGGTCGCCCGCCGTGCCGCCGTCATCGGCCGCGAGGTGGACGAGCTGCGGCAGAACGGCCTGGCCGGCACGCCCGCCGAGGTGGTCGACAAGCTGGGCTCGTGGCGCGAGCAGACCGGCATCAGCCGCGCCTACCTGCAGGTACTCGACCTGGCCGACCTCGACCACGTCGAGCTGATCGCGGCGGAGGTCGCGCCTGGGCTGCGCGGCTGACACGGCGGTGGGCAGGACGGCTCGTCCTGCCCACCCACGCCGGACGCCTACGAGAGGCTGACCTGGAAGTCCCGCAGGACAGCGGGCTCCACCAGGGCCAGCCGGACCAGCCGCGCCAGCTCACCCGCGCGGGCGAACCACGACTCGTCGACCTCGCGGATCAACACCGCCGCACTGCCGACCCGCCCGGCTTCCCGCACGCCGAGGACGACCGTGACGATCCCGGGCAGCACCGCGCACGCTTGGCCGACGTGCTCCCGGACCGACCCCACCCCGGCCAACGCCCGGTTCACCTGTGCCGCCGTGCCCGCCCACGTCCCCCTGGCCCACGGCCGCCGCCCCTCGTAGCCGCGCGGCACGTCGGGCAGCCTCCCGAGCACTTCGAGCTGCAACCGCGGATCCCGCAGATACCGCTCGACGTCCACCGACCGCCCGAGCACCAACCGCAACGCGTCGACCAGGAACGCCGGCCGCCCTCCCACCCGCACGCTCACCAGGTCCGCGGCCGCCCGGTCGCCCTCGACCATCACCGCGACCACCTGGTCCAGCGTCACGAACCGCCGCGGATCGTCCGCCTTCACCCCGTTCGTGGACGCGATGCCCAACGCCCGCAGCGCCGCCTGATGAGCCTCACCGTCGCCGAGGCAGTACCGCTCCCACTCGCCGACGCGCACCTTCTCGTCCCGCCGCACCAGCCCGCCCTCGACGGCCTTCGCGTACGCGCCCAGGTGGAAGACCGTCCCCGCCGCCCCCAACGGCTGCGGTTCGTGCGGACGCCACGAAACCCGACCACCCCTCCCGTCGTCCAGCACCGCGGCCACGTTTCGCCGGTTGGCGCGCAACCAGCCGAGCCAGTCGTCCGGCTCGGCGGCGGCCATGGGCAGCAACGTGGCCATCCCGCAGGTTTGGAACAGACGCCGTCGAGTCAGGAGCACGACAGGTCTCCCCTCATTCCGCCATGGCGGAACCCTAGAGGGAGAGCCTTCAGGCTGTCTGTACTGCGAAAGTGACGCCCGCGGCGGCTGGCTGCGTACGGACCAACGTGCGATCGGTCAACGGCAGGTCACCGTTCAGGGCGTCCACGACCGCCTGGCGCGCCAGCGGCAGCACCTCGGCCACGGTCACGTCCCGGCCCAGCTCGTGCGACAACGACGCCACCCCGGCGTCCCGGATGCCGCACGGGATGATGTCGCCGAACGCCGACAGGTCCGCGTCGCAGTTGATCTCGAACCCGTGCATGGTGACGCCACGCTGCACCCGGATCCCGATCGCCGCGACCTTGCGCTCCACGCCCTTGTCGTCGGCGGGCACCCACACACCGCTGCGCCCCTCGACCCGACCCGTGACGACGCCCAGCTGATCGCACACGTGGATCAGCGCCTGCTCCAGCCGCCGCACGTACTGCACCACGTCCAACGGCTCCGCCAACCCCACGATCGGGTAGCCGACCAGCTGCCCCGGGCCGTGCCAGGTGATCTTGCCGCCCCGGTCCACGTCGATGACCGGCACGTCACCGCCCTTGGGCCGCTCCTCGGGCTCGGTGCGCCGACCGCACGTGTAGACGGGCGGGTGCTCCAGCAGCAACACCGTGTCGCCGACCGCGCCGTCCGCGCGAGCCTCGGCGAGTTCGCGTTGCAGGTCCCACGCGGCCAGGTAGTCGATGGTGCCCAGCTCACGCACCTCGATCGGGTCCGTCGAGGTGCGGCAGGAAAGGTCAGGACTGCTCACGTCTCGACAGTACGCCCACCGGCAGCAGCCCCAGGGCACGGGCGACGACCAGCCCCACGCCCACCACCGCCAGCACCGCGCCGACCGTGTCGGTGAACCAGTGCATCTCCAGCACGACCCGGCTCGCCGCCGTCAGCACCACCGCCGTGGCCGCCAACGCCACCGCGACCTTCAGGTACCGCCGGGCCAGCCACGCGCACAGCACGACACCCGTGAACGCCACGGACGTGACCGCCGTCACGTGTCCGCTCGGGTAGGCCCACTTCGGGAACTCGATCGGCCGCACCCGCTGGTACCAGTACCTGGCGAACAACGTCGACCAGCAGACCGCCAACAGCACCGCGCCCCGCGCCAACAACGGGTCCTTCGCCAGGAAGGCGCGCAACCCCAGCGAGATCAACGCGATCGTGGCCAACCCCGGGCTCAGCACGAAGCTCACCACCGCCGACGCGTGCACGAACCCCGGCCCCAGCTCCACCGCACCCTGCCGCAATCCCTCGTCCAGCCAGGGCGGCTCGTCGCGCACGGTCAGGCCCAGGACCATCGAGGCCAGCGCCAGCACGACGCCGACGAGCGCGCCCATCACCTCTCGACGGCCGCCGCCACGGCCGCACCGAGCGCGGGGTGCAGGAACTGGAAGCCGCGCTGTTCGAGCACCCTCGGCACGGCCCTCTGACCGGACAAGAGCCCTTCCTCCGCCATCTCGCCCAAGACGGCTCTCAACACGAACGACGGCGCCACCCACGGCGTCGGCCGGTGCAACGCGTGCCCCACCGTCCGGGTGAACTCGGCATTCGTCACCGGACCGGGCGCGGTGAGGTTCACCGGCCCCGCCACGTCGTTCTCGACCAGGAACCGGATCGCCGCGATCGCGTCGTCCAACGAGATCCACGGCATGTACTGGCGCCCGTCACCCAGCCGCCCACCCAGGAAGAACGTGAACAACGGCTTGATCTTGCCGAACAACCCGCCGGACGGGCTGATCACCAGCCCCGTCCGCATCCGCACCACCCGCGCGTGCCCCTCGGCCGCCGCCGTCGCCGCCTCCCACTGCCGGCACAACTCCGCCAGGAACCCGGTCCCCGACGGGCTGCTCTCGTCGACCACCTCGTCACCGGTGTCGCCGTAGTACCCGATCGCGCCGCCGTTCACCAGCACCGGCACCCCGTGCTCCACCACAGCCGCCGCCAACACCTCCGTCGGCACCGTCCGGCTGTCCAGCAGCACCTGCTTGCGCGCGTCACTCCACCGCTTGTCCGCGACGCCCGCACCGCACAGGTTCACCACCGCGTCCACGCCGTCCAGGGTGCCCGCGTCGATCCTCCCGGCCGGCGGGTCCCAGCCCCGCTCGTCCGGCGCCGCGGGCCGCCTCCGCACCAACCGCAGGACCTCGTGCTCGGCACCGCGCAACGCGGCGACCAGACTGGTGCCGATCAACCCCGACGATCCCGCGACGACGACGCGCATGCGTTGATCGTCTCGCAGCAGGGCCCCGGTTGCACAGCAGCGAACGTGTCACCCGCACCACGCCGGGCCACAACGCTTCGGACAAGCCACAAGGCCGCCCCCCACGAGCACGGGGAGCGGCCTTGTGGTCGGACCGGAACTCCTACAGACCCAGGTCAGCCTCGAACGAGCCCTCTTCGAGCCGGTTCTTCACCGTCGTGAGGAACCGACCCGCGTCGGCGCCGTCGACCAACCGGTGGTCGTAGGTCAGCGCCAGGTAGGCCATGGACCGGATGGCGATCGTGTCGTCGCCGTTCTCGTCGGTGATCACCACCGGGCGCTTCTTGACCACGCCCACGCCCAGGATGCCGACCTGCGGCTGCTGGATGATCGGCGTGTCGAACAGCGCGCCGTTGCTGCCCAGGTTGGTCAGCGAGAACGTGCCGCCGGTCAGCTCGTCGGGCGTGAGCTTGTTGGCCCGCGCCCGCGCCGCCAGGTCGCCGATCTTGTGCGACAGGCCGGCCAGGTTCAGGTCGCCCGCGTTCGCGATCACCGCGTTGAGCAGGCCGCGCTCGGTGTCGATCGCGATACCCAGGTGCTCGGCACCGTGGTACACGACCTCCTTCTTCTCCTCGTCGATCGACGCGTTCAGCACCGGGTGCTGCTTGAGCGCCTCGACCGCCGCCTTGGCGAAGAACGGCAGGAACGTCAGCTTCGTGCCCTCGCGCTGCTCGAACGCGGCCTTGGCCTTGTTGCGCAGCCGGGCGATCTTGGTGACGTCGACCTCGAACACCTGGGTGAGCTGCGCCGAGACCTGCAGCGACTCACGCGTGCGCTGGGCGACGATCTGGCGCAGCCGGGGCAGCTTCTGCACCGTGCCGCGCTTGCCGCTGGTGTCGACCGGCGCGGAGGCCACCCGCTGAGCGGGCGCGGACGCCGCGGCGGGCTTGGGCGCCTCCGCCTTCGGGGCCTTCTTGGCCTCGACCGCGGCGAGCACGTCCTGCTTGCGGATCCGGCCGCCGACACCCGTGCCCTTGAGCGTGGCCAGGTCGATGTCGTTCTCCGAGGCGAGCTTGCGCACCAGCGGCGTCACGTAGGGCGCACCGTTGGACGAGGAGTCCTCGGCCGGCGCTTCCTGCTCGGGCGCCTCCTGGACGGGAGCCGGCGCGGGCTTCGGTGCTTCCTGGACCGGCGCGGGAGCCGGCTTGGGCGCTTCCTGGGCGGGCGCGGGTGCCGGAGCGGCGGGCGCCGGGGCGGGCTTCGGCGCTTCCTGCGCGGCGGGCGCGGGCGAACCCGAGCCGATCACCGCGAGCTGCCCGCCGACCTCGACGGTCTCGTCCTCACCGGCGGTGATCTCGAGCAACGTGCCCGCCACCGGCGACGGGATCTCGGTGTCGACCTTGTCGGTGGACACCTCCAGCAGCGGCTCGTCGACCTCGACCGAGTCGCCGACGGCCTTGAGCCACCGGGTCACGGTGCCCTCGGTGACGCTCTCGCCCAACGCGGGCATGGTCACCGGCGTGCCCTCGGCCGAGCCACCACCCGACGGGGCGGGTGCCTCGGCCTGCGGTGCGGCCCGCGGCGCGGGCTCCGGCGCCGACTGCGGCTCGGGCTGGGCCTCCTCGGCGGGCGCGGCGGCCTCGCCGGAGGTCGAGTCGGACGTGTCGGCCGACGCGCCGGACTCGGAGCCGTCGCCGATGACGGCGAGCTCCGCGCCGACCTCGACGGTCTCGTCCTCCTGGGCGACGATCTTCTGGAGCACGCCCGCGGCGGGCGACGGGATCTCGGTGTCGACCTTGTCGGTGGACACCTCCAGCAAGGGCTCGTCGACCTCGACGCGGTCACCCTCCTGCTTCAACCAGCGGGTGACCGTGCCCTCGGTGACGCTCTCGCCGAGTGCGGGCATTTGGACGGAGAAGGCCATCGTTCGCTGACTCCTCGTGCGTGGGTCGGGGATCGGCTGACTGGGGTGCGACGGTCAGCCGTGCACGTGCAGCGGCTTGCCGGCCAAGGCGAGGAAGGCCTCGCCGAGGGCTTCTGTCTGGGTCGGGTGGGCGTGGATCAGCGGAGCCACGTCCTCGGGGTACGCCTCCCAGCTGTAGATGAGCTGGGCCTCACCGATCAGCTCGCCGACCCGCTCGCCGACCATGGTGACACCGACCACCGGGCCGTCGGGCGCCTTGACGAGCTTCACACCGCCGGCGGTCTTCAGGATCTGGCTCTTGCCGTTGCCGGCGAGGTCGTAGACGAACGTCTCGACCGAACCGTACTTCTCCTTGGCCGCGGCCTCGGACAGGCCGACGGAGGCGACCTCGGGCTTGCAGTAGGTGACGCGCGGGATGCCCGCCTCGTCGATGACCTTGGGGTTCTGCCCGGCGATGTCCTCGGCGACGAAGATGCCCTGCTGGAAGCCGCGGTGCGCGAGCTGCAGGCCGGGCACGATGTCGCCGACGGCGTACACGCCCGGGACGCTGGTGCGCAGCCGCTCGTCGGTGATGACGAAGCCGCGCTCCATCGTCACGCCGGCCTCCTCGTAGCCGTGGCCCGCCGTGTTGGGGCCGCGGCCGACGGCGACCAGCAGCAGGTCGGCGTCCAGCACGTCGCCGGATTCGAGCGTGACCGACACGCCCGACTCGCTCTGCGTGGCGCCGGTGAACTTCACGCCGGTCTTGAACTTGATGCCGCGGCGGCGGAACGCGCGCTCCAGCTGCTTGGACGCGTACTCGTCCTCGGCCGGGACCAGGCGGGGCAGCGCCTCCACGATGGTCACGTCCGCGCCGAACGAGGCCCACACGCTGGCGAACTCGACGCCGATGACGCCGCCGCCGAGCACGACGACCTTCTCCGGGATGAAGTCCAGGTTGAGCGCCTGGTCGCTGGTGATGATCCGGCCGCCGATGTCCAGGCCGGGCAGGCTGCGGGCGTACGAACCGGTCGCCAGCACGACGTTGCGGCCGGTGTAGCGCTGCCCGTCCACCTCGACGGTGTTCGGGCCGACGAACTTGCCCGCACCCTCGACCAGGGTCACCTTGTTGGCCTTGACCAGGCCCTGGAGACCCTTGTAGAGCCGGCTGACCACGCCGTCCTTGTACGAGTTGACGCCCGCGATGTCGATGCCCTCCAGCGAGGACTTCACGCCGAACTGGTCACCCTCGCGCGCGTTGTCCGCGACCTCCGCCGCGTGCAGCAGCGCCTTGGTGGGGATGCAGCCGCGGTGCAGGCACGTGCCCCCCAGCTTGTCCTTCTCGACCAGGATGACGGACAGGCCGAGCTCGGCCGCGCGGAACGCGCAGGCGTAGCCGCCCGAGCCGCCACCGAGGATCACAAGGTCGGCGGAGGTGTCGGTCACGGATTCTCCCTGGAGAGCTTGATGCCTTACTCCGCGCGGGTGCGCGCGTGTAGTTGCCATCTTGTCACTACCGCGCGAACGCCCGCGACGCGGTGTCGGTCTTGGGGCGATTTGGCCCCACCTTCACACCCGCGCCGGCACCATGGTCGGCAGAGGTCCTTGCAGGAGGTGGCCCGGTGGGGCTGTTCGACCGTTTTCGCAGGAAGCAGCGCCCTGGCGTGCTCCGGGCGTCCACGTCCACGGACACCGGGCACCTGGAGCGGTGGGCCGCCGCGCGCCGCGGTGTGGAGGCGTACGTCGAGCCGAAGACGACCGTGACGGAGACCACGGTCGTGCTGGTCGCGCACGACGGTGAGTGGACGCGTCGCCGGATCGACGGCACGGAGGGCGCCAAGCGCCTGGCCAAGAAGCTGGAGATCCCGATCTACGACGCGGGCATCGTGGGCTACCCGAAGCGGATGCGGGAGTACTCGCGGCGCAAGGGCCAAGGGGCCTGACCGGCCCGGCCGTCAGGCTTGGCCGATCCCGTCCCACAACGTCCTGACCAGCGCTTCCGGGTCCGTCGGCCGGTCCGAGAAGAAGCCCAGGAACGCCTGGTACTGGCACGCGCCCAGCAGCAGGTCCGCCGCCGACCCGGCGTCGAGCACCGCGGGCAGCCGCCCCGCACCCCGCTCGGCCTCCAGGTACCGGGCCAGCATCTCCGGCACCGTCCCCGGCCCCACCCCGTGCGCCCGCAGCGCCTCGCGGTGCGCGGCCAGCAGCGCGGGCTCGGAGAAGATCGACGCGGCGATCGGGAACGTCTCGACGTAGAACGCGATCGCGGTCCGCGCGACGTCGACCAAGGTCTCGCGCACGTCACCCCGGCCGGCCTCCAGGCCCGCCAGCAGCCCGGCGAGGTCGGTCGGCGTCCGTTCCCGCAGCACGGCCAGGAACAGGTCCGTCTTGTCCGTGAAGTGCTTGTACAGCGCCGCTTCCGAGAAGCCCGCCTCCTTGGCGATCTCCTTGGTGGTCGCCCGCGCGAGCCCCTTGGTGCGCATGACGTGGGCCGCCGCGTCGAGCATGCGGTCGCGTGTGCTCATAAGGTTACCCTAGTGGTTAGTAAGTACTCACCAACCGAAGGGCGGGCCCATGCGCATCACGGTTCTCGGAGCGAGCGGCGGTACCGGGACGAAGATCGTCGAGCTGGCCCGGGAAGCGGGCCACGACGTCACCGCGATCGTGCGCACGCGCAACGGCCGCGACACCGTGGCCGACGTGATGGACCCGGACTCGATCGGCCCGCACGTCGCCGGTGCGGACGCCGTCGTCTCCGCCATCGGCCCGCGGGCGGTGCGTCAGCCGACGTCCGTGCAGACCGACAGCACCAGGTCGGTGATCCTGGCGATGAAGACGCACGGCGTCCGCCGGCTGGTCGTGGTCAGCAACAGCGGCATGGTGGTCGACGGTGACGGCCCGTTCACCCGCTACCTGGTCAAGCCGGTCCTGCGGCAGGTGCTCAAGCACCCGTGGGGCGACATGGCGCGGATGGAGGACGTCGTGCGCGCGAGCGGTCTGGAGTGGACGATCGTCCGCCCGCCGCAGCTGACCGACGGGCCGCGCACGGACACCTACCGCACGGCGGTGGACACCAACGTGCGCGGGGGCATGCGGGTGTCCCGGGCCGACCTCGCGGCGCTGGTGCTGCGCTGCGTGGTCGACCCGGGAACCGCTCGCCAGGCGATCAGCGTGGCGGACTGAGCGGGAGGCCGGGGATCAGCCGTTCGCCGCGATGTCCGCGAGCACGGCCGCCAGGGTGCGCACCGGCACGCCGGTGCCGCCCTTGGTGGTGTACCCGTACGGCCCACCGGTGTGGAACGACGGCCCGGCCACGTCGATGTGCGCCCACGTCACGCCCTCGGCCACGAACTCGCGCAGGAACACGCCCGCCGCGAGCATCCCGCCGAACCGGTGCCCGGCCACGTTCGCGATGTCGGCGACCTTCGAGTCCAGGTCGCCGCGCAGCTCGTCCGGCAGCGGCATGGCCCACGCCTGCTCGCCGACCGCGCGCCCGATCGCGGCCACCCGGTCGCGGAACTCCTCGGTGCCCATCACGCCGGCCGTCCGCTTGCCCAGCGACACGACCTGCGCGCCGGTCAGCGTGGAGGTCTCGATCAGGTAGTCCGGGGCGTCCTCGCAGGCGCGCACGATCGCGTCGGACAGGATGAGCCTGCCCTCGGCGTCGGTGTTGAGCACCTCGACGGTCTTGCCGCCGTACATGGTCAGCACGTCACCGGGCCGGTAGGCGGTGCCCGACGGCATGTTCTCCGCCATCGGCGCCCACGCGGTCACCTCCAGCGGGTACTTCAGCTTCGCGGCCAGCACGACGGTGGCGATCACGGCCGCCGCGCCGCCCATGTCCGAGGTCATCTCGTCCATGCCCGCGGCGGGCTTGATCGAGATGCCGCCGGTGTCGAAGGTGATGCCCTTGCCGACCAGCGCGACCTTCTTGTCCGCCTTCGGGCCGCGGTAGGTGATGCGCACCAGGCGCGGCGGACGGCTGGAGCCGCCGCCGACGCCGAGGATGCCGCCGAAGCCCTGCTTGCGCAGCGCCTTCTCGTCGAGGATCTCGACCTCGAGCCCTTCGGCCTTGGCCAGGGCGGCGGCCCGGTCCGCGAAGGAGGCCGGGAACAGGTCGTTCGGCGGGGTGTTGACCAGGTCGCGGGTCGCGGTGACGGCCTCGGCGATCGCGGTGGACGCCTTGAGCGTCGCCCGGTGCGCCCGGATGTTGCCCTCCGCCGGCGCGATCAGGTCGACGCGCTGGACCGGGCCGTCGCCCTTATTCGACTTGTAGGCGGTGAACGAGTACGCGCCCAGCACGGTGCCCTCGACGGCGGGGCCGAGGTGCAGCGCGGACAGCGTGGTGACGGCCCGCTTGCGGCCGCCCAGCGCGCGGGCGGCGGCACCGGACGCGCGGCGCACCTGGTCCTCGGTCACCGAGCCGTCGTCACCGGGCTTGCCCAGGCCGACGGCGAGCACGACGCGCGCGCCGAGCTTGCCGAGGGTGGGCACGGTGACGACCTCGTCGGCCTTGCCGCTCGCGCCGACGGCGTCGAGCACGTCGAGCAGCGCGCCGTCGAACGCGGCGTTCACCGCCTCGGAGCCGGCGGCGAGGGCGAGGCCGTCCGGTCCCTGGACTGTGCCCACCACAACGGCGTCGGCGGTGGTGCTGCTCGGGTCACTGTCGGTGATGGCCAGCTTCGGCGCGGTCACTGCGGCTCCTTGACGAGGTCCTCCCGGCGCTTCCTGGTCGTGCGGCGGGATGGTGGTGGATCGTGACGAATGCTAAAGGTCCCGTTCACACTCATGACGGCCGCACCTTCGATTGCGTTGAGTAACAATTAACACGAACGGGGGTCGACCGGCCGGGCGTTAGTCGTCACCTAGTTGATATGGGACGGTGTAGCGGTGACAATCACGCCCCGTGCCGGGGCCGTGGCGCTCGCTCTCGGCGCGACACTGGGCGCCGGTGTCTTCACCGGTTTCGCCCCTGCCGCCGCGATCGCGGGCCCGTGGTTCCTCCCCGGTCTGGTCTTAGCCGCGCTGACGGCGCTGTGCTGCGCGTTCTCGACCGCGGACCAGCACCGCGCGTACCCCGACGCCCCCGGCGGCTACGCCTACATCCGCTACCAACTCGGGTCGTGGCCCGCGCGCATCGGCGGCAGCGCGCACCTGATCGGCAGAGCGGGAATGGCGGCGGCGCTGGCGGGCGTGTTCGGGGCGTACGTGGTCCCGGAGCACCGGGTCGTGGCGGCTGTCGGGTTGATCGCGGTGACGGCCGGGTTGGGTGCGGCCGGGGTCCGGTGGGGTGTCGGGCTGAGCGCGGCGGCCGCGGGCGTGGTGCTGGGCGTGCTGGTGCTCGTGGTGCTGGTCTGCTTCTCGGTGGCGCCGCCGGAGAACCCCGCGGTGACCGGTGGCGGGCCCGGGTTCGACGGCGTCATGGGTGCGTCGATGCTGCTGTTCGCGGCGTTCCTCGGGTTCGAGCGGGTCACCTCGCCGCGATCCGGTGACCAGGTGTTCTCCGCCCGGGTGCTGCACTTCGCGGTGCCGGTGGTGATCGGGATCGTGCTGCTGGTGGCGATCGGGGTGGGCGCGGCGGTGCTGCGGCAGCTCGGGTCGGCGCGGTTGGCGTTGTCGCCCGCGCCGCTGCGGGACGCGTTGATCGTCGCCGATGGGCGGTGGCTGCTGCCGGTGCTCGGCTTCGGCGCGGCGGTGGCGGCGGTGTCGACGCTGTTCTTCGTGCTCGCGTCGGCCCGGCGGACGCTGGTCGGGATGACCGAAACGGGTGATCTGCCACCGATCCGGGTGGGCTGGCCGCTGGAGGTCCTGAGCGCGGGGCTGGCGGTCGTCGCGGTCGTGGCGCTGCCGCCTTCGACGGCGTTGGCGGTGGGTGCGTGCGGCACGGCGTTCTACTACGGCTTCACCAACGCCTCGGCGCGGGTGTTGCTGCAGGAAGAACGCACGTGGCCGATGCGGACGGCGTGCCTGGGGCTGGGGCTGTCGGTGTTGCTGGCGATGAGCGCGCCCGCGACGGCATTGGTCATCACCGGCGTGGGGATCGCGCTGGGTACCGGGCTGCTCGCGCTCGGTGGCGTGCGGCAACCCGTCGGCTGACCCGTCGGCTGACCCGGACGGATGGTCGGACGTCCGAGCATCGGGACGACGATTTTCTGACTTCCCAGTGGCGGCTATCGTGCTGACATGACGACCGCGTTGCCTTTCACCCGGACCCCCAACCCGCAGCCGGCGACCCCGGAGCGCGTTGCGGAGGTACTCGCCAAGCCGGGCTTCGGGCAGCACTTCACCGACCACATGGTGACGATCCGCTGGAACCAGGAGCAGGGCTGGCACGACGCCGTCGTCGAGCCCTACCACTCGCTGGAGCTGGACCCGGCGGCCATGGTGCTGCACTACGGCCAGGCGATCTTCGAAGGGCTCAAGGCCTACCGCCAGCCCGACGGATCGATCGCGTCCTTCCGCCCCGAGGCGAACGCCGAGCGCTTCCGCGCGTCGGCGCGCCGCCTGGCGATGCCCGAACTGCCCGACGAGCTGTTCCTGGGTTCGATCCGGGAGCTGCTGGCCGTGGACGGGCGGTGGGTGCCCGCCATCGCCGAGGAGTCGCTGTACCTGCGGCCCTACCTGTTCTCCACGGAGAAGGGCCTGGGCGTGCGGCCGGCGAAGGAGTACCTGTACGTGCTCATCGCCTCGCCCGCCGGGTCGTACTTCACGGGCGGGTTGAAGCCGGTGACGGTGTGGCTGTCGACGGAGTACGTGCGCGCGGCGCCCGGCGGGACCGGTGCGGCGAAGTTCGCGGGCAACTACGCGGCGTCGCTGGTGGCTCAGGCGCAGGCCGCCGAGCAGGGCTGCGACCAGGTCGTGTGGCTGGACGCGGTGGAGCGGCGCTGGGTCGAGGAGATGGGTGGGATGAACCTGTTCTTCGTCCTCGGCTCGGGTGACGACGTCCGCGTGGTCACGCCGGAGCTGTCCGGTGCGCTGCTGCCCGGCATCACGCGTGACTCGCTGCTGCGGTTGGCGGGTGATTTCGGGTTCGCGGTGGAGGAGCGGCGGATCTCCACCGAGGAGTGGGAGAAGAAGGCCGAGTCGGGTGAGCTGACCGAGGTGTTCGCGTGCGGTACGGCGGCGGTGATCACGCCGGTCGGGCACGTGAAGCACGCGGAGGGGGAGTTCTCCATTTCGGGCGGTCGGACCGGTGAGGTGACTATGAAGTTGCGCAACCATTTGACCGGCATTCAGCAGGGCCTGGTGGGCGACCCGCACGGCTGGATGACGAAGATCGACTGAAGTTCTCCGGCGGTGGGTTGAGTCCGGCTCGGTGGTTGACTTCGGTGAGATTTCGAGAGTCCGGCTCGATTTGACATGGGGCCCCTTACGGGCACTCCAGGCAGGCCAAAGCCGGGCAGGCCTGGCGGGAAAAGCGTCCGCCAAGCCTGCCCGGCTTCGACCAGCCTAAAGCACCCGAACCCCATGTAAAATCGGGCCTCTGCGGTTATGTGCGGATTGATTGGTCCTCTGGGTTATCTACAGGGCGTTGATAACCAGGACGGTCAAGGTGGTCGTTTCGCAGGCTGCGCCCAGGACGTCGCCGGTGATTCCGCCGAATCGTTTGCGCGTGTGTCGGATCAGGAGCAGGACCAGGGTTGCGGCGAGGGCGATTGCGAGTGGGCCTTGCCATGGGTGCACGAAGAAGCCGGCGGTGGCCAGGGCGGTCCACCAGGTTGCGGCTATCCATCGTGGTTGGGTGCCGGCTACCAGTGCGCCCAGGCCTTCGGGGCGTGCGGGTGGGATGCCTTTCAGGCAGCAGAGGATGAATGCGGCGCGGCCGGCGGTCAGGGCCAGCAGGACAGCCGGCCAGGTGACGGCGGGGAAGGCGGCGGCCTCCGCGCCCAGCACGACGATGAGCGCGACCACCGCGAACGGGCCGGCGCCGCCGTCCTTCATCACCGCGAGCGCCCGTTCCGGCGGGCCGTAGCAGCCCAGGCCGTCGGCGGTGTCGGCCAGGCCGTCCAGGTGCATGCCCCGGGTGGCCAGGGCAAGGAAGCCGACGGTGAGGAAACCGACCACCAGGTCGGGCAGCGGCAGCAGGAGCAGTGCGACGGCCGCCGCACCCAGCAGCAGGCCGACGAAGGGCGCGAAGGCGATGGCCCGTCGTGCCGCCCGTGCGTCGACTTCGTCGGAGCCGACGCGGACGGGCAGCACCGTCAGCCACGACAACGCCAGGCGCATCAGGCGGGTCCGGAGATGCCCGCGCTGTCGAAGGTCGCCATCTCGGCCAGGATGCGGGTCGCCATCACGACCAGGGGGAGGGCCGCCACCGCACCGGAGCCCTCGCCCAGCCGCATGTCGAACTCCAGCAGCGGTTCCAGGCTCAGGTGGCCCAGGGCCAACGTGTGCGCGGGCTCGACCGAGCGGTGGCCGGCCACCCACCAGTCACGGGCACCCGGTGCCAGTTCCTCGGCGACGACGGCGGCCGCGCCGACCACCACGCCGTCGAGGATCACGGGGGTCTTGCGCACGGCCGCCTGCGCCAGGAATCCGGCCATCGCGGCGAGGTCGGCGCCGGACGCGGTGGCGAGCAGGGCCACCGGGTCGTTGATCACGGGACGGGCGCGGCGCAGGGCGTCCCGGATGGCGGCGGTCTTGCGCATCCAGCCCTGGTCGTCGATGCCCGTGCCGCGGCCGACCACGGCCACCGGCTCGGAGCCCGTCAGGGCCGCGATCAGGACCGCGGCCGGGGTGGTGTTGCCGATGCCCATGTCACCGGCGATGAGCAGGTCCGCGCCGCCGTCCACCTCGTCGTCCACGAGCTTGCGGCCGATCCCGATCGCCCGCTCGGCCTCCTCGCGGGTGAGCGCGTCCTCGCGGTCGATCGAGCCGGAGCTCCGGCGGACCTTGAACTCGCCCACCGCGGTGTCCGAGTCGACGGCCACGTCGACCACGCGGACCGTCGCGCCGGCCACGTTGGCCAGGACGTTCACCGCGGCGCCGCCGGCCAGGAAGTTCGCCACCATCTGGCCGGTGACCTCGGACGGGTAGGCCGAGACGCCGTGCTGGGCGACACCGTGGTCGCCCGCGAAGACGACCACGCGGGGCCGGGTGAACGGCTTGGGAGGGCACTCGCCCTGGCAGGCCGCCACCCACGCGCCCAGCTCCTCCAGCCTGCCCAGCGAGCCGACCGGCTTGGTGAGCACGCCGTGCCTGGCCAGCGCCTCGGTGCGCACCCGCTCGCTCGGCGGCTCGACGGAGGGGAACTCGATGGCTGGGAACTCGCTGGTCACCGACTACCTCCGGGTTCGCGCAATCGCAGTGGGATTCCGGCGACGACCAGCAGCACCTCGTCGCAGACCTCGGCCAGCCGCGCGTTGAGCGAGCCGAGGTGATCGCGGAAGAGCCTGCCAGAGTGGGTGCTGGGCACCACGCCCAGCCCGACCTCCGCCGAGACCAGGACCAATCGGGCGCGGGTCTGTGCGACCGCTCGGACCAGCGCCGCGCACTCGCCCTCCACTTGGCCGATGCCGTGGCCCTCCCAGGCACCCGCGTCGTCCAGCACGCCGTTGAGCCAGGTGGCCACGTCGTCCACCAGGATCGGCGGATCGGTCTCGCTGGTGGCGGTGAGCAGGGTGATCAGGTCGTTCGGCGCGGGTGCCTCCACCGTGGTCCACGTGGTGGGGCGGCGGGCGACGTGCTTGGCGATCCGCAGGTCCCAGTCGGCGTCGTCGGGGTAGCGGCGCGCGGTGGCGACGTAGGTCACGACGTCCTCGGTGAGCAGGCCTTCGGCGTGCGCCGACTTGCCCGAACGCGCGCCGCCCAGCACCAGTGTCCGACGCGTCACACCGCACCCCAACCGTTCCGTGACGACATAGCCTGACCGGGACGTTACCCGTACGGCGCAGCGCGAGGAGGTCCGTCATGGAGTACCGGTGGCGGTACCAGGACGAGCAGGGGCACGAGGTCGAGGGGCCGCGCCTGGCGTTCCCGGACCAGACCGCGGCCGAGGACTGGTTCGGCTCCGCGTGGGTCGAGCTGCGCGAGGTGGGCATCGCGCAGGTGACGTTGCTGCGCAGCGAGTCCGAGGTCTACGGCCCGATGTCCCTCGCCCCGGCCGAGTAGCCGGAGCGCCGCCGCTCACCCGGTCGGTGGTCGGAGGGCGGCGGTGGCCGCGGCTCGCACGGCTGGGTGCGGGTCGTGCAGGGCGGCGGCCAGGCGGTCGGGTAGGTCGGCCGGCGCGGTGCGGCCCAGGGCGGTGGCGGCGTTGGCGCGGACGCGGGGGTGGGGGTCGGTCAGGGCTTCCGTCAGCGGTGCGAGCGCTTGGGCGATCGGTAGGCGACCCAGTGCGGCCGCGGCGCGGGCGCGGACCAGTTCGTCCTCGTCCTGCAAGGCCCTGGTCAACGTGTAGGCGTCGCGTGGGTCGGCGCGTTGACCGACGACCCAGACCACGGCGCGGCGGACGACGCGGTCGCGGCTCCACGTGTTCAGCTGCGGCCGTGCGTCGATCCGGGTGAGGGCTCGACCGGCGAGCTTGCGGGCACGCCGGTCGGTGGTGTTCAGCAGGACGTCCGCCAGGGTCGGTGCGACCGAAGGATCGGCCAGCCGCAGGAGCCCGGTGAGCGCGACGCGGACGTGTCGGCCGTCGCACGCCGCCGCCAATCGCCCGACGGCGCGCTGGTCACCGTGCCTGGCCAGCACCCGGATGGCGCGTTCGCGGACGGTCGGGTCGCCGTCGTCGGTGGCGGCGAGGGCGGCGGGGACGAGTAGCGGACCGCCGATCCGGGACAACGCCAGCAGTGCGGCCTCGCGAACGGGCGCCGATCGGTGGTCGAGCATGGACCGGACGTCCGACGCCGCCTGGTCCGAGCCGATCTTGCCGAGCGCGTGCAACGCGGTCGTCGTCAGCCCGTCGTCGGACGTGTGCAGTGCGGCGACGAGCGCGCCGGTGGCGTCGGCGATGCGCAGGTGGCCGAGCGTGTGCGCGACCGCGCTCCGACCGGTGGTGCGGGTGCGCAGGTGCTCGATCAGCGCCGGGCCGACGCGGGGGTCGCCCGCACGAACGAGCGCGTGAGCGATGTCGTGCGCGCCGCCGTTGTCCGCGTGGGCCAACGCGTCGGTCAGGACGGACAGCCGCCGGGGGTGCTCGGATTCGATGATCCGCCGTGCGGCGTAGCGGCGTGTCCAGGTCCAAGCCGGGTCGGGCCGGTTGGCCAAAGCGACCAGCTGGTCGAAGACCTCCAGCACGGTCTCGGCCGTGAGGCCGCGCACGGCCGACGCGACCACGCGCGGGTCGGGGTCGGCCAGCGCCTCGACCATGATCGTCCGGTGTGCGGGATCGCGGAGCTCGGCGAGCGCGCTGACCGCGATGGTCCGCACCGCCTCGCTCGGGTGCGCCGCCAGCGTCACCAGCCAGCGGCTCCCGGCCGGGTCGGCGAGCAGCGCCCGGTCGTGTGCGTGCTCGTAAAGCTCCTTGTACGCCTCGGTGTGCGATTGCCCCGTCGGCTCGAGCCGGACCAGCCGGGCCACGAGAACGTCACCGGAACGCCGGTCGGTCTGTTCGTGCACGGCCGTCAGTGAACGGGCAGGCCGGTGACTGGCGGTGAGCGTCCTGCGCGAAAGCCCCGCCCGGATCGTCCGAGCGGGGCTCTTGGGCTTGATTCGCGTCAGGGGGTGATGGTGTGCCGTGGGTCGGTTTCCACGACGTCGCCGAGCACGTCGTCGATCTTCTGCAGCAGCTCCGCTTCGAACTTGACGCCGGCGGCCTTCACGTTCTCGTGCACCTGTTCGGGGCGGGACGCGCCGATGATCGCGCTGGCCACGTTCGGGTTCTGCAGCGTCCACGCGACCGCGAGCTGGGCCAGCGACAGGCCGGCCTCTTCGGCGAGCGGCTTGAGCTGCTGCACCTTGGTGAGCACCTCGTCGCGCAGGAAGCGCTGGATGAACTTCGAGCCGGTCTCGTCGGTCGCCCGCGAGCCCTCCGGCACCGGCTGGCCGGGCAGGTACTTGCCGGTCAGCACGCCCTGCGCGATCGGCGACCAGACGATCTGGCTGATGCCCTCGCGCTCGGAGGTCGGCACGACCTGCGACTCGATGACGCGCCACAGCATCGAGTACTGCGGCTGGTTGGAGATGAACGGCACGTTCAGCTCACGCGCGAGCGCCGCACCCCGCTCGACCTACTACGGCGGAGCGGGGCTCTGTGCTCCAGGTGCGGAACTCGTTGCCGTCAGCGCTCGATCGTCCTCACCTCCTTATTGTGGTGCATCGCCAGAAGCCCGTAACAGGTGGCTAGCTGACGGCGAAGCCTTCGGCGATCTTCCGTAGCTCCTGGATGCGCTTGCCGAGCATCCAGTAGAGCTTCTCGGCTGCGTCGGGGCTCAATGCGAGGGTCGCGACCCTGTCGAAGCTGATCTCGTAATCACCGTCAGCCGTGATCGACTCCACGAAGTCCGCTTCGCGGTTGACCCTGAAGTAGACCGAGTGCTCGATCGCGTCCGACTTACCGGCCTGCATTTCCATCTGTGGAAAACTCTCCTCTTGCGTCGTTCTGCTGCTGCGCCACCGGCCGTCGTGCCGGGACGCAGGTACTTGTGCCCTTCGGGGCAGGTTGGGCGCAGCCCGGACAGCCGGCGTACCTCAGACCCGAGTCCGAGAACCGAGCCAGGCAGTATTCAAGGCCGGCGCGTACGAGCGGCATCCTTTGCGAGCGCGGCTGGAGTCCGGTCTTCGCGGATCGGTTCCGAAAGGGGGCAGTCCGCCGGTAGTTCCTCACGAGTCGCCTTCAGGTCTTCCAGCGAGTAGTTGCGCCACACGCCCGTGTTCAGCTCCATTGCCGAGACGGTCCCGCCGAGCTGTGCGGCTAATCGTTTGTCGAGCGGACCGACCTTTACCTGACGAGCCACGCCGTACAGCCGCACCCAACGTGTCTCGCCTTCGGAGGGGATGTCGTCGAGCGCTTCGGCGGGCTCGCCCTTCCTCCGGCTCACCACGGCATCCGCCCATGCACACGGCGAAGCCACATGAACCGACTCCGGCAGTGCCGGCAATCGCACTGGAAGCACCGGTAGTACCGCACGAGCAGAATTGCGACGCTTGCTAGGCCGACCGGTATCAGAGCTAGCCACCACATCGCCCCTCCCCGATCGAGTGCACAGGGCGAACGAAGCGGGGAGCGAAGCCGAACGCGATCCCGAGCGCCCCGGACAGTGCGCTCTCCATCTCGACTCACCTCCCGTGAAGCTGGGTGCGGACCAGGACCGGGGCTGGGCCGGTCGGGGCGGCTGTGGTCAACACCAACCCCGGTCCGCTGTCCGGGGGCTGGCGTCCTTCCGCGACGAAGCTCAGCCACCCGCTAGCCGTAGGGCCGGCGAGCAGTCCGAAGGCGGGGAGAGCAGACGTGCAACCTCGCTGCTTCGCGCCTCCGGACTGTCCCGCCGGCGGTGGGGGCGACTTTGGATCGCTGACCTGATCGACCCCGCACAAGGAGCGTAAACCGGCAATGCCGGTTCCGTGCGCTACCAAACGGGTGAAAACCGGCGTTGCCGGTTCAGTGTCCGGGCGCGAGGGTGGCCGTACTGGCCGGTGCGGCACACTTCGCGGCATGACGGACCAGGTCGACCCGTACGACGCCCGGATGAAGTTCGCCAAGCTCGCGCGGCAACTCCGCGAGGCAGCCGGGTTGGGTCAAGGCACGGCGGAAGCCGAGCTGATCGAAGTTGTCGGCGGATACGACTCGCTACTGTCGAAGCTGGAGACCGCGCAAAGGGTGCCGAAGCCCGCTCACGTGGCGTGGATGCTGACCAGGTACAACCCGTCAGCCGTAGACGCGGCTGCGCTGCAAGCGTTGGCGGACGCGGCCGGTCCACGAGCAAAGGCGACCGTCGCCGGTGTGCAGGCTCGGGAGTACATCGCGCGCATCCGGCGCGCGGAACGTATCTGGATGATCTACGACGAGATCCCCGGATCGCTACAGAAGCGGCAGTTCGCCTACTGGGCGCTTCAGGGCTCGCCGTTCATCGAGCCCGGCGATGTGGATGCGGTCGCGCAGGATCGCGCCGAGCGCGGAGAGTGGATCTTCCGGCCGGACGGTCCGGAAGTCTGGATCGTGCTCGGCGAAGGCGCGCTCGACCGCTTGGCTGGTCCGCCGGATGTCGAAGCTGAAGAGATCGAGCACCTCCGGGACGTGGCGGGACGGGAGAAGGTCCACTTCCGCATCGTCCCGAACTCGGTCGGCTTCGTGACCGGCCTGAGCAACCCCTTCACGCTGCTCCGCTCGGAGGCTGACGGGTGGCTCGCCTACGTCGGGCACTTCGCCCGGAACGACTACGTGAAGAAGGGCATCCACCGCTTCAGGGAGGTCTTCGACGATGCGTGGGACCGGGGAGTTTCGGAAGAGCAGACCCGGGCGATACTTGACGTTCGGATCGCTGACCTCAGACAACACTAGGAGTGACCATGTCAACCGATGCCACCGCCCGTGAGGGTGTCCGGTGGCGCACGAGCAGCTACACCAACGGCGGGGCTGATGCGGAGTGCGTGGAGATCGGAGTTCCGGTCGCCGGCGATGATGATCGTCGGCTTGTGGGTGACACGAAGAACCGCGGGCCGGCACTGATCTTCCCGCCGGGTGCATTCCGAGCTTTCGTCGAAGGGCTGAAGCGGGGCTGACCACTACAGGGGCGAGGCATCTCGGGCGGTCTGGGATACCTCGCCCCTTCTCATGTCCGCTCAGGGGGTGATGGTGTGCCGTGGGTCGGTTTCCACGACGTCGCCGAGCACGTCGTCGATCTTCTGCAGCAGCTCCGCTTCGAGCTTGACGCCGGCGGCCTTCACGTTCTCGTGCACCTGTTCGGGGCGGGACGCGCCGATGATCGCGCTGGCCACGTTCGGGTTCTGCAGCGTCCACGCGACCGCGAGCTGGGCCAGCGACAGGCCGGCCTCTTCGGCGAGCGGCTTGAGCTGCTGCACCTTGGTGAGCACCTCGTCGCGCAGGAAGCGCTGGATGAACTTCGAGCCGGTCTCGTCGGTCGCCCGCGAGCCCTCCGGCACCGGCTGGCCGGGCAGGTACTTGCCGGTCAGCACGCCCTGCGCGATCGGCGACCAGACGATCTGGCTGATGCCCTCGCGCTCGGAGGTCGGCACGACCTGCGACTCGATGACGCGCCACAGCATCGAGTACTGCGGCTGGTTGGAGATGAACGGCACGTTCAGCTCACGCGCGAGCGCCGCGCCGCGGGCGATCTGCTCGGCGTTCCACTCCGAGACGCCGATGTAGAGCACCTTGCCCTGCCGCACCAGGTCGGCGAAGGCGAGCATCGTCTCCTCCAGCGGCACGGACTTGTCGTACCGGTGCGCCTGGTAGAGGTCGACGTAGTCGGTCTGCAGCCGCTTGAGCGAGCCGTTGATCGACTCCATGATGTGCTTGCGGCCGAGGCCCTTGTCGTTCGGGCCGCCGGGGCCGGTCGGCCAGAAGACCTTGGTGAAGATCTCCAGCGACTCGCGGCGCTGACCGGCCAGCGCCCGGCCCAGCACGGACTCCGCCTTGGTGTTGGCGTAGACGTCGGCGGTGTCGAACGTGGTGATGCCCGCGTCGAGCGCGGCCCGGACGCAGGCCGTCGCCTGGTCCTCCTCGACCTGGGATCCGTGGGTGAGCCAGTTGCCGTACGAGATCTCGCTGATGTTCAGGCCACTGCGGCCGAGGCGTCGGAACTCCATGCCGCCCAGCCTAGTACCGGATCGTTCGGGTAGCTAATGAACTAGCCCCCGGTCGGTCAGACCTTGTCTCCCGGGCTGACCCGGGGCTTGGGCACGCGCAGCCGGCGCAGCTGGCTGGCCCGGATGAACGAGTACCAGCCGATGGACAGGCCGCGGGTGGTGTCGTTGGGGAACTTCAGCCGCACCCGCCGGTTCACCATCCGGCCGAGCACGAAACCCTCCACGATCATCGCCAGCAGCATGAACGTGGTCAGCAACGTCGCGTACTGCTGGATCGCGGGCGCGGGCACGAGCAGCGCGACGAACACCAGGATCGCCAGCGGCATGAACAGGCCCATGAGGTTGCGCCGCGAGTCGACCACGTCGCGGATGTAGGCCTTCACCGGGCCGCGGTCGCGGGGCAGGAGGTACTTGTCCTCGCCGGCCATCATCCGCTGCCGCCGCTCGACCGCCGCCGCACGGCGCTCTTCCTTGGACACCTTGTTCCCGCGCGCCCGCTTCAACGCCTCGCGCTGCGTGCGGGGCGGTGGCGGCACGGGGCCGCGCCGCTTGCCCTCGGCCTCGCGCCGCTTCGGCGTGGGCCGCCCCTTGCCGGGCGTGCGCGACGGATCGGCCGGGGTCACCTCCGCGGAAACGTCCTCGGCGGTGGTGGTCTCGGCGGCTTCGTCGGCGTTGCGGCGCAGGAACCTCACCACACCAGAGTAGGAGATGCCCCGATAAGTACTGTTCGCGAGGTGCGAGTTGTTATTGCGCCGGACTGCTTCGGCGGAACGCTGACCGCGCGGGAAGTCGCCGAAGCCGTGGCCGAGGGCTGGCGCCGCACCGCCCCCGACGACGAGCTGAGCCTGCGCCCGCTGGCCGACGGCGGGCCGGGTTTCGTGGACGTCCTGCACACCGCGCTGGGCGGCACGCTGCACGTGACGACCGTCACAGGGCCGCTGGGCACGCCGGTGGAGGCGGTGTGGCTGGAGCACGACGGGTGCGCGTACGTCGAGTCCGCCCAGGCCTGCGGCCTGCACCTCGTCCCGGCAGACGAGCGCGCGCGGGCCGCCGAGACCGCCACGACCAGGGGCGTCGGCGAACTCGTCAACGCGGCCGGCGAGGCAGGCGTTCAGACGATCGTGGTCGGTTTGGGCGGTTCGGGCACCACGGACGGCGGCGCGGGCCTGCGTGAGGTCGTCCGCCCCGTCACGGCCGCGCTGGTCGCCGCCGCCGACGTGGAGAACCCGCTGCTGGGCCCGCACGGCGCGGCGCGGACGTTCGGGCCGCAGAAGGGCGCGTCACCCGAAGCGGTGGAACGGCTGGAGGCGCGGTTGGCCGCGATGGAGGAGTTGGCCGAGGTCCGGGACCTGCCCGGCGCGGGTGCCGCGGGAGGCCTCGGAGCCGCGCTGATGGCGCTCGGGGCGACGGTGGCGTCCGGCGCGGGGATGGTGCGCTCGCTGACCGGGCTGGACGAGGCGCTCGACCGCGCCGACCTGGCCGTGACCGGTGAGGGCAGCTTCGACTGGCAGTCGTTGCGCGGGAAGCTGGTGACCGCCGTGGCCGGTGGCGCGGCGGAGCGCGGCGTGCCGTGCGTGGTGCTCGCGGGCCAGGTCACGGTGGGCAGGCGGGAGGCAGCGGCGGCGGGCGTGCAGGAGTCGTACGCGGTGGCCGAGCACGCCGGGTCGGTCGACCGCAGCCTGGCCGACCCGGCCGGCAGCCTGGCCGACCTCGCCGAGCACGTGGCGAGGCAGTGGTCACACTCCCGTCACTGACGTCTGTGCGACCATGGGGGTCAGGAACAAAGCGGGTACTTCCCGTGTTGCCCGGAATAGATGCCCGCAAAGGACCTCTGAGGGAGAGCCATGACGACCGCTCAGGACGCAGTCACCTCGACTCCTGACGCCCCGCCCACCCACGGCGTGACGCTGACCGACGCGGCTGCCGTGAAGGCGAAGGCGCTGCTGGACCAGGAGGGGCGCGACGACATGCACCTGCGCATCGCCGTCCAGCCCGGTGGTTGCGCGGGGCTGCGTTACCAGCTGTTCTTCGACGAGCGCACGCTCGACGGTGACGCGCTGCGCGACTTCGGCGGCATGAAGGTGGCCGTGGACCGCATGAGCGCCCCGTACGTCGAGGGCGCTGTGATCGACTTCGTGGACACGATCGAGAAGCAGGGTTTCACCATCGACAACCCGAACGCCGGCGGTTCCTGCGCCTGCGGCGACTCGTTCCACTGATCGACCGCGATCGACGGAAGGCCCCCGCCACGGCGGGGGCCTTCTCCGTTGCGCCCGGTGGGACGCTGGACCCATGACGCACACGCAGGTGCCCCACTTGGTAGGCCTGACCGTTCCGCAGGCGCGGAAGACGGGCAATGACGCGGGCGTGGTGGTCACCTCACGTGACGTGGACGGCCCACCACTGGCCGAGCTGACCTGGCCGGGCACCTGGATCGTCACCGCCCAGCACCCGACCGCCGGCGAGCGGGTGCGCCGCGGCACACCGGTCGCGATCGACTTCGAGGAGTACCCGGACGCGGGCGGCGCCGGCGACCGCGAACCACGCCACCCACTGCCGAGGCGTGACGAACTCAAGGCCGATCCCCTCGAGGATCGGCTGGGTGACGGTTCGTGAAATCTCAGACGTAGACGTCCAGGTCGGCCACCTGCGCGTAGTTGGCCTCGTCCACCCGCCACGCCGTCACGGCACGCGGCTCGGAGGCAGGCCTCGCCTCACCACGCAGCTCCTGCGGCACCTCGGTGCAGTCCTCGATCAGCTCGGCCAATGTGTCCGCCTCGGTGTTCCTCACTCCACCGACCGTATGCGTGCCAAGGTCTTGACAAAAGCCCTACCGGACGGTAGTACCGCCCGGTAGGGCCATCTCACACGTGCGTGGCCAACGGTGTGGGGGCCGGGGACGTTGCGGGGCGAGCGGCGGTCAGCTTGCCGACCACCAGGGCCACCCCCACGCCGAGGATGGTCGACACGCCGCCCACCGTCCCGACCCACTGCAGGCCGAGCCCGCTGGTCAGCACCACGCCGCCGAGCATCGGTCCCAGCGCCGCGGCCACGTTGAACGCGGAGATGTTCACCGAGGCGACCAGCCCGGCCGCCGAACCCGCCTGGCCCATCAGGTAGGTGTGGATCAGCGGACCCGCCGTGAACGCGCTGGCACCCAGCACGAACACGCTCACCACGGCCGCCACCTTGCTCTCCAGCATCAGCCCCTGCGCCAGCAGCCCGACGCCGAGCACGGCCAGCGGCACGGGCAGGACGCGGGCGATCCGGTCCGTCGGCACCTTGCCCGCCACCGTGCTGCCGACCAGCGTCCCCAGCCCGTACACCAGCAGCACGCCGGTCACCCAGCCCGGCTCGAACCCGCTGACCTCGCGCAACGCGGGCGCGACGTAGGTGAACGCGGTGATCAGGCCGGTGAACGACAGGATCGTGGTGGCCAACCCCAGCAGCACGGTCCGCTTGCCGAACGCGAACAGGCTGGCCCGCACACCGGGGTCCGGCTCGTGCGCGACCTTCGGCGTCCCCAGCACGACCCCGACCAGCCCGATCGCGGTCAACGCGCTGACCAGCACGAACGACGCCCGCCAGCCGTAGTTCTGGCCGATCAGCGTGCCCAGCGGGATGCCCAGGATGGTGGACAGCGCGACACCGTTGACGACCTTGGCGATGGCCGCGGTCTGCTTCTCCGGTGGCACGGCGGCGATGGCGACCTGGGACGCCACCGCGAAGAACAGGCCCTGGGCGAGCGCGGCCACCATGCGGGCCACCATGAGCAGGGTGTAGTCGTCGGCCAGGGCGCTGCCCGCGGAGGCCACCAGGGCCAGCGCCATGACGGAGATCAGGAGCGTGCGTCGCGCGATGCGCCCGGTGAGCACGGTGAGCACCGGACCGCCCACGGCGACGGAGACGGCGTACGCGGTCACCAGCAGGCCTGCGGTCGGCACGTCCACACCGAGGTCGGCGGCGACCTCGGGCAGCACGCCGACGATGATGAACTCGGATGTCCCCACAGCGAAAGCGCTGAGCATCAGGATGAAGGCGATCACGGCGACGACGCTAAAGTGTGACACTGACGTCAGGGTCAAGGTTGCGTGATCGAGCGCTCTTTTCGACAGGGGTGGAAATAAGTGCTGATCGGTGAGCTCGCGGAGAAGACCGGCACCACGGTGCGCATGCTGCGCTACTACGACCAACAGGGCCTGCTGACGCCCCAGCGCACGGACTCCCGCTACCGCGTCTACGACGAGTCCGACGTGGAACGCGTCCGCAGCGTCCGCTGCCTCATCAGCTCCGGCCTGAACGTGCGCCTGGCGCGCCTGGTGCTCGCGCACGCGTTCGACCAGGACATCGAGCTGCCCGAGGACGAGGCGGGCTGCGTGCCCCTGCTGAACATGCTGAACGAGGAGCTGGAGTCCGTCGAGACCCGCATCGAGCAGCTGACCCGCAGCAAGCAACACCTGACCAGGCTGATCGCCGACGTCACCCGCGTCATGGCCGAGAAGAGCGACGGCAAGTGCCGGGTCGAACCGGTGGAGAAAGCCGGCTGAACACGCGCGAAGGCCCCCGGCACGCGCACGCGCCGGGGGCCTCCACGATCAGTCAGAGCTTCACGGGGTAGTGCGGCTCCGGGACGACCGGCCGGATCCGGCCCTCCACGAAGATCCCGTGCCAGATCATGAACACCAGCAGCGCCCAGATCCGGCGGCTGTTGTCCGCCACGCCCGACCGGTGCTCCTCGATGACCCGCAGCACCGCGCCCTTGTCGATGTACTGGTCGGTCTGCGACTGGCGCACGTTCTCCACCGCCCAGTCGTGCATCTCGTCCTTCAGCCAGTGCCGGATCGGCACCGGGAAGCCCAGCTTGCGCCGGTTGAGCACGTGCGCGGGCACGATGTCGCGGATTGCCCGCCGCAACGCGTGCTTCGTCGTCTCCTTGGTCAGCTTCAGCTCCGACGGCACCTGCGACGCGATCCGGAACACCTCGGGGTCCAGGAACGGCACCCGCAGCTCCAGCGAGTTCGCCATCGTCATCTTGTCGGCCTTGACCAGGATGTCGCCGCGCAGCCACGTGAACAGGTCGACGTGCTGCATCCGCGTCACCGGGTCCCAGCCCTCCGACTCGCGGTACGGCTGCGCGGTCACGTCCTTGTGCGACACGTTCGGGTTGTACGTGCGCAGCACCTGCCGCAACTGGTCGTCCATGAAGATCCGGGCGTTGCCGTAGTAGCGCTCCTCCAGCGTGAGCGCACCGCGCCGCAGCAGGTCCTTGCCGCGCACGCCCTGCGGGATCTTGGTCGACACCTTGCCCATGGCCTTGCGCAGCGCGCCCGGCACCTTCTCGAACGGCGCCAGCGACAGCGGCTCGCGGTAGATCGTGTAGCCGCCGAACAGCTCGTCCGCGCCCTCGCCGGACAGCACGACCTTCACGTGCTCACGCGCCTCGCGCGCGATGAACCACAACGGCACCAGCGCCGGGTCCGCCACCGGGTCGTCCAGGTACCACGTGATCAGCGGCAGCGCGTCCATCATCTCCTGCGCCGTCACTGCCCGGACCACGTGCTTGACCCCGATCGCGGCGGCCGACTCGGCGGCCACGTCGATCTCGGAGTAGCCCTGCCGCTCGAACCCCGTGGTGAACGTGATCAGGTCCGGGTTGTGCTCCTTGGCCAGCGCCGCGACCACGGTCGAGTCGATGCCGCCGGACAGGAACGAGCCGACCGTCACGTCCGCGCGCATGTGCTTGGCCACCGAGTCGCGCAACGCCTCGGTGATCTCGTCGTACAGCCGGTTCTCGTCCGCCTCCCCGCGCACGGCACGCGGCCGGAACGTGGCCGGGAAGTACCGCTCGACCACGGGCTTGCCGCCCGGCGTGAGGGTGAACGACGTGCCGGACTCGATGCGGTGAATCTCACTCTGCAGCGACTCGGGCTCCGGCACGTACTGCAGGATCAGGTAGTGCTGCAGGGCCTTCTCGTCGACCTTCGGCCGGATGCCGATCGTCGGCGCGAGCTCCAGCACCGACTTCTTCTCGCTGGAGAACGCCACACCGCCGGGGCCCGCCGCGTAGTAGAGCGGCTTGATGCCGAACGGGTCACGCGCGCCGAACACGACCCGGCGGGCCTTGTCCCAGATCAGGAACGCGAACATGCCGCGCAGCTTCGCGACCGCGGCCGGGCCCCAGTAGTGGTAGGCCGCCACGATCGTCTCGGTGTCGCCGTCGGTGGCGAAGACCGCGCCGAACTGCTTGGTCAGCTCCGCGCGCAGCTCCACGTAGTTGTAGATTTCGCCGTTGAACAGGATCGCGTACCGACCCTGCTGGTCGTGCGGACCCCAGTGCAGGGGTTGGTGCGAGTGCTCGATGTCGATGATGGACAGCCGGTTGAAGCCGAAGACGACCTCACCGCCCTGCCAGGTGCCGCTCTCGTCGGGGCCGCGGTGGCGCATGCAGCGCAGTGCCCCCGCCACCGCCGAGCGCGCTCGCTCGGCCTCGTTCTCGCCAGGGCAAACCAGTCCTACCAGGCCGCACACGCCGTAAACACCCTTCGTGTCGTGTGGAGAAGACTCCAGTATGCCGGGGTGCCGGTGTGTGACCGAAACTGCACTCCAAGGGGGCAGCCCCCGACGGGTGACGGCCCAGGTGCTGAGCTACGCTCCCGCATGATCTGGCATGGGCGTCGTCACGCCCTGCCTGCGAGCTTTTTTGACGTTGAGGGCGACTGAGGAGGCGGCGAGCAGTGGGCCTGAAGGAGGGCACCAGGGCAGCCCGGCTGGCGAAGGTCGGCGGGCTGGTCGGCCTGGTCGGCGTCGGGGCCACGGGTTGCTCCACGGAAGAGGTGCTGCGCTTCGGTTGGCCGGTGGCCGTGACGCCGCAGGCCGAGGCGATGCGCGAGCTGTGGACCTGGTCGGTCGTCGCGGCTCTCGCGGTCGGTGTGATCGTGTGGGGCCTGATCCTCTGGTCGGTCGCGTTCCACCGCAAGAAGAGCGAGGAACTTCCCCGCCAGGTCGCCTACAACCTGCCGCTGGAACTCGTGCTGCTGGTCGTGCCGACGATCATCGTGGCGGTCTTGTTCTACTTCACCGCCGTGACGCAGAACTACGTCACGGACAAGAGCAAGACGCCTGACGTCACGGTCGACGTGATCGCGTTCCAGTGGAACTGGGAGTTCCAGTACCCGCAGTACAAGACCGAGTCGGCGGACCTGCCGGTGAGCACCGTCGGCACGTCCGGCGAGATCCCGCTGCTGGTGGTGCCGCAGGGCAAGTCGATCCGCTTCAACCTGCGGTCGACCGACGTCATCCACTCGTTCTACGTGCCGGAGTTCCACTTCAAGCGGGACGTCTTCCCCGAGCCGGAGAAGAACAACCAGGACAACGCGTTCCAGATCGACCAGATCGACCGGACCGGGTCGTTCGTCGGCCGCTGCGCCGAGCTGTGCGGCACCTACCACGCGGTGATGAACTTCGAGGTCAGGGCGCTGGAGTCGGCCGACTTCGACCGGTTCATGCAGCTGCGGCAGGAGACGAACCCGGACACCGGCCAGCCGTACAGCGCCGCCGAGGCGCTGACCGAGCTGAACTGCGGCGACCTGTGCACGCCGTACGCCGTGACGACCAAGCCCTTCGACACCGACCGGACTGTCCGCGAGGCGTCCGACGGTGGGAAGTAGGAGGACGCTGCGATGAAGGTCGAAGCCCGCATTTTTGACTTGGTGATGGCGTTCTCGTTCCTGATGGCCGTCGTGTACGGCTACTGGACCTGGGCGGACACCGGTTTCGTCGAGCCGACCGGCACGGTGGCGCTCGCGCTGACCGGTGGCCTGGCGCTGATCGTCGGCACGTACTTCCGGTTCGTCGCCCGGCGCATCGAGGTGCGGCCGGAGGACAACGCGGACGCCGAGGTCAGCGACGGTGCCGGTGAGCTGGGCTTCTTCAGCCCCGGCAGCTACTGGCCGATCGGCCTGGCGGCGGCGGCCGCGACAGCCGGGGTGGCGCTGGCGTTCTGGCACGTCTGGCTGCTGGTGATCGCCGTCGTGCTGGTGCTGATCGCCGTGGGCGGCCTGGTGTTCGAGTACCACACCGGTCCGGACCACTGAGCTGACGTGACACCAAAGGGTGCCACCTTCCGGGTGGCACCCTTTGTCGTCTTCGGGCTCGGCCGGTCAGGCCGCGGTGGCCGAGTTCTGGTAGCTGTCCACGTACTCCTGTTCGGACAGTTCCAGGATGCGGTAGACGATCTCGTCGGTGACCGAGCGCAGCACCGGCAGCGACTCGTGCAGGCCCGCGTAGCGGTCGAAGCGCAGCGGCTCGCCGAACCGGACGGTGATGGGGCGGACGCGGGGCAGCTTGCGGTCCACCGGCTGCACCTGGTCGGTGCCGATGAGCCCGACCGGGACGACCGGCGCGCCGGACTCCAGCGCCATCCGGGCCACGCCGGTGCGACCGCGGTGCAGGCGGCCGTCCAGCGAGCGCGTGCCCTCGGGGTAGATGGCGAACGCGCCGCCGTGGTCCAGGATGTCCTTGGCGGTGTCCAGGGACGCCCTGGCGGCCCGGCCGAGGCCCCGGCGCACGGGCACGTGGCCCAGGGAACCGAAGAAGTAGCGGGAGAGGGCGCCCTTGACGCCCGTGCCCTCGAAGTACTCGGCCTTGGCGAGGAACGAGACGCGGCGCGGGACCACCATCGGGATCACGATGCTGTCGATGAACGACAGGTGGTTCGGCGCGAGGATCACCGGACCGTCGGCGGGCACGTTCTCCAGTCCTTCGACCGTCGGCCGGTAGACCAGCCGCGCGGTGGGCGCCACCACTCGTTTCATCACCGTGTAGAGCATGTGGACAGCATGACGCGCGCTCGTTGCGGGACGGTGAAAAGGTGGCCGTCGTCTCTGGCCGTCATCTCCGGCTGGTCACGCCGGGTGCTCCGCGCACAGGCAGCCGACGCCCTTCCCGATCCACTCGCGACCGGACCACTCCGGGTGCTCGGCGATCATCAGCGCCTCGACCTCCTCCTGGTCGCTCCGGCTGTGGGCGCGTCCCGTGGCGCGCATCGCACCACCCGACCACCGGGCTGCGCGCCGGTCTGGTCGACGTGGCCCTCACCAGGGCGCCGTTCGACGACACGGGCATCGTCACGCACGTGCTGCGCACCGACCCGGTCGGCGTGGTCCTGCGCGCGGACGACCCACTGGCGGGCCGCGAGAGCCTGCACACCGACGAGTTGGCCGACCGCCGGTGGTTCCACCTGCCGGAGGGCGTCGACCCGGTCTGGCAGGCCTACTGGAACGGTGGGCGCGACCGGGCCGGCCCCGTCGTGCGGACCGCCCACGAGTGCCTGCAAGCCGTGCTCTGGAACGGCTCGGTGGGGTTGGCGCCCCTGGGCCACGCCCTGCCCGAAGGGCTCACGGCGGTGCCGTTGGTCGACCTGCCGCCGAGCCCGCTCGTTGTGGCGTGGGCCGGCACCGACCCGGGACCGCTCGTCCGCTCGTTCGCCCGCATCGCGGCCGCGGTGCACGGCGGTCGGACGCCGAACCGCTGAGAGCGGCTCAGGCGTCCGCGAGGGACTTCTTCAGCTCCGACGACCGCGCCGCCCACCGCCGCAGCAGGTCCGCCGCCGCACCCGAGTCGATCGCGTCGGCCGCCCGGCCCAGCGCGTTCGCCAGGTCCGCGTGCAGGTCACCCGACAGCCCGCCGTGCGTGGCGAGCGCCCCTGCCGCGTTGAGCAGCACCGCGTCCCGCACCGCACCCGGCTTCCCGGCCACCAGGTCGCGCACGACCTCGGCGTTCACCGAGGCGTCGCCGCCCTTGAGGTCGTCCGCCGACGCGGGCGCGATGCCCAGCACCGACGGGTCGATCCGGTCGGTCCGCACCTCGCCGCCGTCGGCCACCCACACCGACGTGGTGGTGGTCGTGGTGATCTCGTCCATCCCGTCGTCACCGCGCACGACCAGCATGGTGTTGCCGCGTCGTGCGAAGACGCCCGCGATCAGCGGCGCGAACGCCACCCGCGCGCACCCCACCAGGCCGGCCTTCGGCTGCGCCGGGTTGGTCAGCGGACCGAGCAGGTTGAACGACGTCGGGATGCCGATCTCGCGCCGCGGCGCGCCCGCGTGCCGGAAACCGGGGTGGAACACCGGGGCGAAGCAGAACCCGATGCCCAGCTCCTCCACCGTCTGCTGCACGCCCAGCGGCGGCAGGTCGATGGCCACGCCGAGCTCCTCCAGCACGTCCGCCGTGCCGCACTTGGAAGACGCCGCGCGGTTGCCGTGCTTGACCACCGGCACGCCGGCGGCGGACGTGACGATCGCCGCCATGGTCGAGATGTTCACCGACCCGGAGCTGTCACCGCCCGTGCCGACGATGTCCGCCGCGCTCACGTCCACGGTGAACCGGCGCGCGTGCGCCAGCATCATCGTGGCGATGCCGTCGACTTCTTCCGGCGTCTCGCCCTTCGCCCGCAGCGCCACCGCGAACGCGGCGATCTGCGCGGGCGTCGCGGCACCGGACATCACTTGGTCCATCGCCCACGCCGTGTCGTCCTGCGTCAGGTCGACCCGGTCGACGAGCTGGTTGAGCAGTAACGGCCAGGTGCGCTCCACGGCGACCTCAGCCCCGGACGACGGGCAGCGCCGTCGAGCGCAGCACCTCGGCCACGGTCTCGGCGGCGGCCAGCGGGTCGAGCGGGTGCACCAGCACCGCGTCCGCCTGCGACCACGTCGCCAGCCACCGGTCGTCCTTGCGGCGCACCGCGACCACGATCGGGGGGCAGTCGGTGATCTCGTTCTTCAGCTGCCGGGACAGTCCCATGCCGCCGGTCGGCTGCGCCTCGCCGTCCAGGATCGCCAGGTCGATGCCGCCGTTGTCCATCTCGTACAGGACGTCGGCGATCGTGCCCACCTCGACGTAGTCGACGCGGCCCAGGTCGGGCGCGGGACGGCGACCCACCGCAGTGATGATCGTCTCACGCACCTCGGGGCGGTGGCTGAACACCAGGATCCTGGTCGTCTGCGTGCTCATCGGCGCGATCCTCCGGCGGGTCGGGGTGCCAGGTAGCCAGATGTTATCCGGCTAACGTTGCGTGACTTGCAGTGCGTCCCACCCGATCCAGTCACCGCCCAGCCGCTGGGCCAGGCCCGCCATCCGGGCCCGCTCCTGCGCGCAGTGCAGCGCGTCCAACCGCTGCACCCGCAACGCGTGCCAGCGCTCGCCGTGACGAAGCTCCCAGCCGTCCGGCGCGAGCAGCTCACGTGCGCGTTCTACCTGGTCAAACGGCAGTTCGAGGTGGTGGCGCAGCACCGCGGGCTCGTCCGGGCGCCACCGCGGCGAACGGGCCAGCGCGGCCGAGTCGGCCTCCGCGATGTCGAACGCCTCCACCACGACCGCCAGGCCGGGTGAATCGATCTCCAGTGCGGGTACACCCCGCCGCGCGCGTCGATCACGCCACCGGCTCAACAACCCCATGACCGTCCTCACCGTGCGTGTGACCCAGATGACCTGCGTACGTGCCCCGGACCCGATGGGCGGGGCGAAATCCTGCAAGCAATAATGCGTCGTGTGACAACGGCAGCGCCCTCAATCGGCCAGCGCGTGCACTCGCTGAACCGCCCGAACATGGTCAGCGTCGGCACGATCGTCTGGCTGTCCAGTGAGCTCATGTTCTTCGCGGGGCTCTTCGCCATGTTCTTCACGGTGAAGGCCCAGAACGAAGGGCCCTGGCCACCAGAGCCGACCCACTTGAACGTGCCCTACGCACTGTTCTTCACGATCATCCTGGTGGCGTCATCCTTCACGTGCCAGTGGGGCGTCTTCGCCGCCGAGCGCGGTGACGTGTTCGGCCTGCGTCGCTGGTACGTCGTGACGCTGATCATGGGTTTGATCTTCGTGGGCGGCCAGGCGTTCGAGTACGTCACGCTGGTCAGCGAGGGGACCACGATCCCCGGCTCGGCCTACGGCACCGTCTTCTACCTCACGACCGGCTTCCACGGCCTGCACGTGATCGGTGGCCTGATCGCGTTCGGCTACCTGCTGGTCCGCACGAAGCTGAGCAAGTTCACGCCCGCGCAGGCGACCTCCGCGATCGTCGTGTCGTACTACTGGCACTTCGTCGACGTCGTCTGGATCGGCTTGTTCGCCGTCATCTACATCGTGCCCTGACCAGCTCGAACCCCGAACTCACACCAGCAAGGGTTGCCGCACACATGACCACCAACACCACACGGGCCCGGAAGCGCAGCACCAAGTTGCGCCGGCGGATCTCGGGCCTGCTCGCGCTGGGCTTCGCGCTGCTGGCCGCGGGCTTCCTGTTCAGCGCCCTCGCGCCGCAGCCGCAGACCGCGCAGGCGCAGGACGACCCGGCGCAGGTGCGACTGGGCGAGCAGCTCTACAACAACAGCTGCATCACCTGCCACGGCAAGAACCTCGACGGCGTCGAGGACCGCGGCCCCAGCCTGATCGGCGTGGGCGAGGCGGCCGTGTACTTCCAGGTGTCCTCCGGCCGCATGCCCATGGCCCGCCAGGAGGCGCAGGCGCTGCGCAAGCCGGCGAAGTTCACGCCGGAGGAGGTGGACGCGATCGGTGCGTTCATCCAGTCCCGCGGCGGCGGCCCGACGACCCCCGAGGAGCGCGGTGAGGCGCTGCGCGGCGAGGACCCGGCCCGCGGCGGCGAGCTGTTCCGGCTCAACTGCTCGGCGTGCCACAACTTCACCGGCCGCGGCGGGGCGCTGTCGTCCGGCAAGTTCGCGCCCGAGCTCGACGGCGTGACCGAGGAGCAGCTGTACACCGCGATGCTCACGGGCCCGCAGAACATGCCGAAGTTCTCCGACCGGCAGCTCACGCCGGAGGAGAAGGAAGACATCATCGCTTACATCAAGTCGGTGACCGACGGGAACAACAACCCCGGCGGCGCCCCCCTCGGCGGCCTCGGGCCGGTTTCGGAGGGTCTGATCGCGTTCATCGTGGGTATCGCCGCACTCATCGGCGTGACCCTCTGGATCGGAGCCAAGGCATGAGCGAGCTCGCGAGCGAATCATTCAACACAGTGCGTGCCGCTCTTGCCACGCCGAGCGCCAGCGAGGTGTGCGCATGAGCGGCGTGAAGCCGAACGAGCTGCCCGACGAGGCGGAACTCGCCGGGATGAGCCGGGACGAGCTGGTCAAGCTCGGTTCCAGGATGGACGGCGTCGAGCTCGTCCACTATGAGGACCGCTGGCCCGTCAAGGGCACCCGCGCGGAGAAGCGCGCCGAGCGCCTGGTGGCCCTGTGGTTCACCATCGCCGCGCTCTCGGGCCTCGCGTTCCTGGTGGCGTTCATCTGGTGGCCGTGGAAGTACGAGGCTCCGCACGCCGGCGACCACTTCCTGTACAGCCTGTACACGCCGGTCATCGGGTTGACGCTGGGCCTGTCGATCCTCGGCCTCGGCGTCGGCGCGCTGCTCTACACGAAGAAGTTCATCCCGGAGGAGCTGGCCGTCCAGCAGCGCCACGACGGCGGTTCGACCGAGGTGGACAAGGCCACGATCGTCGCCAACCTGGCCGACGCGGGCGAGCGCTCCACGATCGGCCGCCGGTCGCTCATCAAGAGCACCGCGGGCCTGGGTGCCGGCGTGTTCGGCCTGGGCGTGCTGGCCGTCGGCGTCGGCGGCCTGATCCGCAACCCGTGGGCGAAGAGCGACTCGAAGGACTCGCTCTGGCACACCGCGTGGAAGTCCGACGACGGCGAGAAGGTCTACCTGCGCCGGCACACGGGCAACTTCCACGAGGTCGCGCTGGTGCGTCCGGAAGACCTGGACGCCGGTGGTTTCGAAACGGTGTTCCCGTTCCGCGAGTCGGAGCGTGACGACGAAGAAGCCCTGGTCCACGCGTTGAAGCGGGCGGACAGCCCGGTCATGCTCATCCGCCTGCGCCCCGGCCAGTCCGTGGTCAAGCGCGCGGGCCAGGAGGACTTCAACTACGGCGACTTCTACGCGTACTCGAAGATCTGCACCCACCTCGGGTGCCCGACTTCGCTGTACGAGCAGCAGACCGGCTTGCTCCTGTGCCCCTGCCACCAGTCGCAGTTCGACGTCTTCCACTACGGCAAGCCCCGGTTCGGCCCGGCGACCCGTGCCCTGCCGCAGCTTCCGATCACGGTTGACGAGGACGGATACTTGATTGCCCGCGGCGACTTCATCGAGGCCGTGGGTCCGGCGTTCTGGGAGCGTAAGTCATGAGCGGCATCACCACGCCGACAAAACGGCAGGGCGCGGGCGCCCGCGTGGCGGGTGGCGCCGCCAAGTGGGCCGACGACCGGTTCCACATGGCTTCCGGCATGCGGAAGCAGTTGAACAAGGTCTTCCCGACGCACTGGTCGTTCCTGCTCGGCGAGATCGCGCTGTACAGCTTCATCGTCCTGCTGCTGTCGGGCACCTACCTGGCGCTGTTCTTCGACCCCTCCATGGAGGAGGTCGTCTACAACGGCAGCTTCGTGAACCTCCAGGGCATCGAGATGTCCCGGGCGTTCGAGTCGACCCTGCAGATCTCGTTCGAGGTGCGCGGCGGTCTGTTCGTGCGCCAGGTCCACCACTGGGCCGCGCTGCTGTTCATGGGCGCGATCGTCGTGCACATGTTCCGGATCTTCTTCACCGGGGCGTTCCGGCGCCCGCGTGAGATCAACTGGGTCATCGGCATCGTGCTGTTCATGCTGGGCGCGATCGAGGGCTTCCTCGGCTACTCGCTGCCCGACGACCTGCTGTCCGGCACGGGCCTGCGGGTGATGGCGGCGCTGCTGATCTCGATCCCGGTGATCGGCACGTGGACCAACTGGCTGCTGTTCGGTGGCGAGTTCCCCGGCACCGAGGTCATCCCGAGGCTGTACTCGCTGCACATCCTGCTCATCCCGGGCATCATCCTGGCGCTGATCGCGGTGCACGTGGGCCTGGTCTGGTACCAGAAGCACACGCAGTTCCCGGGTGTCGGCCGCAAGGAGACCAACGTCGTCGGCGTGCGCATCATGCCGGTGTTCGCGGTCAAGGGCGGCGGGTTCTTCGCGGTGGTCGTGGCCGTCACGGCGATCATGGGCGGCATCTTCCAGATCAACCCGATCTGGAACTTCGGCCCGTACAACGCGGCCCAGGTGTCGGCGGGCGTGCAGCCCGACTGGTACATGGGCTGGACCGACGGCCTGATCCGCCTGTGGCCCGCGTGGGAGCTGTACCTGGGCAACTACACGGTGCCCGCGCCGTTCCTGCCGTTCATGCTCGGCCTGCCGCTGCTGACCGGTCTCGCCGCGGTGTACCCGTGGATCGAGCGCAAGATGACCAAGGACTACGCGCACCACAACCTGCTGCAGCGCCCGCGCGACGTGCCGGTCCGGACGTCGCTGGGTGTCATGGCGATCTCGTACTTCATGGTGCTGCTGCTCTCGGGCGGCAACGACATCATCGCGATGAAGTTCGACATCTCGCTGAACGCGATGACGTGGATGGGCCGCATCGGCATGCTCCTCGTCCCGCCGCTGGCCTACTTCATCACCTACCGCATCTGCATCGGCTTGCAGCGCGCGGACCGCGAGGTGCTGGAGCACGGCGTCGAGACGGGCATCATCAAGCGCCTGCCGCACGGCGAGTTCATCGAGGTCCACCAGCCACTGGGCCCGGTGGACGACCACGGCCACCCCCTGCCGCTGGCCTACCAGGGCGCGTCGGTGCCGAAGAAGATGAACAAGCTGGGGTCGGCCGGCCACCCGGTGCCGGGCAGCTTCCTCACCCCGGACCCGCGGGAGGAGACCGCCGCCCTGGCCCGTGCCCGTGCCGAGCACGGTGTCTCGGCGGACGCCCTGTCCGGCGAGAACAAGCCGGCCGGCGAACTGGCCGGCAAGCCTTCGCAGCCGGAGGACTGACCGTCAGGTCTTGTCGCAGAGGCCCCGCACCCCCGTGGTGCGGGGCCTCTGCGCATCAGTGGTCCGGGTCGTCCTGGTCGACGACCGCCCACCCCAGCGTGCGCGCGACGGTGTCCAGCAGGCGGCGCTGGGCTTGGTGGGTCGCCTCGTCGGGCCACCGCACCGTGCGGCCGGAGTGGGGGCACCACAAGGTGACGTCGAGGCTGACCACGAGGTCGTCGGCCGCTACGGCGAACCGGCCCGAGGCGTCGACCTCGGCGTTGACCAGCAGGTCGGCGGTCTCCTCCCCGGTCAGCCAGGTGCCGCCGCCGTCGTGCCGCAGGCCGAGGGCGGAGAGCCGTGCACCGACCTCGGCGAGCGGCAGCGGCCTGCCCTTCGGGGCGCGGATCACGACGTAGTCGCACACAGCCCGGGAGGTGCCGGCCGGTTCGGGTGTCAGCCGGTCAGGCGTCTTCGAGGCCGATGGCGAACGCCGCGTCCGTGTCGCGCTTCGAGTACGACCGGAAGGAGATGTGGGTGTCGGTGTTCAACACGCCGGGCACCTTGGAGATCTGGCCGGGCACCAGGTCGGCGAGGTCCTCGTGCCGGGCGACCTTGACCAGGGCGATCAGGTCGACGTCGCCGGCGCACGAGTAGACCTCGGTGACGCCCTCGATGTCGGCGATCGCCTGCGCCGCGTCCGGGATGGTCTCGGCGGCGGCCTGGATCAGCACGATCGCGGTGATCACAGCGGTCCTCCACAAGTCGTCGGGTTAATCGACCGACCACATGCTAGTGCCACGACCGGCAACCTTCACCGCGTCTTCCGGCGCTCGGCAGGGCGCCTCGCGGCACCGGCCCCACGCCCCCATCCGACCAGGATGAGGACGTGGGGCCGGCACCGCGATCCACCCGTCGGAACACGGGGCGAAGGCCGCCGGTCGCGGCACTAGTGGCCGGCCACCCGGTACTGGTCGCGACCGGCTTCGGCGCGGGCCACCCACTCGCGCCACGCGCCGGCGGCGGACGCGGGTGACGTCCACGGGCGCTCGCAGTAGACGAGCCGCGTGCCCGGCCGGTCGATCCACCGCAGCACCACCCCGACCTCCTCGGCGGGCGCGCCGAACAGCGGGCCCTCGCCCGGCACCACCGTCTCCGCCGACGCCGCCAGCGCGTCGACCACCGGCATCGGCCGCGTGCCGCGCCGCGCCACCCCGGCCGACGCCAACCGCCCGTGCCGCACCACGGCGAACTCCCACCCGCCGGACCCGTCCGGACGCGCGGCCACCACCTCGGGCAACGCGGCCAGGCCCGCGAGCCGCTGCGCCCGGTCCAACGAGCGCACCAACGACGACATGCGGTCACGGCGGGTGGCGGCGTCCTCGAACCGGTGGGCCAGCGCGAGCGCGTCGATCTGCGCGGTCAGCCCGCGCAACGGCGCCACGTCCGACCCTGCCACCAGCTGCCGGAACGCGGAGACGGCGGGGGAGTAGTCGTCCACCGACTGCCGTCCCGCGCACGGCGCCTTGCACCGGCCCAGCTCGAACAGCGCGCACGGCGTGGCGGAGGCGTTGCGCGCCGGGATCCGCATCGAGCACGCCCGCAGCGGGACGGCCTCCAACACCGCCTCCATCGCCGTCTCGGCCAACCGCCGGGACCGGAACGGGCCGAGCGCGCCCTCACGCGGCGTGCGGACCACGGAGAGGCGTGGAAACGCCTCCTCCGTCAACACGAGCCACCACGCCTGCCCCTGGTTCTTGGAACGCCGGTTGTAGGCGGGCTTGTGCGCGGTCAGCAGCCGCAGCTCCCGCACCTCGGCCTCCAGCGAGTGCGCGCACTCCACCGCGTCCACCCGTACCGCCAGCGAGACCATCTCCCGCAGCCGCTTGCGGCCCTCGCTCGCGGTGAAGTACTGCCGCACCCGTCGCCGCAGGTCGGAGGCCGTGCCGACGTACAGAACCTCCTCCGACGGTCCGCGGAACAGGTAGACGCCGGGGGTGGACGGCAGGTGTGAGGCGAGCGTCCGCTTGCGCCGCTGCGCCGGGGTCACCTCGGGCAGGTAGGCGACCAGCTCCTCCAGCGAGTGCACGCCGACCGACCCGACCCGCTCCAGCAGGTGGTGCAGCACCTCGACGGTCGCGCGGGCGTCGATGAGCGCCCGGTGGTTCGGCTGCACGGACACGCCGAACAGCTGGGCCAGCGCCGAGAGCCGGCAGCTGGGCGCCTCGTCCCGGCTGAGCACCCGGCGGGCCAGCTTCACCGTGCACACGACCGTCGGCTTGGGCCACGTGTACCCGTGCCGGGCGCAGGCGGCCTTGATGAACCCCACGTCGAAGCCGGAGTTGTGCGCCACCAGCACCGCGCCGGCGGCGAACTCCAGGAACGCGGGCAGCACCGTGGCGAGCCGGGGCGCGCCGGTCACCATCAGCTGGGTGATCCCGGTCAGCGCCACGACCTGCGGCGGGATGCCCCGCTCGGGGTCGACGAGGGTGCCGAACTCGCCGATCACCCGCCCGCCGCGCACCTTCACCGCACCGATCTCGGTGATCGAGTCCTCGTCCGCCCGGCCACCGGTGGTCTCCAGGTCGAACACGACGAACGTGGTCTCGCGCAGCGGTGTGCCCAGTTCGTCGAACGTGAGCTGAGTAGTCATCGCGCGGCACGGTACTGATCGACCCCGACAGTGTTGGATTGCGCCGCCTCCGGCGTCGCGGGCGAGGTCGCCTGGAAGTCGACCGTTCGCGCCCTGATTCGCCGACGATCGAAAAGCGTGATCGCCGGCGAATGAGGACGCGAACGATCGACGCGACCTCGCGGGTGGGGTGCGGGGGTGAGGAGCGGGTGCCGCTGGAGCCGGCCGGGTGAGGTGTAGAGGTGAGGTGCGGGTGCTGCCGGAGTCGGCCGGGTGCGGAGCAGCGGCAATCGAACACAGCGGCGCAATCCAACACAGCTAGCCTGTACGGGTGCAAGACCCGATCGAGCCCCCGGATGGCGTCGACGACCTGGAACCCGCCCAGGCCGTCGAGTCCACTGTGGACTGGTCTGCCCTGCCCGAGCCGCTGCGCGCGCGGCTCGCGGAGTTGAGCGCGGACGCGTTGGGGGACTTGGCGAAGGTGGACATCCCGCAGTCGCTGCGGGCGGTCGCGCGGTTCGCGCCGACCAAGCGGGCACGGCTGGGTGCGCCGGCGTTGATCGGCGGGTTGAAGTCGTCGGCGAACTTCCGGGCCGCCGTCGTGGAGTGGCTGCGCCGCAACCGGCCGGCGGTGCTCGAGGTGACCTCGCCCGACCCGGTCGCGGCGGGTGCGGCGGCGATCCTGCAGGGCGAGGAGGTCGCGTCCCACTTCATCGAGCTGGTCGGCAGGCGTGCGGCGGACGCGGCGCTGCGGTCCGAGCGGGACCTGGCCGTGCAGCGGGCCGAACGGCTCGAGGTGGAGCTGGAGCGGCTCAAGGCGGAGCGGGCCGAGGCGGGCGGCGCGGTGGACAAGATCCGCGAAGCCTCGGAGGCCGAGCTGGAACGGCTGCGCAAACGGTTGCGCGAGCAGGGCGTGCGGCTGCGCGAGGCCAAGGACCGGGCCGAGTCGGCGGCGGCCGAGGTGGACCGGGTGCGCGCGGAGGCCGAGGCGGAGTTGCGCAGGCTGACCGCCGAACGGGACCGCGAACGGGAACGGGCCGAGCACGAGCGCGCCAAGGCGCAGCGGGCCGAGTCGGACGCCGAGGTGGCGCGGCAGTCCGCCAAGGAGGCGCGGCAGGCCGACGAGGTGCGGCTGGCCCTGCTGGTGGACACGCTGGACGGCGCGGTGAACGGCCTGCGCCGCGAGCTCGCCCTGGGTGGCGCGGGCCCGCGACCGGCGGACCTCGTGCGCGGCGCGAGCGCGGCGCAGGGCGCGGTCGGCCGGGTGGAGGACCCGGCGGCGTTGGACCGGCTGCTGGCGCTGCCCGCCGTGCACTTGATCGTGGACGGCTACAACGTCACCAAGACGGGTTACCCGGAGCTGTCGTTGTCGGACCAGCGGGACCGGCTGGTGCACCAGTTGGCCGTGTTGGCGGCGCGCACCGGCGCGGAGGTGACGTTGGTGTTCGACGGCGCGGGCGTGGTGGCCGTGCCGACGTCCGCGCCGCGCGGGGTGCGGGTGTTGTTCAGCGACCCGGGTGTGCTGGCCGACGACGTGATCCGCGCGCTGGTGACCGCCGAGCCCGAGGGCCGTCCGGTGGTCGTGGTGACGTCCGACCGGGCGGTGGCCGATTCCGTCCGGCGGCGGGGTGCGCACCCGGTGCCGTCCGCGGTGCTGTTGGCGCGCCTGGGCCGGGTGTGACGCAGATCGTGTTTTTAACACCACCGGTGGTCACACGACCAGGTCACAGCTAGGCCGTTCGCGATCAAAGGTGAACTCGCCGTGATTTCCTTGCCCCGCTAGTGGACTCCGAGGCTCACTTTTCGTAACCTGGCCGAGATCTCGCGGCGGGCAGTGGTCCAACCTGGGCCGCGACGCGGGTTCACCGCCGAATCGGCCTGTCGGGGAGCCGAGCCGGGAATCTCGCAACACGAGGTGTGTCGGGCCGCGTCACGCGCCCGACCGGCAGGCGGGTTCAGACGAAGGAGACACACGCGACTGTGGCGTCGCAACGACTCAAGCGCGGCCTGCGCGGGGCGATGGCGGCCACGGCGGTGGCCGCTGCCGCGGTGGGCGTCCTGCCCGTACCCGCCGGAGCTCAGCCGAACACCCCCGCGAACGCCTCCGAGGCGCTGAAGAAGTACAACGAGCTCGCCGAGCAGGCGACCAAGCTCAACGAAGAACTCCTGCGCGCCGAAGAGCAGCGCGATGCCAACCAGGCCGAACTGGACAAGGCCACCGCCGACCTGGCGCAGGCGACCCAGGCGGGCGACCAGGCCAGGGCCGACGAGGAGACCTTCCGGGTCCAGGTCGACAAGCTGACCGAGGCCTCGTTCGAGGGTGCCCGGTTCAACCAGCTGTCGGCGCTGCTGGTCTCCGACTCCCAGCAGGACTTCCTGAACCGCATGTCCGCGCTCGGCGTGCTCGCGTCGGACAACAACGAGTCCCTCGAACGGCTCTCCGGCGCGGTCGACGCGGCCGAGGACGCCCGGCAGAAGGCGGCCGACGCCCAGAGCCGCGCACAGGCCGCGACCGACGAGGCGACCAAGATCGCCGACGACGTCAAGAAGCGGAAGTCCGAGCTGGACGGCCAGATCACCGAGGTCCGCAACCAGCTCAACCGGCTGACCGCGCAGGAGCGCAACACGCTCACCAACACCGGCCCGAGGGTCACCGCGACCAACGTGCCCGCGGGTGCGGCGGGTGTCGCGTTGCAGTTCGCGCTGGACCAGCAGGGCGACATGTACCTGTACGGCGCCACCGGCCCCGACCGCTGGGACTGCTCCGGCCTGACCTCGAAGGCCTACGCCTACGCCGGCGTGACGATCCCGCGCACCTCCGGCGGCCAGGCGGGCGCCGGGCGCCCCGTCACCCGCGGCGAGGTCCAGGCGGGCGACCTGATCATCTACAACGGCGGCAACCACGTCGGCATGGCGGTGGACAACGCGCGGGTCGTGCACGCGTCCACCGACGGCGTGCCGGTCAAGGTCGTGCCGCTGGAGAACCCCGGCAGCATCTACGCGATGCGGCGCATCGCGGGCTGACCGGGCTGACAACCGTCGCTCAGCAGGGCCATCCTGGACGGGGTGGCCCTGCTGATGACTTTGGAGGCCCGTGAGCCGCTTCAGGGTCGTGCTGGCCGCGCTGGTGGCCGTGACGTTCCTCGTCGGACTGGTCACGGCCGTCGTCCCGGCGACCCCGACGGCACCCCCGGCGTCGGCCGACACCGCCGCGACCTCCCGTGCCGACGCCGTCCGGGCGCTGCTCGAACGACGCGCGCGGGCGGTGCGGGACCGTGACGAGGTGGCGTTCACCGCGGACCTCGACCCGCTGGCCGACGCCGGGTTCCGGCAACGGCAGCGCGACCTGTTCCGCAACCTCTCCGCCGTGCCGCTGGCCGAGTGGGAGTACGCGCTGGACGGCGAGGTCGACCTCACCGCGCTGGACCTGCCCGCCGCCGACGACGTCTGGGCGCCCGAGGTGCGGCTGTCGTACCGGCTCGGCGGCGTGGACGTGGCGCCGAGCGGCCAGGCCATGGCCTACCTGTTCACCCGGCGCGACGGCCGCTGGTACCTCAACTCCGACACCGCGCTGGAACCGCTGGGCCGGCGCACCTGGCGCGGACCGTGGGACTTCGGGCCGTGCCAGGTGCACGCCGGCACCGGCGGGTTCGTGCTGAGCCACCCCGGCGGCGAGGTGCTGGCCGCACGGGTGCTGGACGAGCTGGACGACGCCGTGGCGGCGGTGACCGAGGTGTGGGGCCAGGCGTGGGCACGTCAGGTGGCCGTGCTGATCCCGGCGAGCCCGGCCGAGATGGTCGCGCTGGTCGGTCCCGGGTTCGCCACCGGTGCGATCGCGGGTGTCGCGGTGGCCGACGGGGTCGACCGGGACACGCACACGGCCCGCGGCCAACGCGTGGTGCTGAACCCGGACAGCGCGGGGGCGTTGTCGCCGTTGGCGTTGCGGGTGCTGCTGCGGCACGAGATCACGCACATCGCGGCGCGCGGCGAGACCGTGGACGGCGCGCCGATGTGGGTGCTGGAGGGGTTCGCGGACTACGTCGGCTATCGGCGCAGCGACGTGCCGCCGCGCAAGGCCGCGCCGCTGCTGGCCGCGCAGGTGCGGGACGGGTTGCCCGCGGCGCTGCCGTCGGACGCCGACTTCCGCGGCGCCGGGATGGAGCTGGCCTACCAGCAGGCCTGGTCGCTGAACCTGTACCTGGCGTCGTCGCTGGGCGAGCCGGGGCTGGTGGCGCTGCACCGGCGGCTGGCGCGGGTTCGGGCGTCCGAAGTGGACGGCGTGCTGCTGGAGGTGACCGGCGGGGACACCGCGGCGCTGGTGCGCGGGTGGCAGGATTTCCTGCGGCGGTCGTTCCCGTAACGTGGTCGCGTGCGTCGGACCCTGCTGGTGACCAATGACTTCCCGCCGCGGCCCGGTGGCATCCAGGCCTACCTGCACGCGTTGGCCGTGCGGCTGCCCGAGCTCGTGGTGTACGCGCCGTCGTGGGAGTCGTCGTCCGGCTCGCACCCGGAGTTCGACGCGGCGCAGCCGTTCGAGGTGGTGCGGCACCCCGGGACGTTGATGCTGCCCACGCCGGACGTCGTGCGGCGGGCGTCGGACATCCTGCGCGGAGCGCGCTGTGACGCCGTGTGGTTCGGGGCGGCGGCGCCGTTGGCGTTGATGACGTCACGGCTGCGTGCCGCCGGTGCGTCGCGGGTGGTGGCGTCGACGCACGGGCACGAGGTCGGGTGGTCGATGCTGCCGGGTGCGCGGCAGGCGTTGCGGCGCATCGGGTCGGACGCGGACGTGGTGACGTTCGTGAGCCGGTACACGCGGTCCCGGTTCGCGGCGGCGTTCGGTCCACTGGCGGCGTTGGAGCACCTGCCGTCCGGGGTGGACACGTCGGTGTTCGCGCCCTCGGCGTCGGCGCGGGAGGAGATCCGCGCCCGGTACGGGCTGGGCGAGCGGCCGGTGGTGGTGTGCGTGTCGCGGCTCGTGCCGCGCAAGGGGCAGGACGTGCTGGTGCGGGCGTTGCCGGAGATCCGGCGGCAGGTGCCCGACGCGGCGTTGCTGCTGGTGGGCGGTGGGCCCTATCGGGGGACGGTGGAGCGGCTCGCGGCGTCGGTCGGGGTGTCCGAGCACGTCGTGCTGACCGGGTCCGTGCCGTGGGAGGAGCTGCCCGCGCACTACAACGCCGGTGACGTGTTCGCGATGCCGTGCCGGACGCGGGGGCGCGGGCTGGACGTCGAGGGCCTGGGGATCGTGTACCTGGAGGCGTCGGCCACCGGGCTGCCCGTGGTGGCGGGGCGTTCCGGTGGTGCCCCGGAGACCGTGCGCGACGGCGTGACCGGGCGGGTGGTGGACGGGCGTGAGGTGACCGAGGTGGCCAACGCCGTCGCCGCCCTGCTGGCCGATCCCGACACCGCCGCGAAGATGGGTGCCGCGGGCCGCGAGTGGGTCACCGGGCACTGGCGCTGGGACGACCTGGCCGCCCGCCTGGCCGGCTTGATCAACGCCTGAGCGTTGAACTCGGGGTGCCTGAACGTAGGACACACGCGTTCCGAACGTAGGACTCTCGCGTGTGTCCTACGTTCGCGACGCGTGAGTCGTACGTTCAGGACCCCTGAGTTCTACGTTCGGGCCGGGTCGTCGCCCAGGGCTTCGTGGATGGCGGCCAGCTCGGTGCGGGCCAGGCGTTCGGTGATGCGCAGGCCCAGCCGGGACGTGAGGGCCACGGCCTCGTCGGCCAGGGACTTCGCCTCGTCGGTCTGGCCCAGCAGTCGGCGCACGCCCGCCAAGCCGACCAGGGCACGCGCCTCGGCCGGCAGGTAGCCGATCCGGCGAGCCTTGGTCAGGGCCTGCTGGAACTGCTCGTCGGCGGTGCGCAGGGAGCCCAGGCCGCGGTTCGCCGAGGCCATCACCACCAGCACGTTCGTGGTGATCCGCTGGTCACCGTCCTGGCGCAACTCGGCTAACGCCCGGTCGGCCAGCTCCAGGGCCTCGGCGTGCTCGCCCAGGTCGAGGCGCACGGACGCGGTGCTCTCCAGCACCCGCGCGGCGGCCTCGCGGAACCCCGCCTCCGTCGACAGGCGCAACCCCTCGGACAAGTGGCCGAGCGCGCGCTGCGGCTCACCCATGAGCTGCGACGCCACGCCCAAGAGCGTCAACGCGGTGATCTCGCTGCCCCGCAGCCCGTGCGCCACGCTGATCGCCAGCGCCTCGCCGAGCAGGTCCACCGCCTCGGCCAGCTCACCGGTCTCGATCGCCAGCACGCCCAACCCGGTCAGCACGCCCGTCTCACCCGACCGCAGCCCGCCGGACTCGCGCTTGAGCGCCAGGCACGTCTCCAGGTCGTTGCGCGCCGACGCCAGGTCGCCCGCCTCCAGCCGCACCACGCCGAGGTTGCCGAGCACCTCCGCCTCCGACGCCAGGTCACCGGACATCCGGTGCAGCTCGACGGACCGCGTGTAGTGCGCGACGGACGTGCCGAAGTCGCCGAGCCGCCAGTGCAGCGTGCCCAGGTTCTGGTGCATCGCCGCCTCGCCCGCCACGTCGCGCTGCTCGTGCGCGGCGTCCAACCCGTACCGCGCGGTCGACAACCACTCGGTGACGTGCTTGCCGATCCACAGGTAGCCGCGCAGCCCGTCGGCCAGCCGCCACGACATCGCGGCCGGACCGCGTTCGGCGGCCGACCGGATCGCCGCGGTCAGGTTCGCCCGCTCCGCGTCCAGCCACGCCCGCGCCTGCGCCGCCGTCTCGATCCGGGGCAGCCGCACCGCCCGACCGGCCGGCGTCGGCAGCCGCATCAGGTCCGGGTACAGCAGCTCGGCGCAGTGGTCCACGGCACGCACGTAGAACTCCAGCAGCCGCACCCGCGCCGCGGCCACGTCCTCGTTCCCGGCTTCGGCCATCCCGGCGGCGAACCGGGCCAGCTCGTCGTGGAACGCGTACCGGCCGTAGTCGGCGCTCACCATCCGCGCCGCGGTCAGCCGGCCGAGCAGCGCGGCGGCCTCGGTCACCGTCAACTCGGCCGCGTTCGCCGCCGCCTCGGTGCTGAAGTCCGGCCCCGGGACCACGCTGAGCAGCGCGAACAGCCGTCGCGCGGCAGGTGTCAGGGCGGCGTGCGCCAAGTCGAGCGGATGGCGGTCGCCCAACCTCTCCAGGTACCGCGCCACCGAACCGCCCGCCACCGACGCCGCCGCGACGCGCAGCGTCAACGGCAGGTGCCCGCACCGCCGCGCCAGCTCCTGCGCCGCCTGCCCGGACCGCTGCAGCACGGCCAGCGACTCGTGCGGCTCCAACACGTCCAGCCCGAGCCTCCGGGCGCCGTCGACGGCGATCAGCCCGCGCAGGTCGTCCCGGCTGGTCACCAGCACCGGGCAGCTCGCCGCGCCGGGCAGCAGGGGACGCACCTGGTCCGGTGCGGCGGCGTTGTCCAGCACCAGCAGCATCCGGCGACCGGTCAGCAGCGACCGGAACAGCGTGCTCTGCTCGTCGGAGTCCACCGGGATCTGCTCCGGCGGCACGCCCAGCGCCCGCAGGAACCGGGTCAGCACCTCCACCACCGGCGTGGCCGGCCCGGAGGCGTACCCGCGCAGGTCCACGTACAGCCGACCGTCGGGGAACCGGTCGCGCAGCCGGTGCGCCACGTGCACCGCCAACGCCGTCTTGCCCACGCCCGGCACACCGGTCAGCGCCACGATCGGCACCGCGGTGCGCGGCCCGTCCGGCGCGATCAGCCGGGAGATCCGGTCCACCAGCTCGTCCCGGCCGACGAACCCGGGCACGTCCGGCGGCAACTGGTCGGGCACGTCCGGGTCGGCCCGTTCGGCGGGCGCGGCCAGGCTCGGGTCGCCGACCAGGATCGCCTGGTGCAGCTCCCGCAGCGCGGCGCCCGGCTCGATGCCCAGCTGCTCGTCGAGCAGCCGGTCGACCAGCCGGAACGCCTCCAGCGCCTCGGCCTGCCTGCTGCCCCGGTACAGCGCCACCATCAGCTGCGCCCAGAACCGCTCCCGCAGCGGGTGGTCGGTGGTCAGCGACCGCAGCACCGGCACCAGCCGTTCGTGGTTGCCCAGCGCGAGCTCGACGTCGTTGCGCTCCTCGTGCACCACCAGCAGCCGTTCGGCCAGCCGCGGCACCTCGTGCTCCCGCAACGCCTCCGACGGCACGTCCGACAGCGCCGGGCCGCGCCACAGGCCCAACGCCTCGGCGTACAGCTCGGCGGCGTCGGCCAGGTGCCCGGACTGCGCGGCCTGCCGGGCCAGGCCCGCCGTGGTGGTGAACCGGTGCACGTCCACCTGTTCCGGCGGCACCACCAACCGGTAGCCGTCCGAAGTGGTCCGGATCAGCGACGGGTCGCCCAGCAACTGCCGCAGCCGCATGACGTAGGTCTGCAACGTGCCGCGCGTGCGTGCGGGAGGGTCGCCGCCCCACAGGAACGAGACCAACTCGCCAATTGAGACGACCCGGCCGGCGCGCAGCGTCAAGGCAGCCAGCAGTGCCCGGTGCTTACCCGCCCGAACGGGCACCGGCTGACCCTGTATCCGCACTTCAAGCGGGCCGAGAAGGCCGAACCACGGCCCAGCGCCCATCCGTTTGCGTCCCCTCGTTCCGCCTCGCCGTGGCACAGCCTAAGGCGGCCGCTGACGGCACGAGTCATCGCCGCGTCAGCGATACGACAGCGCGCTCCGGCACTCTATGAATCGTCCCGGTTGGGGGACCGGGACAACAGAACTTCTCGGGTCCGCGTCAGCGGATACGCGATCACTGGGGGTCGAGTGGCCTGCGTCTTCGGACGCAGGCCACTCGTCTGTGTTGGATTGCGCCGCCTTCGGCGTCGCGGGCGGGGTCAGCCCGCGTAGATTGCTTCGATGTCCTGCTTGTAGGTGCTCGCGACGACCGAGCGGCGCAGTTTCAGGCTCGGGGTCATCTCGCCGCCCGCCTCGGTGAAGTCCACCGGCAGGATGCGGAACTTCTTGATCGCCTCCGCCTTGGACACCGCCTGGTTGGCCTCGTCCACCGCGGCCTGGATCTCGGCGCGCAGCGTCTCGTCGTCCACCATCTCGGCCACGGTCGCCGACGCGGGCTTGCCGTTCTGCTCCTTCCACGCCGGGAAGAACTCCGGGTCGATCGTGATCAGCGCGCCGATGAACGGCTGCGCGTCGCCGACCACCATGCACTGGCTGATCAGCGGGTGGGCGCGGAGCCGGTCCTCCAGCACGGCGGGCGAGACGTTCTTGCCGCCGGCGGTGACGATGATCTCCTTCTTGCGGCCGGTGATCTTCAGGAAGCCGTCGGCGTCGAGCTCGCCGATGTCGCCGGTGTGGAACCAGCCGTCCTCCAGCGCCTCCGTCGTGGCCTGCTCGTTGTTCCAGTAGCTGCGGAACACGACGTCGCCCTTGATCAGGATCTCGCCGTCCTCGGCGATGCGGATCGCGGTGCCGATCAGCGGGCGCCCCACCGTGCCGACCCGGAACGCCGCCGCCGTGTTCACGCACGCCGCCGCGCTGGTCTCGGTCAGGCCGTAGCCCTCCAGCACCGGCACGCCGATGCCGCGGAAGAAGTGCGCCAGCCGCTCACCGAGCGGTGCGCCACCGGAGATCGCGTTGCTGCACCGACCGCCCAGCGCCGCCTGGAGCTTGCTGTAGACGAGCTTGGCGAACAGCGCGTGCTTGAGCTTGAGGCCCAGGCCCGGCCCGCCGGCGTCCAGCGCCTGGCTGTAGGCGACCGCGGTGGCCTCGGCGGCGTCGAAGATCTTGCCCTTGCCCGCCGCGTGCGCCTTCTGCTTCGCGCCGTTGTAGACCTTCTCGAACACGCGCGGCACGGCCACCACGAACGTGGGCCGGAACGACTGCAGGTCGTCCACCAGGTTCTTCACGTCGGCCGTGTGACCCATGGTGACCCGCGTGTAGACGCCGCACACCGACAGGGCACGGGCCAGGATGTGCGCCAGCGGCAGGAACACCAGCAGCGAGTTGCCGGCTTGCATGAGCTGCGGGAACGCGGTGATCGCGCCACGTACCTCCGACAGCAGGTTGCGGTGGGTCAGCTCGCAGCCCTTGGGGCGGCCGGTGGTGCCCGAGGTGTAGACGATCGTCGCGGTGTCGTCCGCGCCGACGACCTTGCGCCGGGCGCGCGCGTCGTCGTCGGACACCGAGGCGCCCAGCGCGGTCAGCTCGTCGATCGCGCCCGCCGCGTCACCGGAGGGGCCGTCGATCTGCCACACGTGCCGCACCTCGGGCAGGCCCGCCACCACCGAGTCGACCGTGGCGCGGTGCTCGGCGGTCTCCACGAACACGGCCTTGGCCGAGGAGTCGGACAGGATCCACTCGACCTGCTCGGCCGAGGAGGTCTCGTAGATCGGGACCACGACGCCGCCGGCGTGCCAGATGGCGAAGTCGAGCAGGGTCCACTCGTAGCGGGTCTTGGACATCAGGCCCACCCGCTCACCTGGCTGCAAGCCCGCCGCGACCAACCCCTTGGCGACCGCGAGGACCTGCGCGGCGAAGTCGCGGGCGGTGACGTCCACCCACGTACCGTCCACGCGGCGGCGGAAGCTGACGGCGTTGCCGAAGCGCTCCGCGTTCGCCCACACCATGTCGGTGAGGTTCTCCTCGGCGGCCACAGTGGTGGTGGCGGGGACGCTGAACTCGCGCACGTCGACCTCCGGACGTTGTTTGTTACCGGTGGGGAAACCTAGCCTGTGATTCCGGCGATACACCAGGCCGGCCGGTGTTTCCGTAACCGTGTCGTGGCACTCTTCCCTCTCGTGCCCAGTGTCGACGTCGTGGACGAGACGTTCCTCGCAGTGCCTCCGGCCGTGGTCGCCGCCGCTTTCACGCCGCCCGCCGCGTGGGCGCGGTTCTGGCCCGACCTGACCCTCGACGTCTACGCCGATCGGGGTACTGAGGGGTTGCGCTGGACGGTCGGGGGCGCGCTGGTCGGAACGATGGAGGTGTGGCTGGAGCCGGTCCTGGACGGCACCCTGCTGCACTACTTCCTGCGTGCCGACCTTCCCGGCGATGCGTCCGACCGGCGAGCGCGGCGCGAGGTGCGCCGCCGCCAGTTGGCCGCCAAACAGGTGTCACTCGGCCTCAAACTGATCTTGGAGGACGATCGGCCGCCTGGTGTGGCACCCGCGCTGCCGTAGATTTGGCTCTTGTGCGGGTTCACGTCGTCTCGGATGTCCACGGCAACGCGGAGGCGCTCGCCCGAGCCGGTGACGGCGCCGACGCGCTGGTCGTGCTCGGCGACCTGGTCGACTTCGTCGACTACTACGACCACGGCAAGGGCATCCTCGGCAGGGTGTTCGGCGCGGAGAAGGTCGAGGTGTTCGCCCGGCTGCGGCGCGGCCGGTTCGGCGCGGAGACGGTCCGCTACATGCGGTCGCTGTGGGAGAGCCTGGACAACGCCGCGGACGTCGTCCAAGAGGCGATCATGGAGCAGTACGCCGCGCTGTTCGGCGCGATGAGCGCACCCACCTACGCCACTCCCGGCAACGTCGACAGCCCCGAGCTGTGGCCGCTGTTCGCCCGCGACGGCGTGCACGTGCTGGACGGCGAGGTGGCGGAGATCGGCGGGCTGCGGTTCGGCTTCGCGGGCGGCGCGGTGCTGCACCTGGGGTTCGTGCCGAACCGGCGCGGACCGTGGCGGCCCTACCTGCGCACCGAGGAGGAGTTCGGCGCGGCGCTGGCCGGGCTGGGCGAGGTCGACGTGCTGTGCACGCACGTGCCGCCCGCCGTGGCCGAGCTGACCTACGACGTGGTGGCCCGCCGTCCCGAGCTCGGCTCGACGTCGTTGCTGAAGGTGATCGAGCGCGACCGGCCGCGGTGGTCGGTCTTCGGGCACGTGCACCAGCCCATGGCGCGCCGGGTGCGGGTCGGCTGGACCGAGTGCGTCAACGTCGGCCACTTCCAGCGCACCGGCACGCCCCACGTCCTGCGTTGGTGAGCCGAACCACCGGGTAGCCTCCCCGACATGGCCGACGAGTCCACCCAGTCCATCGTCATCGACGCGACGCCCGAGGAGATCGCGGCGGTCATCGCCGACTTCGACGCCTACCCGCAGTGGGCCAACGGGGTGAAGCGCGCCGAGGTGCTGGAGACCGGGGCGGACGGCCGCGCGGCGCAGGTCAAGTTCAACATCGACCAGGGTCCGATCAAGGACGAGTACGTGCTCGCCTACGACGAGTGGTCGCCGAGCCGCATCTCGTGGCACCTGGTCAAGGGCCAGATGCAGAAGTCGCAGGAGGGCAGCTACGCGCTGACCCCGAAGGGCGGCTCGACCGAGGTCACCTACACGTTGTCGGTGCAGCTGGTCGTGCCCATGATCGGCCTGTTCCGGCGCAAGGCCGAGAAGATGATCATGGACACCGCGCTCAAGGAGCTCAAGCGCCGGGTGGAACACCGGGTGGACAACGCTGGATGAGCGCCCGACTGCTGCTCTTCACCGGTAAGGGCGGGGTCGGCAAGACGACCTTGGCCGCCGCCACCGCCACCGCGCTCGCCGCCGGTGGCCGCAAGGCGCTGGTCGTGTCCACCGACCCGGCCCACTCGCTGGGCGACGCGCTGGGCGTGCCGCTGTCCGGGCACGTCAGCGAGGTCGACGGTGCCGGTTCCTCCGGGGTCCTGCACGCGGCCCAGATCGACCCCCTCGCGCTGGTCGACGACGCGTGGCGCGACCTGCGCGGACACCTGCGGACCGTGCTCGCCGGCGCGGGCGTGGACGAGCTGGACGCCGAGGAGCTGACCGTCCTGCCCGGCGTCGAGGAGCTGCTGGCGCTGTCGGAGGTGCAGCGGTTGGCCCGAGGCGGGCCGTGGGACGTGGTGGTCGTGGACTGCGGGCCGACCGCCGAGACGCTGCGCCTGCTCGCGCTGCCCGAGGCGTTCTCCTCCTACCTGGAACGGCTGTTCCCGACCCACCGCCGGGTGGTGCGCGGGCTGCTGGCCGGTGTCGCGGGCAACGGCACGGTGGAGAAGTGGGACGCCACCGCCGACGCGCTGGGCAGGCTGGCCGAGAACCTGGAGCAGCTGCGCGCCCTGCTGACCTCGCCCACGACCAGCGTGCGGCTGGTGCTGACCCCGGAACGGGTGGTCGCGGCGGAGACCAGGCGGACCGTCACGGCGCTCGCGCTGCAGGGCATCAGGGTCGACGGCGTGGTGGCCAACCGGGTTGTGCCGCACCCCGGCTCCGGTCGCGGACCGGCCGCCGCGTGGCTGCGCACCCGCCGGGCCGAGCAGGACGCGGTGCTCGCCGAACTGGCCGACCTCGGGTCGGTGCGCACGGTGGAGCACCGGGCGGCCGAACCCGTCGGCACGGCCGCGTTGCTGGACGTCGCCGAAGGCCTCTACCAGGGGCGCGACCCGCTGGAGGGTGCCTCGGGGGGCGGCGGTCAGCTGCTCTCGGTCGAGCGGACCGGCGAGCTGGAGTACACGTTGCGCATCGCGCTGCCGGTCGGCGACTCGTCGCTCGACCTGGCGCGGGTGGGCGACGACCTGGCCGTCACCGTGGACGGCAGGCGGCGGCTGGTCGCGCTGCCATCGCTGCTCAAGCGCTGCCTGGTGACCGGCGCGGAGCTGGACGACACCGGGTTGGCGGTGCGGTTCGCACCCGACCCCGATCTGTGGATGCGGTGAGGCCCGTGGACTCGAAGCTCGCCGAAGAGCTGCGCCTGCTGCTCGACGCCGCCGCCGAGCGGGCTCAGCCGTGGCTGGACCGGGTGGCCGCCGAGGGTGAGCACGACACCCGGACGTGCGGCTGGTGCCCGTTGTGCAACGCGGTGGCGCTGGCCCGCGGTGACCGGTCGGAGCTGGCCGCCAAGGCGGCGGAGCACGTGGCCGGGTTGATCGCCGTGCTGCGGGCGGCGCTGGCCGAGCCAGCCGCCTCCGACGACGCTGCGCAGGAGCAGCCGGTGCGGCCGGAGAAGCCGCGCGTCCAGCACATCCCGGTGGTGCGGCGCGACCAGGGGTCGCAGTGCTGACTGTCGGCGTCGACGTCGGCGGGACGAGCGTGCGCGCGGGTGTGGTCGACGGTGACGGCGCGGTGCTCGACACGGCGCGCGCGGCCACGCCCAGCGGCGAGGAGGCGTTGGAGGAGGCGATCGGCACGGCCGTCGCGGAGCTCGCGTCCCGGCACCGGATCTCGGGTGTCGGCCTGGCCGTGGCCGGGTTCGTGGCCTCCGACCTGCGCACCGTGCGGTTCGCGCCGCACCTCGCGTGGCGGCAGGCGCCCGTGGCGGACCGGATCTCGCGGCGCGTCGGCATGCCCGTGGTGCTGGAGCACGACGCGAACGCCGCCGCGCTGGCCGAGCACCGGTTCGGCGCGGCGCGCGGGGCGAAGATCGCCGCGCTGGTCGCGATCGGCACCGGGATCGGCGGTGCGCTGCTGCTCGACGGGCAGGTGTTCCGCGGCGCGCACGGCGTGGCGCCCGAGCTGGGGCACCTGCGGCTGGTGCCGGACGGGCGGCCCTGCCCGTGCGGGAAGAGCGGCTGCTGGGAGCGGTACTGCAGCGGCACGGCGTTGAGCACGACGGCGGTCGAGCTGCTGGCCCGCTACCCCGGCCAGTCGACCGTGCTGGCGCGGGAGGCGTTGGGCGACTCGCGGGCCGTCACCGGGCGTCGGGTGGCGGGCGCGGCGCGGGACGGCGACCCGTTGGCGCAGCGCGCCATGGCGGACCTCGCCCGGTGGCTGGGGGAGGGGTTGGCGCTGGTCGCCGACGTGTACGACCCCGAGGTCGTGGTGATCGGCGGTGGCGTGTCGGAGTCGGCGACGCTGTTCCTGGACGACGCCCGCGAGCGGTACGCGGCCGTGGTGACCGGTGCCGGGCACCGGCCGCTGGCCCGCATCCGGACCGCGCAGCTCGGTGACGACGCCGGGATCGTCGGGGTGGCGACGCTGGCGCGCGACGTGGCGGCGAGCACCGCGCGCAACGGCCGGCACCGTTGACCTAGTTGCATGGCCGCTGCTCCGCAGACGGCGGGCGAGGTCGCCGGGAAGTCGGTCGTTCGCGCCCTGATTCGTCGACGATCGAAAAGCGTGATCGCCGACGAATGAGGACGCGAACGACCGACGCGACCCTGCCGGGCACGCGTAGCATCGCGGAATGCGGACCGCCACCATCAGGGGACCGCGAGACCTCCACGTCCGCGAGTCCTGTCCCGACCTCGTGGTGCGTCGATGAGGACCGGTGCGGCGCACGGGCACGCCGGGTACTTCCACGAGACCGCGTTCTACGGCAGCGACGACGACTACCGGTCGGTCGTCGTGCCGTTCGTGGAGGAGGGCGTGGCGGCGGGTGAGCCGGTGGTGGTGGCGTGCCGCCCGGGGAACGAGCGGCTGATCCGGGACGCGGTGGCGGACCCGTGCGGCGTGGTGTTCGTGCCCGGCGGCGACCAGTACGACCGGCCGACCGAGGCGATCCTGGGGTACCGGAAGCTGTTCGCCGAGTACGCGGGCGTGGCGCAGATCCGGGTGGTCGGCGACGTGCCGCACCCCGGCGTCGGTGCGGCGTGGGACTGGTGGTCGCGGTACGAGGCGGCGCTGAACGAGGTCTTCGCCGAGTACCCGCTGTGGGGCCTGTGCCCGTACGACCTGCGGACCACGCCGGCGCGGGTGCTGGCGGACGTGATGCGCACCCACCCGCACGTGGCCGGGACGGACGGGTCGCACCTGCCGAACCCGCGGTACCGGTCGACGTGGACGTTGCCGTCCGCCGTGCCGACGGCGTTCGAGGCGGGTCGGCCGCTGGTGGAGCTGACCGACCCGACGCCCGCGGAGGCCAGGCGGGCGGTGACCACGGCGTGCGCCGGTGTCCGGTTGAGCCGCGACGAGGTGGACGACATCGTGTACGCGGCGAGCGAGGCCGTGACCAACGCGCAGGCGCACGGCCGACCGCCCGTGCGGCTGCGGGCGTGGGCCGGGGTGACGCACGTGCTGGTGGCCGTGACGGACCAGGGCGACGGCCCGTCCTCACCGCTGGCCGGCCTGGTCCCGACCGACCGCACCACCACCGCCGGCGTGGGCCTGTGGCTGACCCACCGCACGTGCCGCGACGTGACCATGACCCGCGACCCCGAGGGCTACACCATCCGCCTGACCGCCGGCTCCTAACCCCTCCCGCGTGTCCTACGTTCGCGTCACGCGTGTCCTACGTTCGGAACACCCGAGTTGAACGTTCAGAACAAGATCGACTGTTCTGAGCGTTCAACTCGGGGTGCGCGAACGTAGGACACGCGCGTTCTGAACGTAGGACACGCGGGGTCAGAGGACGGCGCCGTCGTCCCAGCCCGAGTCGGGTGGTGGGGTGTTGCGCATGCGCAGGATCAGCCAGCCGGCGCCCGAGCACATCACGATCAGGGCCAGCGGGGTGCCGATCGCGCCGGTCAGGCCGAACAGGCCCGGGAAAAGCAGGAGGACCACGCCCAGGGCGATCACCACCAGCGCGGCGATCGTGCCCGGCCGCAACGCGGGCAGCGGCGGCGGTTCCGGCGGCACGTAGTGGTCGTTCGGGTCGTCCGAGTCGGCCGAATCCGGGTACGAGTCGGGGTCGTCGTCGACCGTGGCCACGGCGGGCTGGCCCTCGGGCCGCCCGGCACGCGCCGGTTCGGCCTCGTCGCCCTCGTCGGGTTCGAGCTCGTCGGGGAGGACCTGTTTGCCCACGCCTTCGCGTTCCAGGCCCGCCACGATCTCGGCGAAGGTCGCGTCCACGTCCTCCGGGCCGTCGGTCGAGTCGCGTCGGGAATTCATCGGCGTGCTCCAGCCCTCCGGGTCGTGAAGGCCAATCCTCTGCCAGGTTCCATCGTCCCACGGGCCCGTTGTGTTGCGGATTACGGCAGCCGGTGGACCTTGGGACCGTACCGCCTCGGCCCGGGTGTTCGTTGTGTGTTTCGCCGCCGGCTCCGTAGGCTGGCGTCGGGGATCAAGCACGTCGAGGAGGCGCTCCCAGCGGTGCTCTACTGGTTGATGAAACACATCTTTCTCGGGCCGCTCCTGAAGCTGTTCTTCCGACCCCGGATCATCGAGGGCGCGGAGAACATCCCCAAGGAGGGCGGTGCCATCCTGGCGAGCAACCACCTCGCGGTCTCCGACTCGTTCTTCCTCCCGTTGAAGCTGTCCCGCCGGGTCACCTTCCCGGCCAAGATCGAGTACTTCACCGGCAAGGGGCTCAAGGGCCGGTTCCAGCGCTGGTTCTTCTACGGCGTCGGCCAGGTGCCGATCGACCGGTCCAGCGCGTCGGCCGCCCAGGGCGCGCTCGACACCGGCGTGCGGATCGTGCGCGAGGGCAAGCTGCTCGGCATCTACCCCGAGGGCACGCGCTCGCCCGACGGCCGCCTCTACAAGGGCAAGGTCGGCGTGGCGTGGATCGCGCTGGAGTCCGGCGCGCCGGTCATCCCGGTCGCGATGTTCGGCACGGACAAGGCCAACCCGATCGGCTCGCGGATGTGGCGGCCGTACCCGATCCGGATCAAGATCGGCAAGCCGCTGGACTTCTCCCGCTACGAGGGCCTGTCCGGCGACCGGTTCGTGCTGCGGTCCATCACCGACGAGATCATGTACGCCCTGATGGAGCTGTCCGGCCAAGAGTACGTCGACGTGTACGCGGCCAAGGCCAAGGAGGGCCCCAAGCCGGACGGGCAGGGCGAGGAGAAGCAGGCGAAAGCCGTCGATCGGCTGCCCGAGACGAAGGCGGGCTGATCGGCACCCCTAGGCTGGTGGGGTGCGGTTCTTCTACGACTGTGAGTTCATCGAGGACGGGGTCACCATCGACCTGGTCTCCATCGGGGTGGTCGACGAGGAAGGCCGCGAGTTCTACGCCGTGTCCACCGAGTTCGACCCGGCCAAGGCCGGTCCGTGGGTGCGCGCGAACGTGCTCAACCAGCTGCCGCCGCCCGCCGACCGGGCGTGGCGCAGCCGGGAGCGCATCCGCGAGGACCTCCTCGACTTCCTCGGCGGTGCCAAGGCCAACCGGGACGACATCGAGCTGTGGGCCTGGTTCGCCGCCTACGACCACGTCGCGCTGGCCCAGCTCTGGGGCCCGATGCCGGCGTTGCCGCGCAGCCTGCCCCGGTTCACCCGCGACCTGCGCCAGCGCTGGGAGGACGTGGGCAAGCCCCGCCTGCCGCAGGCGCCCGCGGACGCGCACGACGCGTTGGCCGACGCGCGGCACAACCTCGCGCGGTGGAAGGTGATCGAGAGCGAGCGGCTGCGGAAGGGCTTCGCGGTCCGGTAGGTGGACCCTCGCTTGCTGCACCGATCCAGCACGTGTCAGGCTTGGGTGACCAACGCCACGAGAAGAGATTGGCTAAGCAAATGCGCATTGGTGTGCTCACCGGCGGTGGCGACTGCCCCGGCCTCAACGCGGTCATCCGCGGTGTGGTCCGCAAGGGCATCGAGACCCACGGCTGGGAGATCGTGGGTTTCCGGAACGGGTGGCAGGGTCCGATCGAGAACCTGACCAAGCCGATCGGGCTCGGTGACGTCGAGGACATCCTCACCAGGGGCGGTACCATCCTCGGCTCGTCGCGCACCAACCCGTACAAGGTCGAGGGCGGTGTCGACCGCATCCGCGAGACCCTCGCGGCGAACAAGGTCGACGCCCTGATCGCCATCGGCGGCGAGGACACCCTCGGTGTCGCCAAGCGGCTCACCGACGACGGCATCGGCGTCGTGGGCGTGCCGAAGACCATCGACAACGACCTGGGCGCGACCGACTACACGTTCGGCTTCGACACCGCCGTGCACATCGCCACCGAGGCGATCGACCGGCTGCGCACGACGGCCGAGTCGCACCACCGGGCGCTGGTGGTCGAGGTCATGGGCCGCCACGCGGGCTGGATCGCGCTGCACTCCGGCCTGGCCGGCGGCGCGAACGTGATCCTGGTGCCGGAGCGCAAGTTCAGCGTCGACAAGGTGGTCGAGTGGGTGGAGCGGCGCTTCGAGCGCCAGTTCGCCCCGATCATCGTGGTCGCCGAGGGCGCGATCCCCGAGGGCGGCGCCGAGGTGCTGCACTCCGGTGAGAAGGACGCGTTCGGCCACGTCCGGCTGGGCGGCGTCGGCACCTGGCTGGCCGAGGAGATCGCGGAGCGGACCGGCAAGGAGTCCCGCGCGGTCGTGCTGGGCCACGTGCAGCGCGGCGGCATCCCGACCGCCTACGACCGCGTGCTCGCCACCCGGTTCGGCCTGCACGCGGTGGACGCGGTCGCCGAGGGCGACTTCGGCGTCATGGTCGCGCTGCGCGGCACGGACATCGTCCGGGTGAAGCTGGCCGAGGCGACCGCAGAGCTGAAGACCGTTCCGCTGGAGCGCTACCAGGAGGCCGAGGTCTTCTTCGGCTGAGCCGAGCCAGGCAAGGACGAGCGCCCTCGGACTCCCAGGTCCGGGGGCGCTGTTCGTCGTTGGGCGGACTACTTCCTGGCGTAGTCGCGCAGGCCCGTGAAGTCGACCATCACGCACGGCTCGTCGCCGACGATCCAGGCGTCGTGGCCCGGCTCCACCATGATCGCCTCACCGGGGCCCGCCTCGCCCTCCGCGCCGTCGTCCATGACGACGTGCATCCGGCCGGAGAGGATGTAGCCGGTGTGGGCGGACTGGCAGGAGTCGGTGCCGGCGATCGGCTTGACGTCCTTGGACCACCGCCAGCCCGGTTCGAACTCCGCTCTGCCGACCGTGGTGTCACCGACGGTGACCAGGTCGACGTGACCGTGCGGGAACTCCCGCACCTCTTCCGGTTCCGTGAAGCTCTTCGACGCCAGTACGGACATCTCGGTCAACTTTCGTCTCAGCCTTGCACCACGGGGTGGATCTCGTCGGCCACGAGGCCGTGCGCCTCGCGGTGCACCCGGTGCGCGCTCTCCGCGTCCGGCGCGTCGACCAGGCAGAAGACCTTCCCGTCCTGCTCGTCGACCCAGTAGTTGAGGTACCGGACGCCGTACTGGTCCTGGGTGCGGAGGTCGGCGGCATGGGCGTCGGCCACGTCCTTGGGACCGGCGCCTTCCGGCAGGTGGTTGTGCACGTCCATGAACAACATGGCGTCCTCCTAACGGGTGAGATCGGGCCACGCTAGGCGGCGGGGCGTTCCCAAACCGTTCCCACGGGCGGTACCGCCGGAGCGGACGTAGGGTGCCGCCATGCCGGCCACCTGCCAGGTGCGCGTGCTGGGCAGGTTCACCGTCTCGGTCGACGGCAGACCCGTCCCCGGTGACGTGTGGCGCAACCGCCGCGCGGCCGACGTGGTGAAGCTGCTCGCCATCGCGCCCGACCACCGCCTGCACCGCGAGCAGGTGATGGACCGCCTGTGGCCCGACCTCCCCGTGGACGCGGCGGGCGCGAACCTGCGCAAAGCCCTGTACTACGCCCGGCGCGCGCTCGGTCGTGCCGACGCCGTCCGCTGCGAAGGACGGCTCCTCACGCTCTGGCCCGCCGGTGACCTCGACGTCGACCTGGACCGGTTCGAACGCGCCGCGGACGCCGCCCTGGCCTCGGGCGACCCGGCCCGCTGCGCGCACGCCGCCGCCGACTACCGCGGCGGCCTGCTCGCGGACGACCGCTACGAGTGCTGGGCCGCCGAACCGCACGAGAAGGTCGAGGCCAGGTACGTCGCACTCCTCCGCGCCGCCGGTGACTGGGAGCGCCTGCTGGAGCTGGACGAGACCGACGAGGACGCGCACCGGGCCGTGATGCGGCGGCACCTGGCCACCGGTCACCGCCGCGAGGCGCTGCGCCAGTTCGAACGCCTCCGCCGCGCGCTGCGGGAACGGATCGGGGTCGGACCGGACGCGGAGACCGTCGCGCTCTACGAGTCGGCGCTGACCTCGGCGCGGCCACCGTCACCGGCGCAGCGGGCGGCCGTCGCGCTGGCCAACGGCCTGGTCGCGTTCGGACGGCGCCACCTGGCCGAAGCCGAGGACCTGGCCAGGCAGGCCCGGGTGCTGGCGCTGGACGCCGACCTCGGCCACGAGTTGGGCGAGGCCTCCACGCTCCTCGCCCTGGTCGCCCACGCCCGCGGCACGTGGCACCGGCTGTTCCGGGAGAAGTTCGCCGACTCGGTGCGGCACCCCACCCGTCCCGAGGTGTTCGACGCGCACCTGTGCTTCCAGGAGTTCTACCTCTACGGGCCGGAGGGGCACGAGGGCGCGGAGTCGTTCGGCCGCGACCTGCTCGCGATCGCCTCCCGGGCGGGCTCGGCGGCGGGCCGCGCGTTGGCCCACCTGCTGCTGGGCGAGTTCGCGCTGCTGTCCGGTCACCTCGACGCCGCGGTCGCCACGTTCGGCGCGTCCCTGGCCGAGGCCGAACGCGCCGGCTGCGTCTCGGCGCGGTCCCTCGCGCTCGAACGGCGGGCCGAGGCGAACGTCCGTCGCGGCGACCGTGCCGCCGCCCGTGCCGACCTCGACCGGGCCCTGCCGCTCGCCCACGCGTCCGGCATCCCGTCGCACCTGGTCATCCGCGTGCACGGGGTGCGCGTGCCGGCCGCCGACAGCCTCGGCGGCGAGCTGGGCGCGATCCGTGACGCGGAACGGTGGCTCGCCGAGGTGCCGCACGTGTGCGACCCGTGCTCCATCGGCTTCCGGATCGCGGCGGCGACGGCGTGCGCGACCGCGGGCAGCCCGAGCCGCGCCCGATCGCACCTGGCCGAGGCCGAGCGGATCAGCGGGCTGTGGCAGGGCGGACCGTGGACGGCCGCGCTGTGGGAGGTGCGCGCCGAGGTCCGGCGCGCGGAAGGCCACCACGCGCAGGCGGCGGCGTTGTTCCTGGAAGCCGCCGACCGGTTCGCCGCGCTGGGCCGACCGCTGGAACAGCGGCGGTGCCTGGCCGTCGCCGGCCTCAGCGGTCCGTGAACGCCCCGAGGTGCAGGTAGGCGGCGAACGTGCCCAGCCAGTGCTCGGCGTAGTAGCCGTGCCCGAACACGTACCGCAGGCCGGTCTCGCGGTGGGCGTCGGCGGCGGTGCGGGCCAGGTCGGTGTAGCGGTGGCCGGCGGGCAGGGCGGCGGCGATCGCACGCCACTGCCAGGCACGCGACAGGGCCAGGCCGATCAGGTGCGAGCCGTAGGCGTCACCGGGGTCGTCCACGGGCACCGGCTCGCGCAGCACCTTCCACCGCGAGTCCTCCAGGTGCGGCAGGAACGCCTCGAACCACGCGGTGAACTCGTCGGTCGGCAGCACGCGCCGCACGAGGTCCGCCTCGGTCAGCGCGGGGGAGAGGAAGTCCGCCGCGTCCGGCTCGAACCCGCCGTAGCCGACGTCCTCCCGGTGCCACCGCAACGCCGCCTCCGCGCACGCCGCCGCCAGCTCCTCGTCACCCACCGCCCGTGCCGCGTCGAGCACCAGCCCGGTCGCGAACGCGGTGTTGCCGTGCGTGCCGGTCCGGACCGGCAGCCGCGCGCCCGCCACCTTGACGAGATACCGGTCACGCAGCACCGCGCTCAACGGCCGCAGCGCCGCCGCCCACGGCGAGTCCCACGTGCGCAGTTCGGCGTCGAGCACCAGCAGCCACGCCCACCCGTAGGGACGCTCCCAGAACCCGCCGCTCGGCCCGTCGAAGAACGCCGCCTCGGTCCGCGCGTGGTCCTCCGTGATCAACGAGTCCAGCACCCGACGGGCCTGCTCCGCGCCCTCGACCTCGGGCCGGACCCGCAGCAGCCGGGCCGCCAACCAGGTCTGGTGCACGCACGAGTGCCAGTCGAACGACCCGGCGAAGATCGGGTGCAGCGCGCGCAGCGGCACCAGGTCGGCGTCACCGGTGACGACGTGCGACCAGTGCGCCGGGTAGTCCCGCTGAACGTTGTGCACCGCGGTCGACAGCAGCCTCGCCGCCGTGTCGTCATCCAATCGGGTGTCCGGCATGGTCCACATCATGCACAGGCCGGACCCGCGTCCGTCTCTGAGTGTGGACAGCTATCTTTAACGTGTGAACTGGACCGTGGACGTGCCCGTGGACACGCTTCCCGAGCTTCCGCCCCTACCGCCCGAGATGCGCGACCGGCTCGACGACGCGCTCGCCCGGCCCGCCGCCCAGCAGCCGGAGTGGCCGGATGCCGAGCAGGTGCGCCGCGTGCGCGCCGTGCTGGAGAGCGTGCCGCCGATCACCGTGCCCGCCGAGATCGACCGGCTGCGCGACAACCTGGCCGAGGTCGCCCGCGGCGAGGCGTTTCTGCTGCAGGGCGGTGACTGCGCGGAGACGTTCGCGGACAACACCGAGCCGCACATCCGCGCGAACATCCGGACCCTGCTGCAGATGGCCGTCGTGCTCACCTACGGCGCGAGCCTGCCGGTGGTGAAGATCGGCCGCATCGCCGGCCAGTACGCCAAGCCGCGCTCGTCGGGCATCGACGCGCTCGGCCTGCCGTCCTACCGCGGCGACATCGTGAACTCGCTGGTCGCCACGCCCGAGGCGCGCGTGCCGGACCCGTCCCGGATGATCCGCGCCTACGCCAACGCGGGCGCGGCGATGAACCTGCTGCGCGCCATGACCACCGCGGGCATGGCCGACCTGCACCGGCTGCACGACTGGAACAAGGACTTCGTCCGCCAGTCGCCCGCCGGCGAGCGGTACGAGGCGCTGGCCGGCGAGATCGACCGCGGCCTGCGGTTCATGTCGGCGTGCGGTGTGAACGACGTGTCGCTGCACACCACCGAGATCTTCGCCTCGCACGAGGCGCTGCTGCTCGACTACGAGCGGGCGCTGCTGCGCCTGGACACCAGCGGTGACCAGCCGAGGCTGTACGACCTGTCGTCGCACTTCCTGTGGATCGGGGAGCGGACCAGGCAGCTGGACGGCGCGCACATCGCGTTCGCCGAACTGCTGTCCAACCCGATCGGGTTGAAGATCGGCCCGTCGACCACGCCGGAGATGGCGGTCGAGTACGTCGAGCGGCTCGACCCGCACAACCAGCCCGGCCGGTTGACGCTGATCAGCCGCATGGGCAACGGCAAGGTGCGCGACGTGCTGCCGCCGATCATCGAGAAGGTCACCGCCTCCGGCCACCAGGTCATCTGGCAGTGCGACCCGATGCACGGCAACACGCACGAGTCGTCCACCGGCTACAAGACGCGGCACTTCGACCGGATCGTCGACGAGGTGCAGGGCTTCTTCGAGGTGCACCGGCGCCTGGGCACGCACCCGGGCGGCATCCACATCGAGCTGACCGGCGAGGACGTCACCGAGTGCCTGGGCGGCGCCCAGGAGATCTCGGACCTCGACCTGGCGGGCCGCTACGAGACCGCCTGCGACCCGCGGCTGAACACCCAGCAGTCGCTGGAACTGGCCTTCCTCGTCGCCGAAATGCTGCGGAGCTAGCGACACCTGAACGCCACCGGTGGCCCCCGACCCGCGCGGTCGGGGGCCACTTGTCGTCCAGCACCCGCCTCGACCACCCCGCGAGGTCGCGTCGGTCGTTCGCGTCCTCATTTCCGGCGATCACGCTTACGATCGTCGGGAAATCAGGGCGCGAACGACCGACTTCCGGGCGACCTCGCCCGCGACGCCGGAGGCGGCGCAATCCTACACAGCGATGATCGTGATCCTCGTGTCCTTCGGGACGCGCTCACCGGCGCGGATGGACTGGTTCACCACGCGGGCCCGGTCGCGGTCGTTGAACTGGACGTCGACCTTCAGGCCCGCGTCCTCCAGGATCTTCTTCGCTTCCTTGACCGACTTGCCCTCGACCTGCGGCACGGTCACGCCTTCCGGCGCCACGAAGACGGTCACCCGCCGGTTGTTCGGGGGCAGGTTCGTGCCCGCCGGCGGGTCGGTGCGCACCACCTTGCCACCCTCGACCCGGTCCGAGGACTCCTGCGGCCCGTCGACCGGCTCGAACCCGGCCTCGCGGAGCTCGGTGAACGCCTCGTCCCTCGTCTTGCCGATCACGCTGGGCACCGGCTTGGGCTCGGAACCCTTGCTCAGCACGATCGTCACCGTCGAGCCGATCGGCACCGGCGTGCCCGGCGCGGGCTTCAGCGTCACCACCTTGCCCTTGGGCACGCGGTCGCTGAACTCGTCCTCGGCGGAATTGACCTGCGGCTTCAACCCGACGGACATGATCTCCTGCTCGGCGAGCGCCACCTCGGCCCCCGCGTTGACCTGCGGCACCACCGGCCTGCCCGCGGACACCACGAGCCGCACCAGGTCACCCTGCTCGGCCTCGGTTCCGGCGGGCGGGTCGGTGCTGATCACCTGCCCGCTGGGCACGGTGTCGCTGTTCTCCCGGCGCACGGTCTTGGTCAGCGACGCCTCGTCCAGCATCGCGGTCGCCGCGGCCTCGTCCTGGCCGACCAGGTTCGGCACGGTGGTGACCCGGCCGACCGTCAGCCACCAAGTCGTGACACCGATGAGGATCGCGGCCACCACGACGACGCTGAGCCACGTGATGAACTGCCGCTTGCTGCGCGCCCGCATCTCCTCGAGGACCTGCTCGGGCGTCTTCTTCTTCGGCGGTCTCTTGGGACGCGGACGGGCCGCGGGGGGCGCGGGCGCGGCGGGCTGCGGCTCGGGCGGCGCGAGCAGGGCGGCCCGGGGGATCGCCCTGGTGCCCTGCGGGCCCGACGTGGGCGGCACGAGCGGGTTCGGGCGGTGCACCGGCACGGTGGGCTCGGCGAACGGCGCGCCCGCACCCACCCGCACCGGCTCGACGCGCACCGTCTGCTCGGCCGTGCCGATCGGCGCCGGCACGTGCCCGGTCGCCTCTGCCGCGGTCGCGGTGGCGGTGGGCAGCGGCACGTCCACGGCGGCGATGCCGAGCTTGGCCCGCGCCGTCTCCACCTCGGACAGGAACGACTCGGCGTCCGCGGGCCGCAGGAACGGCTCCTTGCGGGTTGCCCGGCGCACCAGCTCCGCCACCTCGGCGGGCACGTCCGGCACCGGCGGCACGTCGTCGTTCACGTGCCGGTAGGCCACCGAGATGGCGTTGTCGCCCACGTACGGCGGCGTGCCGGTCAGCATCTCGTACAGCAGCACGCCCGCCGAGTACACGTCGCTGCGCGCGTCCGTGGTGCCCGTGGTGACCTGCTCGGGCGAGAGATAGGCCACCGTGCCCAGGATCATGGTGTCGCTGGTCACACCGGCCGTGGAGACGGCCCGGACCAGCCCGAAATCGGCGACCTTCACCGTGCCGCCCGGCCCGATGAGCACGTTCTCCGGCTTCACGTCCCGGTGCACGAGGTCGGCGCGGTGCGCGGCGGCCAGCGGCGAGAGCACCTTCTCGATGACGGTCAGCGCCAGTGGCACGTCCAGCTTGCCGCGCGCGTTGAGCAGGTCGCGCAGCGTGCCGCCCTCGACCAGTTCCATGACCAGGTACACCCGGTCCTCGTCCACGCCCTGGTCGTGGACCTGCACCACACCGGGGTGGTGCAGCTTCGCGGCGGCCCGCGCCTCCCGCTCGAACCGCGCCACGAACTGCGGGTCGGCGGAGAAGCGGGGGTCCATGACCTTGATGGCCACGGTGCGCTCCAGGCGCGTGTCCACACCGCGGTACACGGTGAACATGCCGCCCCGCGCGACCAGGGCGCCCACCCGGTAGCGTTGTTCGAGCAGCCCGCCGATCACGTTCGTCGCCGACCTTTCCACAGCCGTGGATCGTACGGTGGGGTGATGCCGACCGATGCTGTGCGCTGGAGCATCCCACGCGTGCTTGTGGGATCCGTGTCAAAGTCGGTGGAAACAGGGGGTGTCCGCAAGCCGACCCGCGGGTGTACCGCGACCACCCGGTTGGCGCAGGGCGTCGTTCACGTCGTTGTGGCATCGTGACGCACGTGAGTGCGATTCCTGCCGCTGCGGATGTGCTGGCTCCCGACCTGGAGGTCCTGCCCCTCCCCGAGGTCGCCGAGCGTCTTGGCCTGCCGATCAACCGAGTCCACCAGTTGCTGCGCGACGGTCAACTGCTCGCGGAGCGCCGGAACGGCGTCCTCGTCGTCCCCGCCCAGTTCCTCGCCGCCGGAGGCGTGGTGAAGGGGCTGCCCGGCACCATCACGGTGCTGCGCGACTCCGGCTTCTCGACCGAAGAGATCCTCCGGTGGCTGTTCACCGAGGACGAGACCCTGCCCGGCACGCCCATCGAGGCGTTGCGCGGCGACCGCGGCCGTGAGGTGAAGCGGCGGGCACAGGCCCTGGGCTTCTGACGAGCACCGCACCACCCGAGACGACCGAACCACGTCCGGGCGGCTCCCTCTGCCGCGGAGTCGTCCGGACGTCGTCTTCCGGCTGGAGGGGAGCCCGGTGGACCGCCACATCCGGACGGTCGAGGACGTGTTGGAGCTGTTGGACGGCTTGTTCGCGCCCGCAGCGGACCGGTGGACCGCCGGCGCGGGCTCGTCGTGGTGGGACCGGTTCTACGCCGACCGCTCCCGACCCGTGCCGTTCTTCGCCGCCGAACCGGACGAGAACCTCGTCTCCTACCCTCGACCGCGGCCTGGTCACGCCCGGTCGGGCGCTCGACGTCGGCTGCGGGCCCGGCCGCAACGCCGTCCACCTCGCCTCGGCGGGCTTCACCGTGGACGCGGTGGACCTCTCGCCCGCGGCTGTCACCTGGGCCGAGGACCGTGCCCGCGAGGCGGACGTCGCCGTCCGGTTCCGCTGCGGCGACGTCTTCGACCAGGACGGCGAGTACGACCTGGTCTACGACTCCGGCTGCTTCCACCACCTGCCGCCGCACCGCCGGATCAGCTACCTCGCCCTGCTCGACCGCGTGCTCGCACCCGGCGGTCACTTCGCGCTGACGTGCTTCGCGACCGACGAGGGTTCCGCCCGGCCCGATGCCGACTTCTACCGGCAGGCGGGTCTGGAGGGCGGCATCGGCTACACGCCCGAGTCGCTGCGCTGGGTCTTCACCGACCTGGTCGAGGTCGAGCTGCGCCGGATGAACGACGAGCCGGACGACTCGCCGCTCTTCGGGGAGCCGTTCCTGTGGACGGCCCTGTTCCAGCGGCCCTAACGCCCCGTGACGCGCGCCATCAGGGCCCGCGCGAACCCCGGGACGGCCACCGCCAGCCGCCGCGAGTTCGGCACCACGACCCGCCGGTCCAGCACCTGGTAGTCGGCCGCCGCGATCCCGTCCAGGATCTCCCGGTACAGGGTGAGCGCGGTCCGCACGCACGGCCGTGACACGGGCCGCAGCATCGGCACTCCCACCTCGGCCTCCCGGTACACGGCCGACGTGTGCGCGACCAGGTGCTTGAGCACCCGCCGCACCCGCTGGTCGACCTGCCCCGTCCGCCGGCACCACACCAGCAGCTCCCGGTCGACGCCGTAGGCCGCCAGCACGTCCTGGGGCAGGTACACCCGGCCCCGGTCGAGGTCCTCGCCGACGTCGCGCAGGAAGTTCGTCAGCTGGAACGCCCGACCCAGCGCGGCGGCGGACGGCTCGGCCTCCGCGCGCGGCACGACCGTGCCGAACACCGGCAGCAGCTGCAGCCCGATCACGGCCGCCGAACCGTGCACGTACCGCTCCAGCGCGGCGAAGTCCGGGTACGACGTGACGGTCAGGTCCATCCGCATCGACGCCAGGAACTCGCCGAACAGCTCCGGGTCGATCGAGTAGCGGTGCGCGGTGTCCACCAGGGCGGCGAGCACCGGGTGACCCGTGCGCCGCCCCGCCAGCTCGTCGGCCAGCTCGGCTTCCAACTGCTTCAGGTCACCGGCCGGGTCGGTGGAGGCGCCGCTGTCCACGATCTCGTCGGCCCACCGCGCGAAGCCGTACAGGGCGTGCACGGCGGGCCGCTGCGCGGGCGTGAGCAGGCGGGTGGCGAGGAAGAACGTGCGGCCGTACCGGGCGTTCAGCTCGCGGCACCGGGCGTAGGCCGCGGCCAGGTCGGTCACGCGTGCCCGCCGTGCGGTCGCGGTGGTCTGGTGCGGGTAGCCGACGACCGCACCGGCCCGGCGGGTACGGCGCTCGATCGGGGGAAGGACGGGGTCGCGGCCATCGCGGCGACATCGTCGCACAGCGCCCGCACCCGCCCGCGCCCCCCGGATGGGCCACACGGACGAGTGACCACCGGCCGCGTGGTCGGTCAGTGCCGGGTGTGTGCCCGCCGCGGCTGCGCCGGCCGTCGCGACCGCGTGGCGGCGGGTCCCGTGATCCGCTGCGCGGCCAGCCTGCCCGAGATCAGCACCGGCGGCACGCCCACGCCCGGCGTGGTGCCGCAGCCGGCCAGCACCGCGTTGTCCAGCACGAGGTTGCGCGGTCGGAACGGCCCGGTCTGGGCGAACGTGTGCGCGGCCGAGAACGGCGTGCCCGCGGCCAGGCCCATCGCGGCCCAGTCCTTCGGCGTGACCAGCCGCTCGACCTCGATCGCGGCACCGAACCCGGTGAGCCCGCGCCGCTCCAGCACGCCCACCAGCTCGTCGCGGTAGGCCGGGCCGACGCGGTCCCAGTCGACCGGCCCGGTCCGCAGGTTCGGCGCGGGCGCCAGCACGAACATGCCCTGCCCGGGTGGCGCGGTGACCAGCAGCGACGGATCGCTCATCAACGTGCCGCGGCGGGTCAGCTCGTCGAACGTCCGCTCCCACTCCCGGCCGAAGAACAACGTGTGGTGCGCCAGCTCCGGCCACGTCCGGTCCACGCCCGCGTGCAGCACGACGGCCGACGGCGACCACGTGATCGGCAGCGGGCGGCGCGGGCGGTGGCCCAGCAGGCGGTACGACATCGGCAGGTCCGGGGTGAGCACCACCGCGTCGCACGGGATGCGCTCACCGTGCGAGGTGCGCACCGCGGTGACCCGGCCGCCGATGCGCTCCAGCCACGCCACCGGCGTCTGGAAGCGCAGGTCGGCGCCCGCGTCCCGGGCCGCCGCCGCCAGCGCGTCCGGCAGCGCCCGCATCCCGCCCTCGGGGTGGTGGACGCCCGCGATCGTGTCCATGTACGCGATGACGGCGTACGCGGCGAGGGCCTTGCGCGGCGGCACGCCCGCGTACAGCGCCTGGAACGAGAACACCCGCTGCAACCGCTCGTCGTGCAGGAACCGCGCCACCGACGGCCCGAGCCTGGCGAACCCGCGCAGTCCGGCCAGCTTCGCCAACTGGGGCGTGAGCAGGGACAACGGCGAGTCGAAGTTCGCGCCGATGAACTGCTCGCGCTCCACCCGGTACAGCTCGGTCAGCCAGCGGCGCAGCGCCCGGTACCCGGCGGCCTCGCGCGGACCGGCGAACCGGCGCACCTCGGCCTCCATCGCCTCGGCGTCGGAGTGCACGTCCAGCGTGCTGCCGTCGGCGAAGCGGGCCCGGTAGGCGGGGTGCAGGGGCCGCAGGTCCAGCCGGTCGCGCAGCGACTCCCCGACCGCGTTGAGCGCCTCGTCCACCAGTTCCGGCATGGTCAGCACGGTCGGCCCGGTGTCGAACCGGTAGCCGCCCAGGTCCAGTCGACCGGCCCGGCCGCCGGGCACGGCGTCGCGCTCGACCACGGTGACCCGGCGTCCCGCGCCGAGCAGGTGCAGCGCGGCGGACAACCCCGCCAGGCCGGCACCGACCACGACGACGTGGTCCGTGCGGCCGGTGACCGTGCGCATGGTCAGGAGGTCCTCTTCGTGGCGCTGATCGCCAGCTCCGCGAGCCGCTCACCGGCCGGTTCGGCGATCGGCGACCGGTCGAGGGCCCGCAGCGCGGACTCGGTCAGCTCGGCGATCCGCTCCTCGACCGCGTCCACCGCGCCGACCTCGCGCAGCCGGGCGCGCACGTGGTCCACGGTCGCCACGTCCAGGTCGGGCTTGCCCAAAGCCTCGTGCAGCACGTCCGCGCCGAACTCCATGCCCAACGCGACCAGCAGCGTCCGCTTGCCCTCGCGCAGGTCGTCCCCGGCGGGCTTGCCGGTCACCGCCGGGTCGCCGAACACGCCGAGCAGGTCGTCGCGCAGCTGGAACGCCACCCCGATGTCCGTGCCGAACGTCCGCAGGCCGTCCACCAGCTCCGGTGACGCTCCGCCGATCGCCGCACCCATGTGCAGCGGCCGTTCGACGGTGTACGCGGCGGTCTTGAGCCGGTCGATGCGCAGCGCGGCGTCCGGCGAGGCGTCGCCGCGCGCCTGCGTGAGCACGTCGAGGTACTGGCCGGCCAGCATCTCGGTGCGCATGTCCCGCCACGGCAGGCTCAGCCGCTGCAGGGCGTCGGTGGGCAGGCCGGCGGCGAACAGCATGTCGTCGGCCCAGGCCAGCGCCACGTCCCCGATCAGCACGGCCGCGGCCAGCCCGAACCGCTCCGGCTCGCCGAGCCAGCCCTGGTCGAGGTGCCTGCGGGCGAACCGGACGTGCACGGTCGGCATGCCGCGGCGGGTCTCGGAGGAGTCCATCAGGTCGTCGTGCACGAGCGCGCACGCCTGGATCAGCTCCAGCGAGCTGACCGCGGTGAGCACGGCCTCGGCCAGCTCGCCGTCCGGGTCGCCGCCCGCCGCGCGCCAGCCCCACCACGCGAACGTGGGCCGGATCCGCTTGCCGCCGCCGAGGACGAAGTCGGCCAGCGCGTCGACGGCGCTGGTGAAGTTCTCCTCCATGCGCTCACCCAGGGCCCGGCGGTCGGCCAGGTAAGCGGCCAGCGCTTCGTCGACGTGCTTGGGCAGTTCGAGGTCCAACGGGTGGGGCGGCACCCGTCTATGGTCACCTCTGCCGCTTCGGGATGCCCAACCGGGGTGGCCGGTCCGGCTCGTCCCATCCAGTGACAGCCGTCTTCCACACCTCGGGCGTACCTCTAGGCTGTGCGGCATGACGTCGGTGGTCGAGCGCCTGCACGGGGATTCCCCCGCGTTCTCAGTCGAGTTCTTCCCCGCGCGTGACGAGGCCGAGGAGACCGTGCTGTGGCGCGCGATCCGCGAGCTGGAGGCGTTCGACCCGGCCTTCGTGTCCATCACCTACGGTGCGGGCGGCTCCACGCGGGACCGGACCATCCGCACCACCAGCCGGGTGGCGCAGGAGACGACCCTGCTGCCTATGGCGCACCTCACTTTGGTCAACCACTCGGTGGCCGAGCTGCGCAACGTGATCGGCTGGTACGCGGCCGTCGGCGTGCGCAACATCCTGGCCGTGCGCGGCGACCCGCCCGGCGACCCCAACGGTGAGTGGACGGCCCACCCCGAGGGGCTGATCTACGCCGAGGAACTGGTCCGGCTGTGCCGTGAGCTCGGCGACTTCTGCGTGGGCGTGGCGGCCTCGCCGTACGGCCACCCCCGGTCGGCGGACCTCGACACCGACACCGAGTACCTGGTGCGCAAGCTGCGGGCGGGCGCGGACTTCGCGATCGCGCAGCTGTTCTTCCAGCCGGAGGACTTCCTGCGCCTGCGCGACCGGGTGGCCGCGCGTGGCTGCGACACGGTGCTGATCCCGGGCCTCATGCCGCTGACGACGCTGCGGACGCTGGCCAAGACGGTGGAGCTGTCGGGCTCCTCGGTGCCGGACTCGGTGGCGCGCCGCCTCGACCCGTACGCCGACGACCCGGCGGGCTTCCGCGCGGCCGGGATCGACCTGGTGACCGAGATGGGGGAGCGGCTGCTCGCCGAGGGCGTGCCGTGCCTGCACTTCTACACGTTCAACCGGTCGAAGGCGACGCGCGAGATCGTGGGCCGACTCGGCCTGGTTCCCGCCAGGGCCTGAGGTCCGCCCGCCCTGGTCCCCGCCAGTGCCCAACGACCGCCCGCCCTACCCCGACCCGCGAGGTCGCGTCGGTCGTTCGCGCCCTGATTTCCGGCGATCACGCTTTTCGATCGTCGGAAATCAGGGCGCGAACGATCGACTTCCCGGCGACCTCGCCGCCGTCTGCGGAGCAGGGGCAATCAAACACGGTGGCGGCGGTGGGAGATGATCGCCAGGATGACGACGATCAGTGCCGCACCGCCGGTCAGGCCCGCGACCAGCATGGTCCAGCCGAAGTACGGCACCGAGTTGGCGCCCGCGTAGCGGACGGTGGCGGACAGCATCGATGCCTGGCCAGGCTTCGGGGACCACGCGATGGTCGCGTTGTCCTCTTCTCGCCCGTTCGTGTCGATGATTTCACCCGGGAAGCTGATCTTCACCTGGATGTCGGCGCGCTCCGGCGGCACCTGCGTCAGGTCGACCGAGCCGGACAGCGTCACCAGGTCGCCGGACCGCCGGAACGTGAGCTGGTACCGGCTGGACGACGCGCTGGTCGCCACCGACAGCGCCCGCACCTCGTCGAACGTCAGCCCGCTGAACGACAGCTGCGTGCCGACGTAGTCGTCCACCTTGTACGGCTTGGTGCTGACTCTGCTGGCCAGCTCGTTCGGCACCTTCAGCTGCGGGCCGGGGTCGTTGTCCTTGGTCGGCGGCGTGGCGGCGGTGATCTCGCCGGACACGCGGTCGTCGGAGGACAACGCCATGGCGGCGTGCAGCCGGACGCACCCCGTCAGCGAGAGCAGCGCGAGGAGGAAGACCGGCAGGAGGAGCGCGGAGGCCCTGGACACCCGGCCATCCTGCCGGCCACGGTCAAAAGTTGACCGCCGGGACACGATCGTGAGCGTGGCTAATTACCTGTTGGGGGGACACGACCCGCAGGTAACGTGCGGCGCATGTCAACCTCCTCCGCCGGCGGCGTGCACGGCATCAGCAACCAGTTCGTGGTCGACTACGCGGCAGCGGACCCGTTGGCCGCGACGTTCATCGGTGTGCCCGGTCACGACGACCGGCTCACGGACTACTCGCCGGAGGGTCACGCCACCCGCAAGGAGCTGGCGCGGCGGGCCCTCGCCGCGATCGACGCCGCCGAGCCCGCGGACAAGTCGGAGGCCGACGCGAAGGCCGTGTTCCAGGAGCGGGTCGGCCTGGAGGTCGAGCTGCACGAGGCCGGCCTGATGGAGGGCGGCCTCAACGTCATCGCGAGCCCCGTGCAGTCGATGCGTGAGGTGTTCGACCTGATGCCCACCGACACCGCCGACGAGTGGGCCGTGATCGCCAAGCGGCTCACCGCCATGCCGGACGCGGTGGCGAACCTGCGCGCGGGCCTGGCCTACGCCGCCGACCGAGGGCGGGTCGCGGCGTTGCGGCAGGTCACCAAGGTCGCCGAGCAGTGCGACACGTGGGCGGGGCGGTCCGGCGGAAAATCGTTCTTCGCCGCCCTGATCGCCGACGCGCCCGCGGACGGCGCGCTGCGCACCGAGCTCGAAGCGGGCGCGAAGGCCGCCGCCGAGGCCTACGGCGACCTGGCCGCGTTCCTGCGCGAGGACCTGGCGCCCAAGGCGCCGAAGAAGGACGCCGTCGGCGAGGACGTCTACCGGCTGCAGTCCCGCTACTTCACCGGTTCCCGCCTCGACCTGGCCGAGGCCTACGAGTGGGGCTGGGCGGAGTTCACCCGCATCGAGACCGAGATGAAGCAGGTCGCGAACCGGATCAAGCCGGGTTCGACCCTCGCCGAGGCCGCCGCCACGCTGGACGCGAACCCGCGTTACCTGGTGCACGGCAAGGACGGCCTGCGGTCGTGGATGCAGGAGCTGTCGGACAAGGCGCTGCTGGACGTGCGCGGCGTGCACTTCGACCTGCCGGACGAGCTGATGAAGCTGGAGTGCCGCATCGCGCCGCCCGGCGGCGGTGTCGGCGCCTACTACAACGGCCCCACGCCGGACTTCTCCCGGCCGGGCCGCATGTGGTGGTCCGTGCCGGAGGGCAAGGAGGAGTTCTCCACCTGGCGCGAGGTCTCGACCGTCTACCACGAGGGCGTGCCGGGCCACCACCTCCAGGTCGCCACGGCGGTCTACCAGGCGGAGAAGCTGAACGACTTCCAGCGCCTGATGTGCTGGGTGTCGGGCCACGGTGAGGGCTGGGCGCTGTACGCGGAGCGGCTGATGCGCGAACTCGGCTACCTCCAGGACGACGGCGACCTGCTGGGCATGCTGGACGCCCACCTGTTCCGCGCGGCCCGCGTGATCATCGACATCGGCATGCACCTGGAGCTGGAGATCCCCAAGGGCACCGGCTTCCACGAGGGCGAGCGGTGGACCCCGGAGCTGGGCCTGGAGTTCATGCTCACCCGCACCATCACCGACCCGGCGCACGTCCACGACGAGATCGACCGCTACCTGGGTTGGCCCGGCCAGGCACCGTCGTACAAGCTGGGTGAGCGGCTGTGGCTGGCGGCCCGCGACGACGCCCGCGCCCGGCACGGTGACGCGTTCGACCTCAAGACGTTCCACCGGCAGGCCTTGGAGATGGGCGCCATGGGGTTGGACACTCTTCGTGAGCGGCTCACGGAACTCTGACCCGATCGTGGTTCCGGACACGGTCACCTCGGTTTCACGCCGAGGTCACCGTGTCCGGTGTTGGATGGGTGGGCGAACGACCATAGGGGGGACCTGATGACCGGACGTGCGAGGCGGGCCGCGCTCGGCGCGGTGCTGGCGGGCGCGTTGCTCGTCGCCGGCACCCCGGCGCACGTGCAGGCCCAACCGCTCGGTGACCAGGCCCAGTGGCGCATCCGCCAGGAAATCGTGGACCACGCCCTCCGCCAGGTCGGCCAGCGCGAAGGAAACGGCAACTACTACCCGCCGCAGTACCAGGTTGCGGGTCAGGGCGTGCTGCGGCCGGCCGAGTGGTGCGGCGTCTTCGTCAACTGGGCCTGGACGACCGCCGGCGTCCCGGACCGCCCGTCGATGCGGCCCGCTGCGGGCGCGTCGGTGCTGGACCAGGGGCACTGGGCGACGTACTGGCAGAAGTGGGGCAAGGCCAACGGCCGGTGGAAGGACATCGTCGAGCGCGACGTCGAGGCGGGTGACGCCGTGGTCTACGGCAACTACCCGGACATGCACGCGCACGTCGGCCTGGTGGTCGAGGTCAAGTACGACCGGACGGGCCGCAAGGCGACCCACGTGCGGACGGTCGAGGGCAACTTCGGCGACCGGGTCGTCTACTCGAAGCTGCGCAAGATCGAGGGCCTGAACGCGGGCAGGTACCTGCAGGCCTCCGGTTTCGTCTCGCCTTTCTGAGGCTTTGGTCTTCGAATCTTCCGGGCTTGCGCGTTCAGGTGATCGGAAGGGTGCGACCCAGCACGGCGAACGGCCGGGGGTCGCCGGTGAACTGGTAGTGCCGCAGCACGTCCACGAACCCCATCCGCCGGTACAGCCGCCAAGCCTTGCTCGGACCCTCCGGGGTGGACAGCAGCACGCGTGAGCTGGGCACGCCCTCCATCAGGTTCCGCAGCAACTGCTCGCCGACACCCCGCCCCTGCGCTCGCGGCAGCACGTGCAGCTCGGTCAGCTCGAAGTAGTCGTGCATCCACTCCTCGACCGCCTTCGGCCCGGACACCATGGTCAGGCCGTGCCGCACCTGCTCGTGCCACCACTGGCCTACCGAACCGCGATACCCGTACCCGATGCCGATCAGCTCGTCCCGCTCACCCAGCGCCACCACGCACCGCCACCCCTCGCGCAGCATGTGCGCCAACCACATGGGCGCGCGCTGCTCGGCGGTGCCGGGCGGGTAGTCCATGGCGCTGACGTAGAGCGCGAGGGCCTCGTCCAGCCGGGAGTTCAGCTCCCGCGCGGACAGCGTGACGATCCGCTGGGACGGCGCGGCGGTCACTGGGCGACCTCGGCCGGTGTGCCGCCGGTCAGGTCGAGCAGTCCCGCGTACGTCGTCGGGTAGACGGCGTGCGGGTGCCCGGCCGCCGCCCACACCGCCTCGTACTGCTCCAGCGCCACGTCCACGAACGTCATGATCGGCGCCGGGTGCCCCACCGGCGAGACACCGCCGATGACCTGACCGGTGTGCTCGCGCACGAACGCGGGCGTGGCGCGTTCGATCGAATCCGCACCCGCCAGCACCGCCAGCCTCGTCGTGTCCGCCCGGTGCGCGCCGGAGGTGAGCACGAGCAGCGGCGAGGCGACGCCGTCCCGAACGGCGGCGAACACCAGGCTGTTGGCGATCGCGCCGACCGGCACGCCCACCGCCTCGGCCGCCGCGGCGGCGGTGCGGACGGCGTCGGCCAACACGCGGATCCCGTTCGCTGCCTCGTGGTGGCCCGCCTCGGACAGTGCGGCGGCCACCTTGCGGATGCCGGGGTGGTCGAGTGCGCTCACCTGTTCATAAGACCACGCGTGGTCGGGTTGAGGAGTGCCGGGCCGGCAGGATAGTCTGGTCTGGCTCGAACGTTTGTTCGAGCAATGCCTTGGTGGTGGGGCGGGGGAAGCGCCCCACCACCAAGTGCCGCCGTCTCCCCGCGGCGGTCGTCGCTGTCCCGACGCCGCGAGGAGGCCGCGAGATGACTCAGACCTTCCCCCGCCGCATTCCCCTCCCGCTACCACCGGCGTCGGCGGTGACCCTGCTCGGACAGGCCCGTGAGTGCCTGGCCGAGGCCGAACGGGACCCGAACCCGCCCACCCGCTTCGCCACGGCCTACCTGGCCGCGATGAGGGCCGCGGCGGCCGTGCTGGCGGCTCGGGGCCGTCCCCACCGGGGCCGGGCCAAGCCGACCAGCGTGTGGGTCCTGCTGTCCTCCCTCGCGCCGGAGCTGCGCGAGTGGGCCGCGTTCTTCGCCGAGTGCTCGGCGACGCGCGCGGCCGTGCTGGCGGGCATCACCAGGCAGGTCACCCAGCGCGCAGCCGACGACCTGGTGCGCCAAGCGGCGCAGTTCACCGAGTTGGTCGACGAGATCATGTACGAGGACGGACTGTGAGCAGGGGACTGGTCGCCTACGACCGCCTGATCGACGTAGTGGAAACCGAAGCGGAGCGCCTGGCGGCGTCGGCCGAGGGACAGCGCCCGGAACGCCAGGTGCCCGCGTGCCCCGGGCTCAACCTCGGGGAGACGGCGCGGCACGTGGGCAGCACGTACCGGATGGTGTCGACGTGGCTGAGGGAAGGCAGCCAACCCCTGGTGTGGCAACAGGACCCGGAGCCGGGGCAGACGTTGCCGGAGTACGTGCGCGCGGGCGTGCGGCCGCTGGTGCGGGCGCTGTGCCCGCACGAACCGGACGACCCGTGCGAGACGTGGTGGCCCGCCGAGCGCAACCACAACTTCTGGGCACGGAGGCTGGCGCACGAGTCGACCGTGCACCGGATGGACGTGCAGGCGGCGGCCGGGCTGCCGGTCGACCCGGTGGACGACGACATCGCCGAGGACGGCGTGGACGAGATCCTCACCCTCTGGCTGGGGCACCGGTTGGACATCCTCGGCGTGCGCGGCACGCGTGAGGGGACCGTGGCGATCCGCGCGGGTGAGAAGGTGTGGCTGGCCACGACCGGCCCCGACCCGGCGGTGGCGCGACTGGTCACCGAAGAGGAAGCCGGTGCCGCGAACGGCGAGGTGACCGGAACCCCGATGCAGGTCTACCGCTGGCTGTGGGGCCGCATCCCGGACCGCGACCTGCCGCCGACCACCGGCGACCACGACGCGATCGCCCAGCTGTGGGCGTTGCTGAGGCTGGCCACCAAGTGACGACGTGCGCCCGCCGCCGGCCACCCGACCTGTGTCCCGCGGCGGGCGCACCACACCCGGAGCACCGCCCTCACAGCGCCAGCGCGGTGACCTCCTCCAACCCGTCGCCCTTCGCCGTCTCCAACCGGAACCGCGCCGCGCGCCCGTCGACCTCCAGCACGCCGACCGAGTTGCCGAAGTGCGGCCCGCTGAGCTTGTGCCACCCCACCGGGTCCGGCGAGATGCCGCGCCGGTCGGCCCACCACCGCAGCACGCGCGCGATCGGCTTCGACCACGACAGCCGGAACGCGGGCCGGAACACCCACGGCGGATCGTTGTGCACGGGCGAGCACACGAGCTGGTACACCTTCGCGTCCACCGACGAGGCGAACGTCGCCCGTGCCGCGTAGCTGTGGTGCACGTCCCCGGACAGCACGCACACCGTGCCGGGAGCGTCGTCGGACCGCGAGATCCGCTCCAGCAACCGGGCCAGCCGCTCGAACGACGCCCGGAACGCGGGCCAGTGCTCCAGGTCCGCGACCTGCCGCACCTTCTCGCCGACCCGGCCGCGCCACCCCGGCAGGCCCGCCATCCGCTCGTTCAGCGACTGGAAGTGGCTCAACGCGTGCGGCATCAGCCACGGCAGCGACGAGCCGATCAGCAGGTGGTCGAAGTCGCCGCGGGCGTTCTCCTCGATCCAGTCGAACTCCCGGTCGCCCACCATCAGCCGTCGCGGCCCGGACAGGATCCGCCCGCTGCGCGTGTCGATCACCAGCAGCCGCACCCGGCCGAAGTCGCGCCGGTAGCTCCACCGCGTCGACTTGCCGCCGTCGACCTCGCGGTCGGCCTGCTCGGCGAAGTCCTCCAGCAACGGTTGCACGTCACCGCCGGAGGACCGCACCTTGGCGTACAGCTCGTCGGTCGCCAGCTCGTCCGGGCTGAGGTTGCCCAGGTGCTGGTACACCCAGTACGACGCGAGCCCGGCCCGGATGCGCTCCGGCCACCAGCGCTTGGCCGCCATCTGCTCGCGCCACGTGCGCGAGGTGTTCCAGTCGTCGCGCACGTCGTGGTCGTCGAAGATCATCGACGTCGGCACCACGGACATCAGCCAGCGGATCTCCGGATCCGACCACGACTCGTGGTACAGCTCGGCGTACTCGCGGAACGACACCACCTCGCCCGCCGGCTCCGGTCTGCGCTCGGCCAGCCACCGCGTGACGCGCGGCGTCGGTTCGTCGGCGTAGACCTGGTCGCCGAGCAGCACCAGCGCGTCCGGCCACCGCTCCCGCGGCTCGTCCTTCATCCGCAACGCGTACGCGTCCAGCGCGTCGGGGCCGAGCTTGTCCGCCGCACCGTCGACGACGTCACCCTTGGCGGCACGGCACGACCCGAACAGCAGCCGCCGCACCGGCGTGGTGCGGATGCACGGCGGCGGGAACGGCGAGTCCGGCCGCGGCCACACCACGTCACCGTCCAGCCGCACGTCGTAGGCGGTGGTGGCGTCCGGTGCCAGGTTCTCGACCACCACCAGCGCGAAGTGCTGCTCGCCGACCTGGAACGTCTCCGCCCGGTGACCCGCGACGGCGACCTCGCAGGCGGTGTCCGTCTCGACCCACACCGTCGCCGAGGTGGAGTCGACGTGCCGCAGCACCGGACCGAGGACCAGGTCAGCCATTCGTGAAAGGTAGCGCGGGAGCCGGGGTCAGCGGCGTGCGGCGTGCGGCCCGATCACGGGCGCCTGCCGATCGGTCCGGACGACCAGCTGGTCCACCACGTCACGCAGGTCGCCGCGGTGGGCGTGCGCTTGGCGTTGCTGTCGCGCTCCGCCACCGTGTCGGCACAGGTGGCGCAGCACGGTTCGCACCTCCGTGAGCTCGCCGAACCCGTCGAGCACGGGCGCGACGTCGTCCAGCAGGCGGCGCACGAGGTGCGGCAGCGGTCGCAGGCGGCCGTCGTGCGGGTCGTTGCCCTGGCCGGTGCAGCCGTCCCGGGCGGCACGCCAGTAGGCCGCGCCCAGCACGTGGTCGGCCACGGCGGGACCGGTGTCGCCCCGCCGGACGCGGTCGAGGGCGAGGACGGCCATGGCGCGCACGAGCGCGGCGAGGGCGACCACCTGCTCGACGTCGGTCACGGCGTCCATGGGACGGATCTCGATGGTCGGCAGGTGGGCGCTGGGACGCACGTCCCAGAACAACGTCGCCTCGTCCACCAGGGCGCCCGCCTCCATCAGCCGGGAGACGGCCTGGTCGTACTCGTCGGCGGAAGCGAAGTGGGGCGGTGGGCCGGACACCGGCAGCAGCTGCGTGACCATCGTGCGCCAGCAGGCGTAACCGGTGTCGCGGTGGTCGTGGAACGGCGAGTTGGCGGCCAGCGCGATCAAGACCGGCAACCAGGGGCGCAGGTGGTTGCCGACCAGCACCGCGTGCTCGCGGTCGGGCATGGCCACGTGGACGTGCGTGGCGCACACCGCCGAAGTGTCCGTCACGGCACCGTAACGGCGTTGTCCTTCCCGGTACCGGGGGTCCTCACGCACCGGTGGCGGGAGGCGCGCCCCCAGCACCGGTGTCCCCGACGCGTACACCGTCAACCCCTCGCGCAGCGCCGCCTCCCGGACCGCCGCCCTCATCCCGAGCACCTGGTCGCGCACCTCCTCGATACCGCCGCACGGCGCCGTCTTGGCCTCCACCTGGTACTCGGTGAACTCGCCGCTGACCTGCTCGCCCAGCGCCCGTTCGGCGACGGGCAGCACCTGCGACGCGCACGGCGCGACAGTCCGGGTCCGGGGATCGACCAGGAAGTACTCCTCCTCGATCCCCACGGTGGGGCGCGCGTGGTGCTTCGGCGTCACGGCCTGCAGGGTTCCCCGTGACGCGGGATCACACCGGCAACCACCCGGTCGAGCACCGTTTCTCCGGCGAGAGGACCCCTGCCCCGGGCGCTACCGTCGGACCATGGCAACGAGGTGGCACGACGTCGTGGTCGATTCGGCCGATCCCGCCGCACTCGGCCGGTTCTGGGCGGCCCTGCTCGACCGGCGGATCACCGGCGAGCACGCGGACGAGGTGGACGTGGCGCTCGGCAACGGGCAGGAACTGGTGTTCGGGCTCGTGGCCGACCCGAAGGCGGTGAAGAACCGGATCCACCTCGACCTCACGTCCACGTCGCCGGACGACCAAGCGGCGATCGTGGCGCGGGCGGTGGAACTGGGCGCGAAACCGGTCGACATCGGGCAGATCGACGTGCCGTGGGTGGTGCTGGCCGACCCGGAGGGCAACGAGTTCTGCGTGCTGACACCCCGGTGACCCTCAGCCGTGCTCGGCGGGCGGTAGCGCGAACCACCGGCGGCTCGCGGGCAGGTACTGCAGCACGATCGCGGGCACGACGAAGAGCAGCGTGATGATCGCCAGGCCCGACAGCGCACCGAGCACGGTGAGCACGGCCCGGTTGTCGTAGCCGAACCGCAGCCTGCTGCCGAACCTCCAGATCACCACCGCGAACGCGAGCGCGAACGTGCCTCGCGTGACGTCGCCGTAGGTCCCGAAGGCGCGCAGTGCCTCGAAACCGTAGGCGAGGGTGAGGAGCACGCCTTCACTGATCCACAGCACCGCCGCGGCCGTGACGGTGCCCGGCCGCGGCACGTGGTAGGCCGCCGGCGGCGGGAACTGGACTTCTGGCGACACGGCGTACCCCTCTCCGTCGGGCGGTTCGGTGCCATCGTCGGCGGCGTCACGCCGCCCCGGGATCGGTTGGCACCAACCGGACACGCCACATCGCGCCTTGACCGGCGTGCCCGGCATGCTGAACCATGGTTTCCTTGCTGGACAACGAAGAACTGGCCCGTTCCTCGGTCGTCGCGAACAACACCATGAATCGCGAACGCCGACTCACCGGCTCCAACGGCTACGGCCGCTACCTCGGCGCCGACGACCGGGCCGGACCCAACTACACCGGCCAGCCGGCGGTGCACTCGTACTACGCCGACGCGTCCGCGAAGCAGGGGTAGCCCTCCCGCTGCTGCGCCGGTAGGTGCCCTCGTGCCCGCTGATCGACCACTCCCACGCCTCTCGGCTCCGCGGATTGTCGGTGGGTGCCGGCACCGTACGGTCCCGTGCCCCGGCTTGTGCCCGCGCTGCTGCGCGACCCGACGTTCCGCTGGTACTTCATCGCCCGGACCTCCTCCCACTTCGGTGACGGCCTGATCGGCACGGCGCTGGTCTTCGGCTCGTTGCGGCTCGGCGCGTCGCTGACCGAGGTCGGACTGGTGCTGCTCGTCGGCCGGTTACCGGTGGTGGTGTTCACGCTCGTCGGCGGGGTGGTGGGCGACCTGGTGTCGCGTCGGGACGTCATGCTCGCCGCCGACGTCGTCCGCTGCGCCTCCCAGGGCCTGACGGCCGCGCTGTTGATCACCGGCGTCGGGACGCTGTGGCACCTGGCCGCGTTGCAGGCGGTGGCGGGCGCGGCGAACGCCTTCTTCGCCCCCGCCGCAGCGGGCCTGGTCGCCGACGTGGTGCCCCAGGAGCAGCGCCATCAGGCCAACGCCTTGGTCAACGCCGCCCAGAACGCCGCGACGCTCCTCGCCCCGGTGGTGTCCGCGGTGCTGGTGGAGACGGTCGGGGCGGGCGCGTCCTTCGCGGTGGACGCGGCCACGTTCGCGGTCAGCGCCGCCGCGCTCGTCGCGCTGAAAGTCCCGGACAGGCCGATGCCGCCACGGCCCGCACTGCTCGACGCCGCACGGCACGGGTGGCGCGACTTCCGCGCCCGCCCCTGGTTGCAGGCCACCACGATCCAGGTCGCCGTCATCAACGGCGCCTGCATCTCCCCGTTCCTGGTCCTCGCCCCGGTCATCGCCGATCAGCAGCTGGGTGGCGCTCTGGCCTGGGGGTTCATCGCCAACGGCTACGCCGTCGGCGCGCTGCTGGGCAGTGCCCTGGCCCTGCGCCGGCGACCGCGACGCCCGCTGCTGGTGGCCGTCACCGTCCCGGTCGCCCTGGCACCGCTGCTGGCCCTGCTCGCCGCCGGCGCGCCGGTCCCGATCCTCGTCGCAGCGGCCGTCCCCGCCGGGGTGCAGGCCGGCCTCTACGCCGTGCTCACCCAGACCGCGCGGCAGGTTCACGTGCCCGCCGACCTCGTCGCCAGGGCCACCGGCTTCTCCACCGTCGTCGGCCTGGCCGCCGCGCCGCTGGGCATGGCCCTGGCCGGACCGGCGGCCGAGCTCATCGGCACGGACGCCGTGCTCCTCGCCGGCGCGGCGATCGCCGTGCTGAGCGCACCACTGGCGCTCGGCGTGCGCTCCGTCCGGCAACTCCCGGCCGAGCCCGCACCCGCCGACTGACCCCGGAACGGCGCGGCCGCTCACCTTTACCGCGCCCCACCCACCCCGGCACGCGCTTCCTGGCGATCATCCGGCGGAGCGTCTACAGTGCGCTGGTATGCAATATATTACTCGGGCGCTGTTCCGGGACCAGGCGCTGACCGCGATCCGCGAGGCGATCCTGGGTGGCGACCTGGCGCCCGGCGTGCCGATCAAGGACGTGGAGCTGGCCGAGCGGCTGGGGCTGTCCCGGACGCCGGTGCGCGAGGCGTTGGCCCGGCTGGCCGACGAGGGCCTGGTCGAGAGCAAGCCGCACAGCTACACGCGGGTCACACCGCTGGACACGGCGGCGGTGCGTGACGCGCACGTCGTCGTCCAGGCCATGCACGCGCTGGCCGCCCGGCTGGCCACGCCACGCGTTGTCGGCGCCGACCTGGATGCCATGCGTGCCGCGAACACGGCGTTCGCCCACGCCCTGGCCAACGGCGACGTGCCCGCCGCGCTCGCCGCCGACGACGAGTTCCACGCGGTGGCCGTGCGGCGGGCCGACAACTTCGCCGTGTCGGCCACCATCGAGCGCTACACGCCGCTCGTGCGCCGGCTGGAACGGCTGCGGTTCGCCGCGCCGACCGGCCGCCACTCGGTGGCGATGCACGACGAGATCATCACCGCCTTCGCCGCGGCCGACGCCGACCTCGCGGTCCGGCTGGTCGAGCGGAACTGGGCGACGTTGGCCGACCTGCTCCCGGTTGAGGAGAACTGACATGGCGCTGAACGACTTCGAGCGGTTCCCGCTGACCTTCGGCCCGTCGCCGGTGCACAAGCTGGAACGGCTGACCAGGCACCTCGGCGGTGCGCAGGTGTGGGCCAAGCGGGAGGACTGCAACTCCGGGTTGGCCTACGGTGGCAACAAGACCCGCAAGCTGGAGTACCTGGTGGCCGAGGCGTTGGCGACGGGTTGTGACACGTTGGTGTCCATCGGCGGCGTGCAGTCGAACCACACGCGCCAGGTCGCCGCGGCGGCGGCACGGGCCGGGCTGAAGTGCGTGCTGGTGCAGGAGAGCTGGGTCGACTGGCCGGACGCCGTGTACGACCGAGTCGGCAACATCCTGCTGAGCCGCCTGATGGGCGCCGAGGTGCGGTTGGTGGAGGCGGGCTTCGGCATCGGCGTGAAACCCGCGTGGGAGCAGGCGATCGAGGACGTGCGTGCCGCCGGCGGCACGCCGTACGCCATCCCGGCGGGCGCGTCGGACCACCCGTTGGGCGGGCTCGGCTTCGCCGGCTGGGCGGCCGAGGTCGAACGGCAGGAGGCCGAGCTGGGGGTGCGGTTCGACACGATCGTCGTGTGCTCGGTGACCGGCAGCACGCAGGCGGGCATGGTCGCCGGTTTCGCCGGCAGCGGGCGGAGGATCATCGGCATCGACGCCTCCGCCGAGCCGTGCGACACCCGCAACCAGATCACGCGCATCGCCAAGAACACGGCGGGCCTGCTCGGCGTCGAGGTGACCGACGAGGACGTCATCCTCGACGAACGGTTCCACGAGGGCATCTACGGCGTACCGGGCGAGTCCACTGTGGACGCCATGAAGCTCGGTGCCCGACTGGAGGGCATGATCACCGACCCGGTGTACGAGGGCAAGTCGCTGGCGGGCCTGGTGGAACTGGTCTCGACCGGCGAGATCCCGCGCGACTCCACGGTCTTGTACGCCCACCTCGGTGGCCAGCCCGCGCTCAACGCCTACAGCGCCCTGTTCCGTTGAGGTGCGCACCGGTCCGGTGAGCGTTCCGTGAGGGGCCTGGTGAGCGTTCCGTGAGGCTGAGCGTTCCGTGCGCGCGAGGGCGGCGGTCAGGTCGGTCTGCGGGGTCGTCCGTTGGTCGATGAGGGGTGTCGGTCGGGGCTGTGGGGGTTCGGTTTGTGGGGTTCGTCTTGGGGGCGGGCGGAGCGGTTCGCCGTGCGCCGCCGCCTCCTTTCATTCCGGCAACGTCGATGGTCGGCGAAAAGTTCCTTGGTGGCTTGCACTTTCGGGTGATCCGTGGGGGGCGGTTGCGGGCTCGTTGGTTGGGTCATGCCCGAAGCCGCAAACCCTTGGGCGTGGCGCGGAAGCCTGCTTCTTGGAGGATGCCGGCCAGTCGGGAGCCCAGGGCCACCTCGCCGTCTGCCCGCTGCACGGCCAGTTGACCCAGCCAGCCGTCGCGCACGGCCCGGCTCAGGGCCTGTGCGGCCGCACGCAACGATTCCTCCTCCTCCGTGAACGACAGCAGCGACCGGCCGCCCCGTTCGACGTAGAGCGTGGCCAGGCCGTCCACCAGCACGACCAGCGCACCCGACTTGCGGCCCGGTCGGTGTTTGCCCTCGCCCGACGGGTCCGGCCAGGCCAGCGCCGCGCCGTACGGCTGCGCCGGGTCGGCCGCCGCCAGCACCACGGCGTCCGGAGTGCCCGCGTGCTCCTGGCCGGGCGGTCTGGACGACGCGCGCAGCCGGTCCACCGCGCCCCTTGCCGCGAACTGCGCCGCGCCGAGCCCTTCGACCACGTACCCGCGCACGACCTGCCCGGACTCCTCCATCGCCCGCAGCACCCGGTACACGCCGCTGAACCCGCCGGTCACCCGCTCGGTGTCCAACGCGCCCCGCGTCAGCACGCCGTGCCGCTCCAGGAACGCCTCGGCCCGCGCGTGCGCCCGCCGCGTCGCGTCCGCCGCCGGCACCACGGCCAGCGACCACCGGCCCGCCACGGTCGGCGGCCCGGTGCGGCTGGGCATGTCCGGTCTGCCGGCCCGCATCCGCGCATACCGGCCACGTGGCGCGGCCCGCCGGGGCTTGTGCGCCGTGCCGCCGCCCGCGACCAGCGCACGCAGCGGCGCCAACGTGTCGTTGGTGACCACGCCCGCCCACACCAGGTCCCACAGCGCGCCGACGACCTCGCCGTCCGTCGTCGGCCCCTGCAACGACACCCGGTCGACCACCTGCCGGAAGAACAGCGCACCGCCGCCCAACGCCTCCACCACGGCCGTGTGCAGCGACGAGTCCGGCATCGCCTCCAAAACCAGGTCCGGCAGCAGCAGGTCGGCCACGTCGGTCGGCGCCAACGCGATCCAGCCGTCACCACCGGCCAGCGAGCCGCACCCCGTCCACGTCACCTCGCCGGACGCGGTCAGCTCGTCCAGCAGCGCCGGGCTGTAGCCGGGCAGCCGCGCGGGCAGGATCAGCGACTCCACCGCGCTCGCGGGCAGCGGCGCGCCGGCCAGCTGCTCGACCACCGAGTACACGTCGTCCACCGTCGGCGCGGACCGCAGCCGCCGACCGACCCCGTGCCAGCTCGGCAGGAACCGGCCCAGCGCGGCGGGCTCCACCGGCTCCACCTCGGCCCGCAACCGGGCCAGCGACGCACGCCGCAGTCGCCGAAGCACCTCGGCGTCGCAGTACTCGGTGTGCGTGCCACCGGGCCGCAGCTCACCGCGCACCAGTCGACCGGTCGCGGCCAACCGCTCCAGCACCCCGGTCACCACGGCCACGCCGAGCCCGAACCGCTCCGCCACCTCCACCGCCGGGAACGGCCCGTGCGTGCGCGCGTACCGCGACAACAAGTCGCCCAACGGGTCGGCCACCGGCTCGGTGAACACCTCCGGCACGCCCACCGGCAGCGCCACGCCCAACGCGTCACGCACCCGGCCCGCGTCCTCGATGCCGATCACCCGGTCCTCGCCCGCGATGCGCACCCGGATCGCCCGCCGCTGCGCCACCAAGTCCGCCAGCCACTCCGGCCGCACGCCCCGCGCCAGCGCCTCCGCCTCGGACAGGTCACCGAGGAACCGCAGCAGGTCCGCCGCACCTTCCGCGTCACGCGCGTGCCGGTCCGGTGCCAGGCGCTGCAGGTTCCGCTCGACCTCCTCGACCACCTCCGGGTCCAGCAGCTCCCGGATCGCCTCGGAGCCCAGCAGCTCCGCCAGCAGCGCCGAGTCCAGCGACAACGCCGCCGCCCGCCGCTCCGCCAGCGGCGCGTCCGCCTCGTACAGGAACATCCCGACATACCCGAACAGCAGGCTGCGCGCGAACGGCGACGGCGACGGCGTCTCCACCTCCACCACGCGCACCCGCCGTGCGCGGATGTCGGTCATCAGCTCGCGCAGGCCGGGCACGTCGTACACGTCCTGCAGGACCTCGCGCATCGCCTCCAGCACGACCGGGAAGCTCTCGTACTTCGCCGCCACCGACAGCAGCTGCGCCGCCCGCTGCCGCTGCTGCCACAACGGCGAGCGCTTGCGCGGATCACGCCGGGGCAGCAGCAGCGACCTCGCCGCGCACTCCCGGAACCGGGCCGCGAACAGCGCCGACCCGCCCACCTCGGCCACCACGACCTGCTCGACCTCCTCCGGATCGAGCAGCACGTCCTCCGCACCCGCCACGACCTGAGCGCCGTCCAGGTCGACCGCGTCGGGCAGCCGGATCACGATCCCGTCGTCGGAGTGCGCCGCCTGCACCTCGATGCCGCGCCGCCGCTCCCGCAACCGGGCCGCGATCGCCAACGCCCACGGCGCGTTGACCTGCGCCCCGAACGGCGAGTGCACCACCAGTCGCCAGTCGCCCAGCTCGTCGCGGAACCGCTCCACCAGCACGACCCGGTCGTTGGGCACGTGCCTGGTCGCCTCACGCTGCTCGCCCAGGTAGGCCAGCAGGTTCGAGGTCGCCCACGCGTCCAGCCCGGCCGACGCGGTCCGCTCCGCCGCCGCCGAGTCGTCCATCGTGGACACTTCACGCAGGAATTTCCCCAGCGCCCGCCCCAGCTCCAGCGGACGGCCCGGTGCGTCGCCCTTCCAGAACGGCATCCGCGCGGGCTGACCGGGCGCGGGCACCACGATCACCCGGTCGTGGGTGATGTCCTCGACCCGCCACGACGACGTGCCCAGCAGGAACGTGTCGCCGACCCGCGACTCGTAGACCATCTCCTCGTCCAGCTCGCCCACCCGCGAGCCGGGGCCGCGCTCGGACGGCGGCGTCATCACCGCGAACAGCCCCCGGTCGGGGATCGTGCCGCCCGACGTCACCGCCAGCCGCTGCGAGCCGGGCCTGCCGCGCAGCTCGCCGGTGATTCGGTCCCACGTGATGCGGGGCCGCAGCTCGCCGAACTCCTCGCTCGGGTACCGGCCCGCGAGCATGTCGAGCACGGCCTGCAGCGCCGATTCCGGCAGCGCGGCGAACGGTGCGGCCCGCCGCACCAGCCCGGACAGCGCCTCGACCGTCCACGTCTCCATCGCCACCATCGCCACCACGTGCTGCGCGAGCACGTCCAGCGGGTTGCGCGGGTACCGCACGGCCTCGATCGCGCCGTCGCGCATCCGCTCCGCCACCACCGCGCACGACACCAGGTCGCCCCGGAACTTGGGGAACATCACCCCGCGCGACACCGCGCCCACCTGGTGCCCGGCCCGGCCGACGCGCTGCAACCCGGACGCCACCGTCGGCGGCGCCTCCACCTGCACTACCAGGTCGACCGCGCCCATGTCGATGCCCAGCTCCAGCGACGACGTCGCCACCACGCACGGCAACCGACCGGACTTCAGCTCCTCCTCGACCACCACCCGCTGCTCGCGCGACATCGAGCCGTGGTGCGCGCGGGCGATCGCGGCCGAGCGCTGGGTCGTGACGCCGGACTGGGCGGGCGCCTCGGCGGGGAACCGCTCCAGCTCGAAGGCCTCCTCGGCCAGCTCGTTGAGCCGCGCGGTGAGCCGTTCGGCCAACCGCCGCGAATTGGCGAACACGATGGTGGACCGGTGCTGCCGGACCAGCTCCAGCACCCGCTGCTCGACCGACGGCCAGATCGACGCCCGCTGCTCCGCGCCCGCCGCCGACCCCGACACCTCGCCGGTCGGTTCGCCGAGCACCGACATGTCCTCGACCGGCACCTCGACCTGGACCTCGATCGTCTTGGGCGTCTTCGGCTGCACGACCCGCACCGGCCGCCCACCGGCGAGGAACGAGCTCACCTCCTCGACCGGCCGGACCGTCGCGGACAGCCCGATCCGCTGGGCGGGCCGCTCCAGCAGCGCGTCCAGCCGTTCGAGGGACAACGCCAGGTGCGCGCCGCGCTTGGTGCCCGCCACCGCGTGCACCTCGTCGACGATCACCGTCTCCACACCGCGCAACGACTCCCGCGCGGCCGACGTGAGCACCAGGAACAGCGACTCCGGCGTGGTGACCAGCACGTCCGGCGGTGTCCGGGCGAACGCCCGCCGCGCGTCCGCGGGAGTGTCGCCGGTGCGCATGCCGACCGTGACGTCCGGCTCGGGCAGCGACAGCCGGTGCGAGGCCTGCCGGATGCCCGCCAACGGCGCCCTCAGGTTGCGCTCCACGTCCACCGCCAGCGCCTTCAGCGGCGAGACGTACAACACCCGGCACCGCCGCTTCGGCTCGGCGGGCTTGGGCTCCGACGCCAGCCGGTCCAGCGCCCACAGGAACGCGGCCAGCGTCTTGCCCGAGCCCGTGGGTGCGATGACCAGCGCGTGCTCGCCGGCAGCCGCCGCCTCCCACGCGCCCGCCTGCGCCGCCGTGGGCGCGGCGAAGGCCCCGGCGAACCACTGCCGGGTCGCGGGGGAGAACGCGGCCAGAGCATCCATGCCGTCCATAGTGAACCCGGGGTACGACAATTTCGGGTTGTGGCACGATCACCCCGTTCACATCAAAGGGGTGGATCGTGCGCGTCCTGTCCGTTGACCTGGGCACTTCCAACACCGTCGCGGTGCTCGCCGCGCACGGCAGGCCGCCCAGGGTCGTGGAGGTGGACGGCTCGGCCACCATGCCGTCGGCCGTGTACTGCGAAGAGGACGGCACGCTGGTCGTCGGCCGGGACGCCGAGCGCCGCGCCCGCCTCGACCCGGCCCGGTTCGAGCCCAACCCCAAGCGCCGGGTGGACGACGGCGTGCTGCTGCTGGGCGACAACGTGGTGCCGGTCACCGACGCGCTGGCCGCCGTGCTGCGCCGCGTGCTGGACGAGACCACCCGCCAGCTGGGCGGCGAGCCGCTGGACGAGGTCCGCCTCACCCACCCCGCGCAGTGGGGCCCGACGCGCCGCAACGTGCTGCTGTCCGCGGCCCGCCTCGCGGGCGTGACCTGCGAGATCGTGCTGGTGCCCGAGCCGGTCGCCGCCGCCTCCCACTACGCCTCGCTGTCCGTCGGCCAGGCGCTGGCGGTCTACGACCTGGGTGCGGGCACGTTCGACGTGGCCATCGTCGGCGCCACCCAGAGCGGTTTCACCGTGCTCGCCGAGGACGGCCTGCCGGACCTGGGCGGCCTGGACGTCGACCAGGCGCTGCTGGAGCACGTCGGCAGGCAGGTCTCGCACCGCGACCCGGCGGCCTGGCAGCGGCTGCTGCGCCCCGAGTCAACCGCCGACCGCCGGGCCCGCCGCACGCTGCAGGAGGACGTGCGGGCGGCCAAGGAATCCCTGTCACGGCACGCGCACACCGAGGTGCCGATGCCGGAACCGTTCGAGGACGTGCTGGTCAACCGCACGGATCTGGAAGCGCTGGTCCGGCCGAGCATGATGCGCAGCGTCGAGCTGCTGGAGTCCACGATCCGCTCCACCGGCATGGCGCCCAACCAGCTCGCGGGCATCTACCTGGTCGGCGGCGCCAGCCGGATCCCGCTGGTCGCGACGATGATCGCCGAGCAGGTGCGGATCGTGCCGACGAGCCTGGACCAGCCCGAGACCTCGGTCGCCCTGGGCGCGCACCACGTGCCCAAGAACGGCGTCACGCCGAGGTCCCAGGAGCCGACCAGGCCCAAGGAGCCCGACACGGTCGTCACCAAGCCGGTGACCCCGCCCGGCGGGGTGTACCAGCAGAACCCGGCGGTCAGCGGCGCGCACCCGGTGAACCCGGCCGTCAGCGGCCCGTACCAGGTCAACCCGAGTTCCAGCGGCGCGTACCAGGTCAACCCCGGCACGAGCGGCGCCTACCAGGTCAACCCGGGCACCAGCGGCGCCTACCAGGTCTACCCGCAGACCGGGCCGCAGCAGTTCAACTTCCCGAGCGTCGGCGGGCGTGCCCAGCCCGAGTCGAAGAAGAAGCCCGACCGGAAGACCCTGCTCATCTCCGCGGGCGCGGCCCTGGTGCTGGTGCTGGGCGTGGTCGGCGGCATCTTCGCGTTCAGCGGGGTGGACGTGCCCAGCGCGCAGGAGTGCAAGAACGACACCCAGCTGGACGACAAGGGCTTCACCGAGTGCCTGCGCCTGCTCGCGGGCACGATCCCGGACACGAGCACGTGCAAGGCGGGCGGCACGCCCGGCGTGGGCGGCGTCAACGGCATCAAGGGCACCGTGGTCAGCTGCGCGGTGAAGGACGACTACTCGGTCCAGTACGTGCTCACCGAGACGGTCGTCGGCGCGCAGCACGGCGCGGAGGCCGTGGTGCGGTCGCTCAAGACCGACATGGTCGAGGCGCAGTGGGCGGGCAACGGGCTCAGCGGCAAGTACCGGGCCGCCGCGGACGGCGGGCTGGGGCTGCTCGTGTTCACCGCGAACGACCTGCCGCTGCTGGGCATCGTGACCAAGAGCGGCGGCGAGGAGTTGACCGCCGACCAGGTCGCGGACTTCTTCGAGGCCACGGTCCAACCCGGCACCTGAGACCCGGACGGTGGCTGGTAGGCCCCCGTCCCGCCTGGCACAGTCAAGATCATGACCGTGGTCGACGCCGTGCAGCGCAGGGTCCTGCGGGTGCTGGCGGTGACCCAGGTCCTCGGTGCGGCCGGCGTCACCATCGGCCTGGCGGTGAGCACGCTCATCGCGGCCGTGCTCGCCGACTCCGACGCGGTCGGCGGGATGGCGCAGACCGCCGCGGTGCTCGGCGCGGCCGTGTTCGCGCTGCCCGCGGCCCGGTTGGCGGCCCGTGCCGGACGCCGCCCCGCGCTGGTCCTGGGCTACGGCGCGGGCGCGGTGGGTGCGGCGGTGGCGGCGTGCGCGGTCGTGCTCGGCTCGTGGCACGTGCTGCTGGTCGCGCTCGTCCTGTTCGGTGCGGCGTCGAGCGCGAACCTCGCGGCCCGGTACGCGGGCGCGGACCTAGCCCACCCGCACCGCAGAGCGCGCTCGGTGGCGTTGGTGGTGTGGGCGGCGACGGTGGGCGCGGTGGTCGGGCCGAACCTGGCCGACCCGGCGGGGCGGGGTGCCGCGCGGCTGGGGCTGCCGGTGGGCGCCGGGCCGTACCTGCTGTCGGCCGTGCTGTTCGGCCTGGCCGCGCTCGTCGTCCTGCGGTTCCTGCGGCCCGACCCGCTCGCGCTGGCCCGGTCCGGCCTGCCGCCCGCGGTCGGCACCAAGCGGTCGATGGCGGTGTGGCGGTCCCTGCCCGCCGCGGGGAAGCTCGCGCTGGGCGGCGTGACGCTGTGCCACACCGCGATGGTGGGCCTGATGTCGATGACGCCGGTGCACATGGAGCACGCGGGGTCGTCGCTGCGCGTGGTGGGCGTGGTGATCAGCCTGCACGTCGCCGCGATGTACGCGGCCAGCCCGCTGTTCGGGTGGATGGCCGACCGGCTCGGCCGGGTGCCGGTGCTCGCGATCGGCGCGGCCCTGGTGGTCGCCGCGTCCGGCATCGCGGGCATGGCGCCCTCGCACGACGCGCCGCAGCTGGCCGCCGGGCTGGCGCTGCTGGCGTTCGGCTGGTCGGCGGGCGTGGTGGCGGGATCGGCGCTGCTCACCGAGTCGGTCGAGGTGGTGGACCGGCCGGCCGCGCAGGGCCTGTCCGACCTGTGCATGAACGTCGGCGGCGCGCTCGGCGGCGTCACGGCGGGCATCGTGGTGACCGCGTGGTCCTACGCCGCGCTGGGCCTGGTCGTCGGGTTCACCGCGCTGCCGCTGCTGGTGACGTGCCTGTTCGCGTCGTCACGGCGGGCGTGGTGATCAGCGCTTGCGGTTGTACCAGAGGGCGCGCACGCCGACCACGATCGCCGCGACGAGCACGGCGATCGTCGCGACCGTGGCGATCGGCGACGACAGGCCGGTGGGGTCTTCCTGCAACAACAACACAGGTCGAGGTTAGCGCGCCGCCGCGGCGAACTCGCGGACGCGGACCGTTTCGCCCGCCGTGCGCCAGACCAGTCCCCACGTCAGCCGCGGCGCGCCGACCAGCGGCAGGAACGCGATCCTCGGGCGGGCGAAGTAGCCGGCGGCGTGCGCGCCAAGCGGGCAGACGCCCTCGCCGTTGGCGATCGCGGTGAGCAGCTCCTGGAACGTCGTGACGGCCCGGCCACGCGTGATCGGCGCACCCTCGGGGGTCGTGTCACGCCAGTAGGCGGCGCGGAGGACCGTGTCCCGGGCCAGGTCCTCCAGGGTCACCGACGCCTGCCGGGTGAACGGGTGCGTGTCGCACACCGCCAGCACCAAGGGCTCCTCGAACACGACCGGCCCGGACGTCAGCCCCGGCTCGCCGACCGGGAACAACGTCACCAGCACGTCCACCTCGTCATCCCGGAGCAGCGAGAACGGGTCGGTGAACGGTGCCTCGCGGACCCGCACCTCGCTGTCGGGGTGCCGGGCGCGGAACCGGTCGAGGACGTCCGTGACGAGGTCCGCGATGGCCGGGGCCTCGAACCCGACGCGCAGCAGCGACGTCCCGCGTGCGGCCTCTGCAGCGCGCGCTACGCCGTCCACGATCTGCCGGTAGGCCGGCGCCAGGTCGTCACGCAGGCGGCGGCCGATGGGGGTGAGCGCGACCCGGCGGCTGGTCCGGTCGAACAGCGGCGCGCCGATGCGGCGTTCCAGCTGCTTGACGGACTGGCTGACGCGGGCCTGGGAGACGTGCAGCCGCTCGGCGGTGCGGCTGAAGTGCAGCTCCTCCGCCAGCGCCAGGAAGACCTCCAGGTCACGTCGTTCCATAACCGTGAGGTTATCGTTCCATCCGGTCTGCGTCGTTGTTCGGGCGCGTCCCGGCGACGAGTCTCGGGATCATGGAAAACACCCTGCTCGTCCGCGCCGACCAGGCCGAGAAGCTCGACGCCGACCCCGCCGCCGTGGTCACCCTCCTCGCCGACCTCGACGGCCTGACCGGCAACCGGTCCACGTTCCGCGACGGTGCGGACGGCGCGCCACCGCACTTCCACACCCGCGCCTCGGAGCTGTTCTTCGTGCTCGACGGCACGCTCCAGGTGCTGCTGGACCAGGACGTGGTGACCCTGGAGCGCGGCGACTTCCTGGTCGTGCCGCCACGCGTGCCGCACGCGTTCGGCGCGCTCAAGGGAGCCGACGCGGACGTCCTGTTCGTCTTCACGCCCGGCATGGGCCGGTTCGACTACTACCGCCTGCTCGACCGCGTGCAGCGCGGCGAGGCGAGCCCTCAGGAGATCCGCGACTCGCAGGACCGGTTCGACAACCACTACGTCGACAGCCCGGCCTGGAAGGCGGCGCGATAGCCTGGACCCGATGCGCATCACGATGTTCCGCAAGCTGATGGCCGCCGAGTTCGGCGAGGTCAGGGCGGAGATGGTGGCCAGGGACCACGTGCTGTCCGCCCTCGGCGGCCGGACTCCCGACCAGGCGTTGGAGGACGGTGTGCCCGCCAAGGAGATCTGGGTGGCCGTCTGCGACGCGTTCGACGTGCCGGAACAGCGGCGGTGACCCGGCGTGTCGACCAGGTGGTCGAACACCTGTTCGGCTACACTCCCCGACACGACCGGGTGACAACACCCCGCAGGTGACCTGGTCCCCACCGAAAAATGTCGGACCCCACCCGTAACGTCGGTCCCGACATCGCACCGCGACCCCAAGACACTCCGAGGTGGACTCCAGATGGCACCCCAGGCACCCGACCGGGACAAGGCCCTCGAACTGGCCCTGGCCCAGATCGACAAGCAGTTCGGCAAGGGCTCGGTCATGCGGCTCGGCGAGGAGACCCGCGCCCCGATCCAGGTGATCCCCACCGGCGCGATCGCGCTCGACGTCGCGCTCGGCATCGGCGGCCTGCCCCGCGGCCGCGTGATCGAGATCTACGGCCCCGAGTCCTCCGGTAAGACCACGGTGGCGCTGCACTCCGTGGCCAACGCCCAGCGCAACGGCGGCATCGCGGCGTTCATCGACGCCGAGCACGCGCTCGACCCGGACTACGCGAAGAAGCTGGGCGTCGACACCGACGCGCTGCTGGTCTCGCAGCCCGACACCGGCGAGCAGGCGCTGGAGATCGCGGACATGCTGGTCCGCTCCGGCGCGCTCGACATCCTGGTCATCGACTCGGTGGCGGCCCTGGTGCCCCGCGCCGAGATCGAGGGCGAGATGGGCGACAACCACGTGGGTCTGCAGGCCCGCCTGATGAGCCAGGCGCTGCGCAAGATCACCGGTGCGCTCAGCTCGTCCAACACCACCGCGATCTTCATCAACCAGCTGCGCGAGAAGATCGGCGTGATGTTCGGCTCGCCCGAGACCACGACCGGTGGCAAGGCGCTGAAGTTCTACGCGTCGGTGCGGCTGGACGTGCGGCGCATCGAGACCCTGAAGGACGGCGGCGAGCCGGTCGGCAACCGCACCAGGGTCAAGGTCGTGAAGAACAAGGTGGCCCCGCCGTTCAAGCAGGCCGAGTTCGACATCCTCTACGGCCAGGGCATCAGCCGTGAGGGCTCGCTCATCGACATGGGCGTCGACCAGGGCATCCTGCGCAAGTCAGGCGCCTGGTACACCTACGAGGGCGACCAGCTGGGCCAGGGCAAGGAGAACGCGCGGAAGTTCCTGCGCGAGAACCCGGACGTGGCCAACGAGATCGAGAAGCGGATCAAGGAGAAGCTGGGCATCGGCGCCACCCTCGACGCCGAAGAGGCCGCTGCGGCTCCGGTCGAGTTCTAAGCGGGCGTGGCAGGACGAGGTGGCCGTGGTCGCGGGCTGTCCCGCGACCCTTCGGCCGACGAGGACGAGCCGCGCCCGGTCGACCCGGCGAAGGAGCAGCGCAAGGCGACGGACATCTGCTACGCGCTGCTCACCGCACGGGCCCGGACGCGCGTGGAGTTGAAGGACGCCTTGCTGCGCAAGGGCATCAGCGAGCAGACGGCCGAGCTGGTGCTGGCCAAGTTCGACCGGGCGGGCCTGATCGACGACGCCGCGTTCGCCGAGGTCTGGGTGCGTTCGCGGCACACCTACCAGGGCCTGGGCCGCCGTGCCCTGGCCATGGAGCTGCGCCGCAAGGGCGTGGCGGACGAGGTGGCGGCAGAGGCCGTCGCCGCGGTGGACGACGAGGCCGAGGAAGACCGGGCCCGTGACCTGGTGCGCAAGAAGCTGCGCGCCATGGCGAACCTGGACGACACCACCAAGATCCGCCGCCTGGTCGCCGCCCTGGCCCGCAAGGGCTACGCGGAGGGTTTGGCCTACCGCGTGGTCCGCGAGGAACTGCGCCGGGCGGGCGAGGACGCGTCCACGTTGGACGAGCTGACCCAGGACTGACGCCCGGTCACGTGTCGCCCGTCGTCGGCGGCCGACCTCGGGCGGCCTCGCGTCGCCGCCTACTACCTCAGGGCAGCGGCCGGGGCAGGCGCCAGTACTGGCGCTTCTTCTCCTCGCGCACGACGACACCGAGCCGGCTCAACTCGTCCCGCAGCTCGGCCGCGTCCTCCTTGTCGCCCTTGCGCAACGCCTCGGCCCGCACCTTCAGCAACGCGTTCGCACCCGGCGGGAGGTCGGGCGTGCCGTCGACCCACCGCCGGTAGTCGTCCCGGTACGGGTCACCGTCCAGCCACTGGTAGCCGTGCGTCTGGAACGCCTCGGCCAGCTCCTCCGGCTTCAGGTCGTGCGTCTCCCGCGCCAACTCGCCGGTGTCCACGCCGAGCAGCACCAGCTTCTTGCCGTCCAGGAACACACCGGACACCAGCGTCCGGTCGAAGCTGCGGTGCCTGCCGCCCCGCAGCAGCTCGACGCCCTCGTTGAACACCTCGACCACCAGCCGCTCGTGCGCCGCGATCCCGGCCACCAGCAGCCCCAGCACCGCGCCCGCGGCCACCGAGCCGATCGTCGCCCACGGCTCCGGGATCGACGCCACCAACCGGAACGGCCCCTGCATCGGCGCCCAATCCAGGTCGGCCACCCACCCGGCGATGGACTTCAGCCCCCACACCACGAGCGCGCCCAGCACCGGGAACCCGACCGACACTAGCGCCACCTGCCCGCGTGGCTCGGCGACCACCGTGGTCCGTCGCGCGTTCATCCCCCACTACCTCCCCAGAAGTGAGCCCTCAACCTATCGCCGTAGCCTGATCGAGTGAGGATCAGGGCCGAGCACATCGTCTGGGACTGGAACGGCACGCTGTTCGCCGACAACGACGCCGTGCTCGCCGCGGTCAACCGGGTCTGCGCCGACTTCGGCCACCCGCCCATCACGCTGGAGCAGTGGCGCGAGACGTACAGCCGCCCGATCAAGGACTGCTACGAGCGGATGTTCGGCCGACCGCTGACCGGCGCGGACTGGACCCGCATCGACCTGGTCTACCACGCCGAGTACCGAACCCTGATGGACCGGTGCGAGCTGGCTGTAGGCGTGCCCGACCGGCTGGCCGCGCTGCGCCACACCCAGTCGCTGCTGTCGATGTGGTTGCACGACGAGCTGGTGCCGCTGGTCACCCGCTTCGGCCTGCACGAGCTGTTCCGCCGGGTCGACGGCCTCAAGGCCGCGGGTGACGGCGGCTCGAAGGCCGAGCACCTCGCCGAGCACCTGGACGCCCTGAAACTGCACCCGAAGGACGTCGTGCTCATCGGTGACGTGGCCGACGACGCCGAAGCCGCCCGGCACGTGGGCGCGCGGGTCGTCCTGGTCGCCACCGGCGCCAGCTCGCGCCAGGTGCTGGAACGGACCGGCGCCCCGGTCGCCGACTCGATCCCCGGGGCCCTCGCCCACCTGGCCTGACCGGGCGCGGCGCGGACGAAGGGCGCCTACTTGCGAGAAGACGCCCTTCGTGCCGCTCAGAGAGCCGAAGCGGCCCGGGCCAGCTCCTCGACCCGCGCCCAGTCGCCCGCCGCGAGCGCCTCCTTGGGTGCTAGCCACGACCCGCCCACGCAGCCGACGTTCGGCAGCGCCAGGTAGTCCGGCGCGGTCGCGGGGGTGATGCCGCCGGTCGGGCAGAACCGCAGGCCGGGCAGCGGACCGCCGATCGACTTGAGGTAGTCCACCCCGCCCGCGGCCTCGGCCGGGAAGAACTTCAACGACGTCAGCCCGCGTTCGGCCAGCCGCATCGCCTCCGACACGGTCGCCGCGCCCGGCAGGAACGGCAGCCCGGTGTCCTCGGCCGCGTCCAGCACCCGGTCCGTCGACCCCGGCGTCACCAGGAACGCCGCACCGGCCTTGGCCGCCTGCTCGGCGTGCTCCGGCGCGGTCACCGTGCCCGCGCCGATCACGATGCCCGGCACCTCCGCCGCCACCCGCTCGATCGCGGCCAGCGCGGCGGGCGTGCGCAGCGTCAGCTCGATCACCCGCACCCCGCCCCGCAGCAGCGCCTCCGCCAACGGCACCGCGTGCGCCGCGTCGTCCACCACGACGACCGGGATGACGGGGGACAGCGCCAACAAGTCGGCCGCCGTGGCGTGCGCTGGGGCGTTGGTCACCGGGACACCTCCTGGTTGAACTGGCCTGCGAAGTGCGAGGCCGCGATCGGTCCGAACACGCTCGCGCCCCGGTCGGCTGGCCCGACCGCCCGGCGCAGCGCGGCGAACAGCTCCCGGCCCGTGCCGGTCCACGCCTGCGCGTCCGGCGGGAAGTCCACCAGGTCGCGTGCGGCCAGCTCCGCCGGGTCCACGAACACCTCCAGCGTGCCGGTCTCGGCGTCCAGCCGCAGCACGTCGCCGTCGCGCACGCGGGCCAGCGGACCGCCGACCGCCGCCTCCGGCGTCACCTGGATGGCGGCCGGGATCTTGCCCGACGCGCCGGACATCCGACCGTCGGTGACCAGCGCGACCTTGAAGCCCCGGTCCATCAACACGCCCAGCGCGGGCGTCAGCTTGTGCAGCTCGGGCATCCCGTTGGCCTGCGGGCCCTGCTGTCGCACCACCACGACCACGTCCCGCTCGAGCTCACCGGCGTTGAACGCGGCGCTGAACGCCTCCTGCGAGGTGAACACCCGCGCGGGCGCCTCGACGACCCGGTGCTCCGGCTTGACCGCCGACACCTTGATCACCGCGCGGCCGAGGTTGCCCGACAGCATGCGCAGGCCGCCGTCGGCCGCGAACGGCTCCGACACCGGGCGCAGCACGTCGGTGTCCAGCGAGTGCGGCGGACCCGGCCGCCACTGCAGCACGCCCTCGACCAGCACCGGCTCCTTGCGGTAGGGGTCGAGCCCGTCACCGGCCACCGTCTTGACGTCGGCGTGCAGCAGGCCCGCGTCCAGCAGCGTCGAGACCAGGAACGACGTGCCGCCCGCGGCCTGGAAGTGGTTGATGTCGGCCGAGCCGTTCGGGTAGATCCGGGTCAGCAGCGGCACCACCGAGGACAGCTCGGAGAAGTCGTCCCAGCTCAGCTCGATGCCCGCGGCCGACGCGATCGCGACCAGGTGCATGGTGTGGTTGGTCGACCCGCCGGTGGCCAGCAGCGCGATCACGCCGTTGACCACGGACTTCACGTCCACCACTTGCCCGATCGGGGTGTACTCCCCGCCCCGGCTGATCTCCACCGCGCGCCGCGCGGCCTCCTCGGTCAGCGACTTGCGCAGCTTGGTGCCCGGCGGCACGAAGCTCGCGCCGGGCAGGTGCAGGCCCATGACCTCGACCACGAGCTGGTTGGAGTTCGCCGTGCCGTAGAACGTGCAGGTACCGGGGCTGTGGTAGGACTGCGCCTCGGCTTCGAGCAGGTCCTCGCGGGTGGCCTTGTTCTCCGCGAACAGCTGCCGCACCCGGGCCTTCTCCGAGTTCGGCAGGCCGGAGTGCATCGGGCCGGCGGGCACCAGGATCGTCGGCAGGTGCCCGAACGACAGCGCGCCGATCAGCAGGCCGGGCACGATCTTGTCGCACACGCCGAGCAGCAGCGCCGAGTCGAACATCTCGTGCGACAGGGCGACGCCGGTGGCCATCGCGATGACCTCGCGGCTGAACAGCGAGAGCTCCATGCCCGCGCGGCCCTGGGTGATGCCGTCGCACATGGCGGGCACGCCGCCCGCGAACTGCGCGACGCCGCCGACGGCCCGTGCCGCGTCCTTGATCCACGCCGGGTACTCGTGCATCGGCTGGTGGGCGGACAGCATGTCGTTGTACGCGGACACGATCGCCACGTTCGGGCGACGCAGTGCACGAAGGAGGTCTTTGTCACCGCCCGTGATCCCGGCGAACCCGTGCGCCAGGTTGCTGCACGCCATGTCGCGGCGGGCGGGGCCCTCTTGCTGGGCCCGGGCGATGCGTTCCAGGTAGGCGGACCGGCCGGCGGCGCTGCGGGCGGCGATTCGAGCCGTCACTTCGGCGACGACGGGATGCACGCTCATGGTTCGCTGTCTCCGGTGGTGATCACGGGCCGTGGTGGGCCCGGTGGGACGACAGCGCTGGCGTCGCACGGACGGACGTGACAGCAGGCACACTATGTCACGACACATGATCGTGACAAAAACGATTCAGATCCTGGGACGCGACCCGGGACACACTGTGGTTCTTGTCACAGCGCCTTCCACTTGGCAGAGTCGGCACACGGACCGACCCGAGGGAGGTGCTGACCATGACGTCCTCCGAGATCGTGGAGCTGCGCCGGGCGCTTGGCCAACTGCGCCACTGCGTCGGCGGCCTGCGCGCGCGGTACGGCGACGTGGCCGCGGTGCAGAGGCTGGCCAACGACGTCGAACGCCTGGACATCGACGCGACCGAACTGTTGGACCTGGACAGCACGCCCCGCCAGCGCCAGGCGCCGCGGGTCGAGCGGGAAGTCGTCGTCGTCCCCGACACGCCGTACGACCCGAAGCTGTGGCACGACGCCGACGACGAAGGGCTCGGCGGCTACCGCAGCCATCGAACCTGACCCGAGGACGAGACCGGCCCCCGCGTGCGAACGCGGGGGCCGCTCCCGTTTACGGGCCGGTTATGTGTCCCAAACCACAATGTGTGACGCACCACAACGACGTGGAACGAGGTGAGGTATGAGGGCGCAGATCGCCCAGCGCACGTTGCGCACGGACCGGTGGTGGCTACCGCCGCTGGCGACGTTCGCGGGCCTGCTCCTGATTTCGATCTACGCGGCCGTGCGGACTTTCATGGGCGACCACTACTGGGTGGACGAGTACCGCTACCTGACGCCCATGTACTCGCCGTGCCTGACGGAGGAGTGCCTGCCCAACGCGGCGCACTTCGGGCGGCTGCTGCCCGAGCTGCCGGGGTTCCTCACCCCGCCGGTGATCATCATTCCGTTCCTGCTCGGCTTCCGAGTGACCTGCTACTACTACCGCAAGGCGTACTACCGGGCGGCGTGGATGTCCCCTCCCGCCTGCGCGGTGGCCGAACCGCACGCCAAGTACACCGGCGAGACGCGGTTCCCGCTGATCGCGCAGAACCTGCACCGCTACTTCTTCTACGCGGCCTCGCTCCTGCTGCTGATCAACATCTACGACGCGTTCTACGCCTTCAGCACCGGCATCGGCCTGGGCAACATCGTGCTGCTGGTCAACGTCGGCCTCCTGGCCGCGTACACGCTGTCGTGCCACTCGTGCCGCCACATCGCGGGCGGGCGGCTCAAGCACTTCTCCAAGCACCCGGTCCGGTACTGGGCGTGGACGCAGATCTCCAAGCTCAACGCCAAGCACATGCAGCTGGCGTGGGCCTCGCTGATCTTCGTCTGCGTCACGGACCTCTACGTCGCGCTGGTCGCCTCCGGGACGATCGCCGACCTCCGATTCGTCAACTGAGGAGTGGTTTTGCCCGAGCTGGAACGGCATTCGTTCGACGTGCTCGTGATCGGTGCCGGCGGTGCGGGGCTGCGCGCCGCGATCGAGGCCCGCGAACACGGGATGCGCACGGCGGTGCTGTGCAAGTCGTTGTTCGGCAAGGCGCACACGGTGATGGCCGAGGGCGGTATCGCCGCGGCCATGGGCAACGTGAACTCGAACGACAACTGGCAGGTGCACTTCCGCGACACGATGCGCGGCGGGAAGTTCCTGAACAACTGGCGGATGGCCGAGCTGCACGCCAAGGAGGCGCCCGACCGGGTCTGGGAGCTGGAGACCTACGGCGCGCTGTTCGACCGCACCAAGGACGGTCGGATCAGCCAGCGCAACTTCGGCGGCCACGAGTACCCGCGGCTGGCGCACGTCGGCGACCGCACCGGGTTGGAGCTGATCCGCAGCCTGCAGCAGAAGGTGGTGTCGCTGCAGCAGGACGACTTCGCCGAGACCGGCGACTACGAGTCGCGGCTGAAGGTGTTCCAGGAGTTCACCGTCACCGACCTGGTGCTGGACGAGGGCCGCGTGGCGGGCGCGTTCGGCTACTGGCGCGAGTCGGGCCGGTTCGTGCTGTTCGAGGCGCCCGCCGTGGTGCTCGCGACCGGCGGCATCGGCAAGTCGTTCAAGGTGACGTCGAACTCGTGGGAGTACACCGGCGACGGCCACGCGCTGGCCCTGCGCGCGGGCGCGTCCCTGATCAACATGGAGTTCGTGCAGTTCCACCCGACCGGCATGGTCTGGCCGCCGTCGGTGAAGGGGATCCTGGTCACCGAGTCGGTCCGCGGTGACGGCGGCGTGCTGCGCAACTCCGACGGCAAGCGGTTCATGTTCGACTACATCCCCGAGGTGTTCAAGGACAAGTACGCCGACAACGAGGCCGAGGCCGACCGCTGGTACGCCGACCCGGGCAACAACCGGCGGCCACCGGAGCTGCTGCCGCGCGACGAGGTGGCGCGGGCGATCAACTCCGAGGTCAAGGCCGGGCGCGGGTCCGAGCACGGCGGCGTGTTCCTGGACGTGTCCACGCGCCTGCCCGCCGAGGAGATCATGCGGCGGCTGCCGTCGATGCACCACCAGTTCAAGGAGCTGGCCGACGTCGACATCACCGCGCAGCCGATGGAGGTCGGGCCGACCTGCCACTACGTGATGGGCGGTGTGCAGGTCGACCCGGACACGGGCGCTTCGTCGGTGCCCGGGCTGTTCGCGGCGGGCGAGGTGTCCGGCGGGATGCACGGCTCGAACCGGCTGGGCGGCAACTCGCTGTCCGACCTGCTGGTGTTCGGGCGCCGGGCGGGCGCGGGCGCGTCGGACTACGTGGGCGGGCTGTCGGCTCGGCCGGTGTGCTCGGACGAGGCCGTGGCCGAGGCGGAGCGGACGGCCGTGGCGCCGTTCTCCGGTGCCGACGGTGGCGGTGAGAACCCGTACACGCTGCACATGGAGTTGCAGCAGGCGATGAACGACCTGGTCGGCATCATCCGGAAGGCCGAGGAGATGGACCAGGCGGTCGAGCGGCTGGAGGAGCTGAAGCGGCGGGCCGCGACCGTGGTGGTCGAGGGGCACCGGCAGTTCAACCCCGGCTGGCACCTCGCGCTCGACCTGCGCAACATGCTGCTGGTCAGCGAGTGCGTGGCGCGGGCCGCGCTGCTGCGCACGGAGAGCCGTGGCGGGCACACGAGGGACGACTTCCCGAGCATGGACGCCGAGTGGCGGCGCAAGCTGCTGGTCTGCCGGTCGGCGGGCTCGTCGGTCGAGGTCGTGGAGGAGCCGCAGGTCCCGATCCGGTCGGACCTGCTGGCGTTGTTCGAGCACAGCGAGTTGCAGAAGTACCTGACCGCCGACGAGCTGGAGGGCTGACATGGGGTACCAGGGGCACTTCCGGGTGTGGCGCGGTTCGGACGAAGGCGGTGGGCTGGAGGATTTCACCGTCGAGGTCAACGAGGGTGAGGTCGTGCTCGACGTCATCCACCGGTTGCAGGCGACCCAGACGCCGGATCTCGCCGTGCGGTGGAACTGCAAGGCGGGCAAGTGCGGGTCGTGCTCGGCGGAGATCAACGGCAAGCCGCGGCTGCTGTGCATGACGCGGATGTCGGTGTTCGCGGAGGACGAGACGGTGACCGTGACGCCGATGCGCACGTTCCCGGTGATCCGCGACCTGGTCACGGACGTGTCGTACAACTACCAGAAGGCACGGGAGATCCCCGCGTTCAAGCCGCCGGCCGGTGTGGCGCCGGGGGAGTACCGGATGCAGCAGGTCGACGTGGAGCGCTCGCAGGAGTTCCGCAAGTGCATCGAGTGCTTCCTGTGCAACAACACGTGCCACGTCATCCGCGACCACGAGGAGAACAAGGAGTCGTTCGCCGGGCCGCGGTTCCTGATGCGGGTGGCCGAGCTGGAGATGCACCCGCTCGACCAGGCCGACCGCGTGCAGGAGGCGCAGTCGTCCCACGGCCTGGGGCTGTGCAACATCACCAAGTGCTGCACCGAGGTCTGCCCCGAGCACATCAAGATCACCGACAACGCGCTGATCCCGATGAAGGAACGCGTCGCCGACCGCCGTTACGACCCGATCGTCTGGCTGGGCAACAAGCTGTTCCGGCGGTCCTGAAGTCCGGACAGGGCGGTGCGGAACAGCACCGCCACGTCGACCACGAACCCGCGTCGCGTCATCCCCGGGTGGCGCAACGCGGGGCCGTGGTCCCAGACGACCGTGACGACCGCGCACCCGCCTCGCCGACCTGGAACCGCCGGCCGCTCCGCACGATCGCGGGCCGCAGCCGTGCGCGACGGGCGAAGTCCGGATCACCGACCTCCTGCCGCCGCCGCGCCTCCGCCTCGAAGTCCTCGACCCAACGCCCGAAACCGCTCACGTCCGTCCTCCTGTCGTCGTGCCGTCCAGGATGGACGGGTCGGCGGGGGCGGACCGTGTGGATCCGGTGGAGGCTTTGTGGAGATCCGGGAGCAGGCTGACCAGGCCGAGCACCGCGAGCCCCACGCCGAGCCACAGCGGCGCGCGCAGGCCGTGGTCGGTGATGAGCAGGCCGCCCAGCCACGAGCCGATGATGATGCCGAGCGTGATGAACGAGCCGTGCACGGTGTTGACCAGCGGTCCGGTGCTGCCCGTCCGCTGGACCCGGGTGACCAGCGCCGGGTTCATCGTGACGCCGACCAGGCCGATGCCGAGCAGGCTCACCACGGTGGGCAGCTTGGCGTCGGTGAACAGGGCGAAGCCGGTGAGGAACAGGGCGTTGAGCCCGAGGCCGGTGACCAGCGTCGGCAGCGCGTACCGGTCGGCGAACCGGCCGACCACGTGGTTGCCGACGACCGTGGCCGCGCCGTAGGCGACGAGCAGCAGCGGGACCGTGCCCGTGGCGAAGCCGGTGACGTCGGTCAGGATCGGGTTGGCGTAGCTGAACGCGGCGAACGTCGCGCCGATGACGCACGTGCTGGTGGACAGCACCAGCCACAGCTTCGGCCGGGCCACGGCCCGCAGTTCGGCGCGCACGCCGCCGTCGCCGCCGGCGCGGTCCAGCCGGGGCACACCCGCGACCGTGCTGGCGGCGGCCACGACGGTGAGCACCGCGATGCCCCAGAACGCCGCCCGCCAGCCGAGGTGCTCGCCGAGGAACGTGGCCAGCGGCAGGCCGAGCAGCGTGCCGAGCATCAGCCCGTTCAGCACGGTCGCGGTGGCCCGGCCGCGCAGGTTCTCCGCGACCAGGGCGGACGTCACCGACAGCGCCACGCCGAAGAACGCCTGTGCCGCCGCGCCGGTGACGACCCGCGCGACGAACATGACGCCGTACCCGGTGGCGGTGGCGGCGAGGACGTTGCCGACGAGGAAGACGGCGAACAGCGTCATCAGCGCGGGCTTGGGGCGCAGGCGGAGCATCAGCACGGTGAGCAGCGGTCCGCCGACGGCCATCGCGGCGGCGAACGCGGTGATCAGGTAGCCGATCTCGGGGATGGTGACGTGCAGGCCGTCGGCCATCTGCGGCATGAGTCCGGCGACGACGAACTCGCTGGTGACCATGGCGAAGATGCCGAGGGCGAGCAGGTGGACGACACGGGGCATTCCGGTGCTCCTATTTTGTATTGATCTATCCAAAACGCGGGCAGCGTCGAAAGGGCTCAAGGCGTCCTTCAGAGGGCTTCGAGTGCGGTGTCCGCGATGGCCTTCAAGGTCGGGATGTCCGCGCCGCCCTGGCTGGCGACCCGGATGCCCGCGATGACGGCGTTGAGGAACCGCGCCAGCTCCGCCGGGTCGCGCCCGGACCTGAACTCACCGTCCCGCAGGCCGGTCGCGATGACCGCCCGCAGCGCGTCCAGCCTGCGTCGCTGGTCGCGTTCGACCAGCTCGGCGGCCTCGCGGTCCCGTCCGGCCAGCTCCACGGTCGTGTTCACGGTGAGGCAGCCGATCCCGCGATCGTCGCGCCGGTTCTCCACCTCGCCCGCGATGACCGCGTCGAACAGGTCGCGCAGGCGGTCCTCCGGTGACCGCGTCTCGTCGTCGAGCAGTGCGATCTGGCTGGCGGTCATCAGCTCGGTGTAGCGGATGAGGGCGCGCTTGAAGAGCTCGTGCTTGCTGCTGAACGTGTTGTAGATGCTGCTGCGCCCCAACCCGGTGGCGCGGCACAGGTCTTCGGTGGACGTGGCCTCGTAGCCGTTCGCCCAGAACGTGCGCATGGCGGCGTCGAGCGCTTGCTCCTCGTCGAACTCCTTGGGTCGGGGCACGTGGCTCACGCTAGCAGTTCTGGAACGGCCTATCCAAAACTCAGCGGCTCACGCCGGTCCAGCGTCGGCCCGCGCCAACCGCTCCGACAACCCACCGGCCACGTCCCCACCGCCCACGTCCTCCAGCACGCCGGGGACGTCCTGGGCAGCCATCCCCACCGCGAGCACGTGCAGGCCGTCCCGGCGCGCCCTCTCGGCGGACCCCGGGTCACCGAACCACTCGTCCCAGTCGTTCGGCGTGACCACCGTCGTGACGCAGCCGCTCATCGACACCAGCTCGCCCTCCGGCAACCCGGCGTCCTGCCAATCCCGCCGCCCTTCCCGCGCCGCCACCCGGTACCCGGCCAGGACGTGCGCCATCAGTCCCACCCACTCGCTCGCATGCCCGGCATCGTAGGTTCCGCGCACGGCACGGGCGTGCGAAAAAACGGGCGATCAGCCGGCGAGACTTGTCCGAGTGTCAGGTTCGAGACTCGCCGATGACGGTACAAACCCGGTACCAAGCCGCGGCTGCGTGCTCTCGCACGGCGGGCGGCAGCCATGACCTGAAGAGGTCGCTGTCAACGCAGCGCTGCGTGCTGGTGAGGCACCTCGATGAGTTCGACGCCGGTCAGATCGCAGACGGTCCGCAGTCGAGTTCGCCATTGCGGCTGGGTGTCCAGGGCGGGGACCACCACCGCGGCGCGGGCCGCGGTCCGGTCCAGGCCCTGCCGGGTGAACCAGGGGTCCAGTGCCGTGGCGCTGCGGATCCAGTGCCGGTACAGCACCGCCTGGCCGACCGCGTGCCGGTAGTAGCCGCCGACACCGCGGGCTCCCCGCACCTTCATCTCGACTGCCCATGGCACCTTGCCCTGGCGCATCAGGGCATCGAGGTAGCGGGCGGCGTTGCTCGTAGTTCGGCCCCAGCGGGGGCCCTGGAAGCGGCAGCGGAGCACCACGGAGGACACCGAGTTGGCCCAGTCGGGCTTGTCGTCGATGTCGTGTGCACCCCACCGCTCCAGCGCGGCCTTCAGCTCGTCGCGCGTGATCACGCAGACTCCCGTTCTCCCCATCGCGTCGTGGCGCTGGTCGGTCGGTGGCTGGTCACGACGCCGTAGCCGTTCAGGGTGCCGGACCCCACTCGGGTTCGTCGAGCTCGACGTCGCCGTTCAAGTCACCGGCGCATACTCGACAGGCAAGCCTTGTGAGTATGCACCGCAGGGGTCTACGCTGATACCCGTCAAGCAAGCCTTTCGGGTATTGGGAGTGCGGCGTGATCCACATCAAGCTGGGCGAGAAGCGGTCGATCCTGCCCGAGCACAACGACGAGATGCGCCGGGAGTGGGTCGGCTACGACCCCATGTTGTCCCCTGAGGCCATCTTCGAGCAGAACCGAGGCCGTTGGCTGTTGGGCAGCCGGGCGGAGAAGGAGAAGTACGCCGTGTTCAGCCACGCCGGGGTCATCCGATGTGTGGCCGAGATCGCCGGCTTCGAACCCTTCGGCAAGAAGCGCGCGATCATCGGCACCGTCCTCGGCGCCGGTCATCCGGTCCACGACGCCCTCATCAACACGGCGGCGCCGGACACCTTCCGCAACCCGGTGACCTACGCCCCCGACCCGGGAGCAGCGATGACCTGTGCGTGCGGCTGTGGTAGCCCGGTGGCCGGTCGCAGCACCTTCGTCGCCGGCCACGACCAGCGCGCCGTGCACCGCCGCATCACCGCGCAGTGGGGTTCCACGCTCGGCTTCCTCACCTGGTTCGACGCCACCTACGGCCGGCCCGACGGCACCGGCTGACCAGGCGCTGCTCACGTCGCCGGCTGACCAGGCGCCGCGACCGACACCCGTCGCACCCGGCGCCGCGCACCCCCGACGCGCCCGCTCGCGGGGCGTCGAGGGCGACTCGCGCGAACGGCGGCTCGCACGTGGTGACATCCGGCGCGCCCGCCGGGATGTTCCGCGAGAATCCGCAGGACATCCCGGCGAGCTTCGCGATCAGCTGCAGCCCGAGGTGGAGCCGCAGCCCTCGCACAGGTAGCACGAGCCGGCCGGGCGCATCTTCGTGCCGCACGTCATGCACAGCGGAGCGTCGGCGGCCTTGCCCAGGTGCAGTTCGAGCAGTTCCGTGGAGCTGCCCACCTTGATGTCCTGCGGCTTGGACTTCTTCTCCGCCTGGGCCGGCTCGGTGGTCGGGGTGGCGTCGACCGACGTGCGCAGGCCTTCCAGGTCCACATCACCGTTGCCGTAGTCGGACGCCACCTGCGCGGTGCGCTCGTCGGCGGTGAAGATGCCCAGCTGGGCCCGCTTCTCGAACGGCAGGTAGTCCAGCGCCAGGCGGCGGAACAGGTAGTCCAGGACGCTGGTCGCGATGCGGACGTCCGGGTCGTCCGTCATGCCCGCCGGCTCGAAGCGCAGGTTCTGGAACTTCGAGACGTAGAACTCCAGCGGGATGCCGTACTGCAGGCCCACCGAGATGGACATCGAGAACGCGTCCATCACGCCGGCCAGCGTCGAACCCTGCTTGCCCAGCTTGACGAAGATCTCGCCCAGGCCGTCGTCCGGGTACGACCCGGCGTGCAGGTAGCCCTCCGCGCCGCCGACCGTGAACGACACCGTCTGCGACGGGCGCTTCTTCGGCAGCCGCTTGCGCACCGGGCGGTACTCCACGACCGTCTCGGTCTTGGCCTCGACCGCCGAGGACGCCTTGGCCGACTTGCCCGCCGACAGCGGCTGGCCGACCTTGCAGTTGTCGCGGTAGATCGCCAGCGCCTTCAGGCCGAGCTTCCAGCCCTGGTAGTAGATCTCCTCGACCTCCTCGACGGTCGCCGTCTCCGGCATGTTCACCGTCTTGGAGATCGCGCCCGAGATGAACGGCTGCACCGCGGCCATCATCCGCACGTGGCCCATCGGCGCGATCGAGCGGTCGCCCATGGCGCAGTCGAACACCTCGTAGTGCTCGGGCTTGAGGCCCGGCGCGTCCACCACGTGGCCGTGCTCGCCGATGTACTCGACGATCGCCTCGATCTGCTCCTGCTGGTAGCCCAGCACCTTCAGCGCCCGCGGCACGGTCTGGTTGACGATCTGCATCGAGCCGCCGCCGACCAGCTTCTTGAACTTCACCAGCGCCAGGTCCGGCTCGATGCCGGTGGTGTCGCAGTCCATCATCAGGCCGATGGTGCCGGTGGGCGCGAGCACGCTGGCCTGCGCGTTGCGCCAGCCGTTGCGGGCGCCGATGCGCTGGCACTCCTGCCACGCCTTGGTCGCGACCTTCTGCACCGCGCCGTCGTTCGCGTGGTACGTGCGCAGCATGTCGTTGGCGGCCGAGTGCTTGCGGATGACCCGCTGGTGCCCTTCGGCGTTGCGGGCGTACCCGTCGTACGGGCCGACGATGCCCGCCAGCTCGGCGGACCGCTTGTACGCCACGGCCTGCATCAGGGACGTGATCGCGGCGGCCAGCGCGCGGCCACCCTCGGAGTCGTACGCGTGACCGGTCGCCATGAGCAGCGCGCCGAGGTTCGCGTAGCCGATGCCCAGCTGGCGGAACGCGCGGGTCGTCTCGCCGATCGCGGGCGTGGGGAAGTCCGCGAAGCAGATCGAGATGTCCATCGCGGTGATGATCAGCTCGACGGACTTGGCGAACAGCTCCGCGTTGAACGTGCCGTCGTCGGACAGGAACTTCATCAGGTTCAACGACGCCAGGTTGCAGCTGGAGTTGTCCAGGTGCATGTACTCCGAGCACGGGTTCGAGGCCGTGATGCGGCCCGACTCCGGCGTGGTGTGCCAGTCGTTGATCGTGCCGTCGTACTGGATGCCCGGGTCGGCGCACTCCCACGCGGCCTTCGCCAGCTTGCGGAACAGGTCCTTGGCGTCGACGTGCTCGATGACCTCGCCGGTCATCCGGGCGCGCAGGCCGAACTGGCCGCCGTTCTCGTAGGCGTGCATGAACTCGTCCGACACCCGGATCGAGTTGTTCGCGTTCTGGTACTGCACGGACACGATGTCCTTGCCGCCCAGGTCCATGTCGAACCCGGCGTCGCGCAGCGCGCGGACCTTGTCCTCCTCGCGCGCCTTGGTCTCGATGAACTCCTCGACGTCCGGGTGGTCGACGTCCAGCACGACCATCTTCGCCGCACGGCGCGTCGCGCCACCGGACTTGATGGTGCCCGCGGACGCGTCCGCGCCGCGCATGAACGACACCGGGCCGGACGCCGTGCCGCCGGAGGACAGCAGCTCCTTGGACGAGCGGATGCGCGAGAGGTTCAGGCCCGCGCCGGAGCCGCCCTTGAAGATCAGGCCCTCCTCGCGGTACCAGTTCAGGATCGACTCCATCGTGTCGTCGACCGACAGGATGAAGCAGGCGCTGACCTGCTGCGGCGAGGTGGTGCCGACGTTGAACCACACCGGCGAGTTGAAGCTGAACACCTGGTGCAGCAGCATCCAGGTCAGCTCGTGCTCGTAGATCTCGGCGTCGTCGTCGGTGGCGAAGTAGCCGTGCTTGAGGCCGGCCTCGACGTAGGTCTTCACCACGCGGTCGATGAGCTGCCTGAGGCTGTGCTCGCGCTGCGGCGTGCCCACCGCGCCGCGGAAGTACTTGCTGGTGACGATGTTGGTGGCGTTGACCGACCAGAAGTCGGGGAACTCGACACCGCGCTGCTCGAAGTTCACCGAGCCGTCGCGCCAGTTCGTCATGACGACGTCGCGGTGCTCCCAGGTGACCTCGTCATAGGGGTGCTTGCCCGCGGTGGTGTAGACGCGCTCCACCTTCAGCTTGGCGTTCTTGTCCCCCGCGCCGTTGCGGGTGGCCGTCTTCTTGCTGGAGCCACCGACGGTCTCCGTCATCCCGGGTCCCTCTCGTCTTGCTCGTCTTGGAAAATTCTCTGCGGCGCGACCACGTCCGGGCTCCCCGTCCGAGGCGGTCGCGCGTTGTCCTGCGTCGCGTTCCGCTCAGTCGTCAGTGCGCTGGGCGGTGCGAAGATCGGCGATCTCCTTCTCGAAGTCCTCGACGGAGGAGAAGGAGCGGTAGACGGAGGCGAACCGCAGGTAGGCCACCTCGTCCAGGTCGCGCAGCGGGCCGAGGATGGCCAGGCCCACCTCGTGGCTCGGGATCTCGGCGTTGCCGCCCGAGCGGATGGACTCCTCGACGCGGTGCGCCAGCTGCTGGAGGGCGTCCTCGTCCACCGGGCGGCCCTGGCAGGCGCGTCGCACGCCGTTGACGACCTTGTCGCGGCTGAACGGCTCGGTGACGCCGGAGCGCTTGACCACCGCGAGCACGGCTTCCTCCACGGTGGTGAACCGGCGACCGCAGCTCGAGCACGAGCGCCTGCGGCGGATCACCTGGCCCTCGTCGACCTCCCGCGAGTCGACCACGCGGGAGTCGGCGTTGCGGCAGAACGGGCATCGCACGACTGGTCCCCCCTCCTGCGGGCAGCATCCATCGCGTCAGCCCCCGTGATGGGGAAAACCCCAACCTGTGGACTAACTACAACGGTGTAACCACTAGATGTAGGGGTCAACCTATGCCTGGGCCCTACTGCTTCGCAACTCAACACGCGTGGCCCGGGTCACTCGAACGGCTCTACCTGCACGACCCGCGAGGAGGTCAAGGGGTGCCGTGGGGGACGACCAGGGACTGGCCGGGGACGACGTCGGAGGCCGGGAGGGGGTTCAGCTCGCGGATGCGGGCGACGACGGCGTCCGGGTCGCTGGCGGGTGCGCTGCGCTCGGCGACGTCCCACAGGGTCTCGCCCACTTGGACGTGCACGACGCTGGTGCGTTCGGGGACGGTGGTGGCGCCGGAGACGTACAGGTAGAGCAGGCTCAGCAGGGCGGCGAAGGCCGCGGCGACCGCCGCGTAGGCGACGAACTGGACGGCGGGGTGGCGGCGCGGGCGGGTCTCGCAGGCGACCGGCTCGGGCGCGGTCTGGTGCACGGCGAGCGGCCGGGGGCGGGTCGACGGGCGGCGGTTGTCCTTATCGTGTACCTCGAACCGGCGAAGGACCCGTGGTCCAGGTCGCAATCCCGCGCCGAGGGCGACATCCTCGACACCGGCACCGTCCACCAGTTCGAAGCCGTTCCGGGTGCCAATGACCACCGCCATGATGTCCTCCAACGCAGGTCATCCGATCATGATCGAACCTGTGTTCGATCGAACGTCCGTGCGAATGTCTACCACTTCGTCGGGCGAAATCGCTAGGACACGCCGACGTTTACTTCGAACAGGTGTTTGATCTGGACACGGAACGCGACTACCGTCCACAAGTGAAGATCGTCGGAGAGCCGGCCTGGGCAATCGGGACCGGTGAGGAGGAAGCACCGTGGCACGCAAGACCAACGAAGACCTGCGCACCGCAGCCGTGCCCTCCGCGCCCGAACCGGCGGACATCGCGGGCAACGCCGGGCTCACCCTGCGCCAGCGCAAGGTGCTCGACGTGATCCGCGACTGGCTCGACCGGTTCGGCTACCCGCCCAGCGTGCGTGAGATCGGGGAGGCGGTCGGCCTGACCTCCACCTCTTCGGTCGCCCACCAGCTGCGCGCGCTGGAGCGGAAGGGGTACCTGCGGCGCGACCCGAACCGGCCGCGCGCCGTGGGCGTGCTGCCCGCGGAGATCGTGACCGGCCTCGACCCGGCCTCCAAGCCGACTCCCGCGTACGTGCCCATGCTGGGCCGCATCGCGGCCGGTGGGCCGATCCTGGCGGAGGAGGCGATCGAGGACGTGTTCCCGCTGCCGCGCGAGATCGTCGGCGAGGGTGACGTGTTCCTGCTGAAGGTCGTGGGTGACTCGATGGTGGACGCCGCCATCACCGACGGCGACTGGGTCGTGGTCCGCCAGCAGCCGACGGCGGACAACGGCGAAGTGGTGGCCGCGATGATCGACGGCGAGGCCACCGTGAAGACGTTCAAGCGCAAGGAGGACGGCCACGTGTGGCTGATGCCGCACAACGAGGCCTACCAGCCCATCCCCGGTGACGAGGCGTCGATCCTGGGCAAGGTCGTGGCGGTCCTGCGCAGGCTCTGATCTCTCACGCCCGACGGCGGCGCGACCGGCGCACGAGTGCTCCCACCAGCACCAACGCCACCGCGCCGCCGCCCACCACCGGCCACGGCGACGACGTGTCGCCCGCCGGGGGAGCGGTGTCGTCCGCGGCCGCCGGGGCGTCCGGTGCAGGCGTGGTGGTGGAAGTGGGTGCGGGCGGCACGGCCAACGCCGCCGCGCCCGTCACCGCGCGCACGGCGGACGACGTGCCACCGGCGTTGCCGAACTCGGACGCCGACAGCAGCGTGCCGTCCGGGTCGAACGCGATCGCCTCGCCCTGCGGCTCACCCGCCAGCGGGACCCGCACCGGGTCGGACTCCAGCGCCTTCGCCAGGTCGCCGTCCGGTACCGGGAACAGGTACGCGTCGGTGTAGGTGCGCAACGCCGCCACCCGACCGTCCCGCGCCATCGCGCCACCCGTGACCAGGCGCGTCACCACGGAGTTCTGCAACGGCCCGCCCGCGGTGTCCGTCGTGCTGATCGACACCCGCGCCACCTGCTCCATCGGCGTCGGTGCGCCCTCGCTCAACCCGGACGCCGGCCGGTACACCAGCGCGGAGCCGATCGTTTCCTTGGTGATGATGTGCGGAATGCCGGAACCGTCGAGCAACAATGCTTCGGCGTCGTGCTTTCCGTCAGGGTACGTCAGTCGGTACAAACGAGCGCTGCCGTCCGGTGAAACCGCGTGCAATGCCACGGTTTCGCGTGATTTCCCGTTGTCGCCGATGTCCGCCACCCAGAGCGTTCCGTCAGGGGCCAAGGCGAGGTCTTCGACGTCGAACGGGTTGTTCGGCGCGGTGATGGTCCGGGTGATCGCGCAGGTGCGGTCGAGCACCTGGATCTGCAACCGGCCGTTGTCGCTGTCGTTCACCGCGAACCACTGGTCGCCGTTGGACGCGAGCCCGGACAGCTCCTCCAGCCGCTGGTCGGTCACCGCGCACACGTCGGCGACGGCCGGTTCCGCCACGGCGGAACCGGCCGTCACCACCAGCCCCAGTGCTACCAGCAACGCTCGCAACGGCTCAGGCGCGGCTTCCGTTCACGGCGAACTGCTCCAGCACGCCCGCCAGGTCCGGCCGGACCCGGGCGGACAGCTCGGTGCCCTCCTCGGTGTGCCGCTCCTTGAGCACCTCGCCCTCGCGGTGCACGCGCGCGACCAGCTCGCCCCGCGCGTACGGCACGAGCGCGTCGACCACGACCTCCGGCCGGGGCGTCATGGCCGCGATGCGCTCACGCAGCTCGGCGATGCCCTCGCCGGTGTGCGCGGACACGAACACCGCCGTGGGGAACAGGTGCCGCAGCCGGGCCAGGCCCAGCTCCGCCACCGAGTCGATCTTGTTCACCACGAGCAGCTCGGTCGGCATCGGGTCGTCGCGCCGCGACGAGATCTCGGTGATCACCTCGCGCACCGCCTTGACCTGCTTCTCCGGCATCGCGTCGGACCCGTCGACCACGTGGACCAGCAGGTCCGCGTCGGCGACCTCCTCCAGCGTCGACCGGAACGCCTCGACCAGCTGGTGCGGCAGGTGCCGCACGAAGCCGACCGTGTCGGTCAACGTGTAGGGCAGGCCCTCGGGCGTCTCGGTGCGCCGCGTGGTCGGGTCGAGGGTCGCGAACAGGGCGTCCTGCACCAGCACCCCCGCGCCGGTCAGCGCGTTGAGCAGGCTGGACTTGCCCGCGTTCGTGTAGCCCGCGATGGCCACGTTCGGCACCGAGTTGGCCACCCGGCGGTGCCGCTTGGTCTCCCGGATGACGCTCATCGCGGCGATCTCGCGGCGCAGCTTGGAGATGCGCGCGCGGATGCGCCTGCGGTCGGTCTCGAGCTTGGTCTCACCGGGACCGCGCAGACCCACGCCGCCGTTGCCGCCGCCGGCACGACCACCGGCCTGCCGGGACAGCGACGCACCCCAACCGCGCAGTCGCGGCAGCAGGTACTGCAGCTGGGCCATCTCGACCTGCGCCTTGCCTTCACGCGTGGACGCGTGCTGGGCGAAGATGTCGAGGATCAGCGCGGTGCGGTCGACGACCTTGACCTTGAGCTTCTCCTCCAGCTGCCGCAGCTGGCCGGGGGAGAGCTCGCCGTCGCAGATCACCGTGTCCGCGCCGGTCGCGATCACGATGTCGCGCAGCTCGCCCACCTTGCCGGAACCGATGTAGGTGGCCGGGTCCGGCCGGTCGCGGCGCTGCACGAGGCCTTCCAGCACCTCGGAGCCCGCGGTCTCGGCGAGCAGGGCCAGTTCGGCCAGGGAGGCCTCCGAGTCGGCCGCCGTGCCCTCGGTCCACACGCCGACCAGCACGACCCGCTCCAGCCGGAGCTGGCGGTACTCGACCTCGGTGACGTCCTCGAGCTCGGTGGACAACCCGGCTACGCGGCGCAGCGCGGCTCGCTCTTCGAGCGCCAGGTCGCCGGTGGACAGCTCGTCCTCGTGGTCGAGCCAGTCGTTGCTGTTGTACGTGTTTTCCGTCATTTGCCCTTCATCGTCCCACGGCACCCCGACCCGGACCGAGTGGTTAATCGCCTGGGTAGAGAGCCAGGTAGATCGCCACGCGTTCCCCGTCGGGGTGGGCCGGCTCGGTTGCCAGCTCATCCAACAACGTCTGGAGGCGCCGTTTTAGTTCCTCGGGGTCGACGCGCGTGACGAGCCGGAACTGCTTCATGGCGGCCGGGCCTACGTCGGCGACCTCGCTCAGGAACGCCTGGAACACGGCCTCGCTGGTCTGCTCCGGGTACGGGACGTCGCCCTTGGTGAGCCGCCAGGACAGCCCGGTCGACCGGTAGGGGATCTCCCGCGCCCCTCGGTTGCCCGTGCGCTCCTCCTGGGGCTCCAGGAAGCCGGTGGCGACGAGTTTGCGCACGTGGTGGAGGGTGGTGGCGGGGTCTTTGCCGAGCCGTTCGGCGATCTCCTTGTTGGTCAGCGCCCGGTCGTACGTGAGCCGGATGATGCGCAGCCGCACCGCCGAGGCCAGGGCTGCGGCTTCGTCGTCGGTCGCCGGGCGTCTCTCCACCCACCAAGCATAGAGAACCAAGTGATTGACAGTTTCCAATCACTCCCGCGACACTTCCCGCCGTGTCCCTCTGGTCTCATCGCGACTTCCGCCTGCTGTGGGCAGGCGACACCATCAGCCAGTTCGGCTCCACGATCGGCCGCACCGTGTTGCCGCTGCTCGCGGTGGGCGCGCTGGCCGCCACGCCGTTCGAGATGGGTGTGCTCTCGGCGGCGGGCACGGCCGCGTTCCTGCTGATCGGGCTGCCCGCCGGGGTGTGGGTGGACCGGCAGAGACGTCGGCCGGTGATGCTGGTGGCCGACTTCACCCGGGCCGGGCTGCTGCTGTCGGTGCCGCTGGCGTGGTGGCTCGGCGTGCTCACGTTGGCCCAGCTCGTCGTGGTCGCCCTGCTGGTCGGGGCAGCCACGGTCATGTTCGACGTGGCCTACCAGTCGTACCTGCCGGTCCTGGTCGGGCGGGACCAGCTGGTCGACGGCAACTCGAAGCTGGAGGCCAGCCGGGCCGTGGCGGAGGTGTCGGGCCCGGCGGCGGCCGGTGGCGTGGCGCAGCTGGTCGGCGCGGCGATCGGCGTGCTGGCCACCGCGGTCGGCTACCTGGCTTCGGCGCTGTTCCTGCTGCGCATCCGCACGGTGGAGCCGCCGCCGCGGCAGCCGGACAAGCCCGGTCTCGTCCACGAGATCGCCGAGGGCCTGCGGTTCGTCTTCGGGCACCGGTCGCTGCGCGCGATCGTCGGCTGCACGGGCACCGCGAACTTCTTCGGCGGCATGGCGGCGGCCGTGCTGGTGCTGTTCCTGGTCCGCGACCTGGGCCTGTCCGAGGGCGTGGTGGGCCTGGTGCTCAGCACGGCGGGCATCGGCGGCGTGCTGGGTGCGCTGACCGTGAACCGGTGGAACGCGCGCTTCGGCCAGACCAAGGTGATCTGGCTGTCCGGCCTGGTCACGTGGCCGCTGGGGGTGCTCGTGCCGCTCGGCGCGGCGGACTGGCGGATCGTGTTCGTGCTCATCGGCGAGGCGGCGGTGGCGTACGGGGCGACGGTCTACAACATCGCCCAGGTCAGTTACCGGCAGTCTTTGTGCCCAGACCACCTGCTCGGCCGGATGAACGCGAGCATCCGGTTCGTGGTGTGGGGCTCGATGCCGCTGGGCGCCCTGGTCGGCGGCGTGCTCGGCGGTGGTATCGGGGTCACGGCCACGTTGGCGCTGGGCATGGGGTTGCAGGCGGCGTCCGTGCTGTGGGTGGTGCTGTCCCCGCTGAGGAAGCCCGATGCCGTTACCGCGTGACTTCCGGCTGTTCTGGGTCAGCGACGCGGTCAACGTGCTCTTCCTGCTGCGCGACCTGGCGCTGTCGACGGCGGTCGCCGCGGTGCTGCTGGGGGTGGGTGGTGCCGGCGACGCGGTGGCGGGGCCTGGTCGCCGGTCGGTTGGCGCGGCTCGGGCAGGTGCGGCTGGTGTGGCTGTCGTTGCTGGTCACGCAGCCGGCGTGGGTGCTGGTGCCGGTGGCCGAGCCGGGGTGGGGGGTGGCGTTGTTCGCGGTCGGCACGCTGGTCGCGTCGGCGGGGATGCTCCTGTCCGTCGTTTGGGTACTCCTGTCACCGCTGCGATCGATGCGGGACCTGCCCGTGATCACTAGCGTCGAGGGGCATGGCTGACACCACCGTGCTGCGCGAAGGTCTCCGGTTCGGCGAGGGGCCGCGCCAGGGACCGGACGGGCGGCTGTACTACTCGGACTTCTACGACCACCAGGTCCGGGCGCTCGACCTGGGCACGGGCGAGGAGGAAGTCGTCTGCGAGGTGCCGGAGCAGCCCTCGGGGCTGGGCTGGCTGCCGGACGGGCGGCTGCTCGTGGTGTCGATGAAGGACCGCAAGGTGCTGCGGCTGGAGGACGGTGGCGCGCTGGTCGAGCACGCAGACCTGAATGGCGTCGCGACCTTCCACGCCAACGACATGCTGGTCGACGCGCACGGCCGCGCGTACGTCGGCAACTTCGGCTTCGACCTGCACGCCGCCATCGCGGCGGGTGGCGAGGCGCCCATGCTCGAACCGGGCTGGGTCGCGCCCGGCACGCCGTTGGCGCTGGTCAGGCCGGACGGGTCGGTCGAGGTGGCCGCCGAGGACCTGAAGTTCCCGAACGGGATGGGGCTGCTGCCGGACGGACGGCTGGTGGTGGCCGAGACGCTGGCGTTCGAGTTGACGGTGTTCGACGTGGATTCCGACGGCCGGCTGTCCGGGAGGCGGGTGTTCGCGTTCCTGCGCGACCACGGGATCGCGCCGGACGGCATCGCGGTGGACGCCGACGGCGGTGTGTGGGTCGCGCCCGCGCTCCAACCGTTCGTGTTCCGGGTCGAGGAGGGTGGGGAGATCACCCGGAAGGTGGAAACCGGTCAGGTGTGCTTCGCGGTCGCGATCGTGGACGGCAGGCTGGTCTGCTGCACGGCGCCCAGTTCGCAGCCCGAGGTGGTGGCCGGCGCGCGGTCGGGCAAGCTGGAGGTGTTCGACCTCTAGAGCGAGTCCCACCACGACTGGTCGAGTTCGCCCCGGGCCAGCAGGACGGCCGGTCCGGTGAGCGTGGAGCCCTCCTCCTCGATCACCACCGACACCTGTCCACCGAGGACGTCCACAGTGGCCTTGCCGGTGTGCCGACCCGTCCCGTACAGCCACGACGCCACCGAGGCCACGGTGCCCGTGCCGCACGACCGGGTCTCGCCCACGCCGCGCTCGTGCACGCGCATCTTCAGGGCACCCTCGTCGAGGACGTTGACGAACTCGACGTTCACGCCGTGCGGGAACTGCACCGGGTCGTGACCGGGCGGCAGCTTCAGGTCCAGTTCCGCGACCGGCACCTCGGTCACGCACGCCAGGTGGGGGTTGCCGACGTCCACCGCGACACCGCCGAAGGCGGTGCCGCCGACCGTGGCCGTGCCGGTGCCGGTGACCAGCACGCGACCCATGTCCACGGTCACCGTGCCGTCGTCGTGCACGGTGACGTGCCGCTCACCGGCGCGCGTACCGACGGTGAACTCCCCCGAGGGCATCAACTCGGCCTCGACCAGGTACTTCGCGAACACCCGCACCCCGTTGCCGCACATCTCGGCGATCGAGCCGTCGGCGTTGCGATAGTCCATGAACCACGGGCCGAAGTCGGGTCGCACGATCCGCAGCACGCCGTCCGCGCCCAAGCCGCGCCGCCGGTCGCAGAGCGCGCGCACCCGTGACCCGGTCAGGTCCAGCAGGCCGTCCGCGTCGGGCAGCACGACGAAGTCGTTCTCGGTGCCGTGGCCCTTCAGAAACTCGATCCCCACGGGCACCAGGCTACGGCGTCACCAGCTTGAGCACGTCCTCGGTCAGGGTGGCGGAGCCGGCGTCGAACCAGGTGACCCGCTGGTCGCGGCGGAACCAGGACCGCTGCTTGCGCACGAACCGCCGGGTGGCCTGCGCGGTCGCGGCGGCGGCCTCGTCCAGTGGGTACTCGCCGTCGAGCGCGGCCAGCACCTGCTGGTAGCCCAGCGCGCGGGACGCCGTGCGGCCGTCGCGCAGGCCGCGTGCCTCCAGGGCGCGCACCTCGTCCACCAGGCCCTCGTCGAACATGCGCGTGACGCGCGCGTCGACCCGCTCGTCCAGTTCGGACACGTCGCGGTCGAGGCCGACGAGCACGGTGCCGTACCGGGCGGGGCCCGGCTTGGGCAGGGTGGCGGAGAACGGCTGACCGGTCAGCTCGATGACTTCGAGCGCGCGGACGACGCGGCGGCCGTTGCTGGGCAGGATCGCGAGCGCGGCGGCCGGGTCGAGCTGCGCCAGCCGCCCGTGCAGCGTCTCCGACCCGAACACGGCCAGCTCCTGTTCGAGCTGGGTGCGGATCTTCTCGTCCGTGCCGGGGAAGGTGAGGTCGTCCAGCACGGCCTGCACGTACAGGCCCGAGCCGCCGACCAGGACGGGAGTGCGGTGCTCGGCGAGCAAGCGTTCGATGGCGGAGCGCGCTTCGCGCTGGTAGGCGGCCACGGACGCGGTCTCGGTCACGTCGAGCACGTCGAGCAGGTGGTGCGGTACGCCGTGGCGCTCGGCTTCGGTGATCTTGGCCGTGCCGATGTCCATGCCCCGGTAGAGCTGCATCGCGTCGGCGTTGACCACCTCGCCGCCCAGTTCGACGGCCAGCCGCACGGCGAGGTCGGACTTGCCGGTGGCGGTGGGTCCGACGACGGCGACGGGGATCGGGGTGTGCACGCCCTCAAGCCTCCCAGACGGCGAAGTGGTAGCCGACGCCGAACGGGGCTTGGAACGCGGACCGGGTGCAGCGCCACGGGCCCGGGATGCCGGCGGCCACCTGCCAGGCGGCCCGGCCGGCGGCGCCCAGTTCGGCGGCGGTGCCGGGGTCGAGGGCGCGCAGGGCGGCGGTGTCGGCGGTGGCCAGCGCCTCGCGGACGTCCTCGTCGAAGGGGCCGGCGCGGTCGTCGGGGCGGCCGACGGCGAGGTCGCCGTGGCGGTGGGAGCCGTCGCCGAGGATCAGCACGGCGGGTACGCCGGCCAGGCGCCGGCCGAGGGCGACGCAGTCGGAGGTGGGCAGGTCCGGGGGGACGAGGTGGACGCGGACCGTGCGTGCGCCGACCCGTTCGCGCAGCCAGGCGGCGATGAGGGCGGGGAGGGGGAGGTCGTCCGTCGGGTCCGCGGGGCCGGGAGAGGCCGTGAGGGACACCCGCACGTCGACCCCGAAGCCGCGGAAGGTGCCGGAGACGCCCTCGACGGTCCGCGGGCCGGACGGGTCGACCCCGACGGCCACCCAGTCCGGGGAGTGGGAGGCCAGGTCCCGGGCCACGTCCAGGCACGCCGAGCGCACCGGTTCGGTGTCCGCCGCGGCCCCGGAGACCAGTTCGGGCACCAGCAGCGGAGGGTGCGGCACGACCACCAGGCGCGAGATCATGGCAGTCCACGCTACTCATCGGCCACCACCGGTACCGATGCGAGCCTTGACCTGTTTGAATGCGCGCGAGGTACTGGGCACTCTTAGGGAGCGTCGCGGTACTCGGGTGCTGGGCCCCGTCGTAGGCGGGGCGCCCGTGGTCGGCACGGGCACCACGAAGTGGGCAGGCGAGGAGGAAGCCGGCGATGACGGAGCACGAGACGACACCGGGAACCACTGGCGACAGTGGTGCGGGGGCGGTGGTCGAGGAGACCCGGGTGGAAGCGACGCCGGTCGTGGCGCCACCGCCGGTCCCCGTGGCGTCGGACCACCCTGACCGCTGGGGGCGCGTGGACGCGGACGGCACCGTCTACGTCAAGACGGACGAGGGCGAGCGGGTCGTCGGTTCCTGGCAGGCGGGCGAGCCCGCCGAGGGCCTGGCGCACTTCGCGCGCCGGTTCGACGACATCCGCACCGAGGTCGAGCTGCTGGTGACGCGGCTGTCCTCCGGCGCGGGCGACCCCAAGCACGCGCTGACCAGCGCGAAGCACGTCCAGGAGAGCCTGGCCGACGCGGCCGTGGTCGGTGACCTCGCCGCCCTGGCCGCTCGCGTCGAGCACGTGCTGGTCCTGGCCGAGAAGGGCCTGGAGGCCGCGAAGGCCGCCAAGGACGAGGCACGGGCGGCGGCGGGCGCGCGCAAGCTGGAGCTGGTCGAGGAGGCCGAGGTACTGGCCAACGAGTCGACCCAGTGGAAGGCGGCGGGCGACCGGCTGCGGCAGATCCTGGACGAGTGGAAGACCATTCGCGGGGTCGACCGCAAGACCGACGAGCAGCTGTGGCGGCGGTTCTCCAAGGCGCGTGACGCGTTCAACCGCAGGCGCGGGTCGCACTTCGCCGACCTGGACCGGCAGCGCAGCGTGGCCAAGAACCGCAAGCAGGAACTGGTCGAAGAGGCCGAGAAGCTCATCGAGTCCGACGACTGGGGCCCCACGGCCGGTCGGTACAAGGAGCTGATGGTCGAGTGGAAGGCCGCCGGGCGTGCGCCCAAGGAGGCCGACGACGCGTTGTGGCAGCGGTTCCGGGCCGCGCAGGACGCGTTCTTCGCCAAGCGGTCGGAGGCGTTCAGCGAGCGTGACGCCGAGTTCGCGGCCAACGCGAAGCTGAAGGAGGAACTGCTCGCCGAGGCCGAGCGGATCGACCCGTCGGTGGACTTGGAGGCTGCTCGGCAGCAGCTCTACAAGATCCAGGAGCGGTGGGACGCGATCGGCAAGGTGCCGCGCGAGCGGGTCCGGGAGCTGGAAGGAAAGCTCCGGGCGATCGAGGAGCGGGTCCGGGGTGCGGTCGACGCGCAGTGGCGCAAGTCGGATCCTGAGGCCGAGGCTCGGGTCGCGCAGTTCCGCGAGCGGGTCGAGCAGTTCGAGGCTCAGGCGGCGAAGGCGCGGTCGGCCGGGGACAAGCGGCGGGCCGAGCAGGCTGACGCTCAGGCCAAGCAGTGGCGTGAGTGGTTGGCGGCGGCTGAGCAGGCGGTCGCGAGTCGGTAATTGAATTCTGTCGAGGGTCGGCCGCGGTGTCGCTACCGGCTCGAGATATCACGTCCGGCTCGATTTGACATGGGGCCCCTTACGGGTACTCCAGGCAGGCCAAAGCCGGCAGGCCCGGCGGGGAAAAGCGTCCCGCCAGGCCTGCCGGCTTCGACCAGCCTAAAGCACCCGAACCCCATGTAAAATCGGGCCTCTGCGGTCCGGCTGCGGGCCCGATCGGTGCAGGTGCAGGCGGGGATGGTGACCTGCTATGCCGGCTCTGCTTTTTATTTGGCCGTTCGGCCATTGGGTCTGGGTTTTATTCATTCACAACGGCACCACGGCATAACTGGCGGCGGCCGACGAGGCTCGATTTTACATGGGGTTCGGGTGCCGTAGGCTGGCTTTGGCCTGCCTGTGGTGCCCGTAAGGGGCCCCATGTCAAATCGAGCCGGAACGCAACCACGGCACTTATCGAATCACTGCATCGGCGGTCGGGAAGCAGCCAGTCTCAGCCATTTCACCAACAACACCACTATCGCCACAACAGCCAAAATCAACCCCAGCCCCGGGCCAGGCCCAGGGTGGTGACCGGTCGTCGTCTGAGTCGTCCAGATCGACAACACCCCAGCCACCGAAGCGGCGAACGAAGCCAGCGCGCAGATCCAGGCCAACGCCCACCGGCGAACGGCAAGCGTCACCGCAGGCAGCAGCACCCCCACGACCACGGCCCCGTAAGCGAACAGCTGGGGCAGGCCCTTGCCCTCGCCGAGCAGCACGCGCAAGCCCTGGATCCCATCGGTCCACGGCAGGATCAGCGACACCAGGATCGCCAGCGCGGCGACGGCGATGGTCAGCGCCCCGGCACCGGGGTCGAAGCGCTTGGCCGCCGAACGTCCTACCCGGTCGATCTCCTCGCGGAGGCCGGCCAGGTCGTCGTTGTTCTCACTCATCAGACCGCGCACCCGCCGACCGTCGCGGGCAGGGGGGCGGGCTTGCCGAACGACGGCAGGCCCAGCGTCACGCCCGGCGTCTTCGGCTTCAGGCCGGCCTCGGACCGGTCGCCCGCCTTGGTCCGGCGGTGCGACAGGAGCGGGCCGTCGGCGATCAGGTTGTGCGGCGCGCCGTAAGTCACGACGGTCTCCACGACGTCACCGGGGCGCACGTGGGCGTCACCGGGCGTGAAGTGGACGAGGCGGCCGTCGCGGGCGCGCCCGGTCATCCGGTGGGTCTCGGCGTCCTTCCGGCCTTCCCCCGACGCGACCAGCAGTTCGACCTGGCGACCGACCTGCTCGCGGTTGAGTTCGTGGGCGATCTCGTTGACCAGGGTGACCAGGCGGTCGTAGCGCTCCTGGACGACCTGCTTGGGCAGCTGGTCGGGCAGCTCGGCGGCGGGTGTGCCGGGGCGCTTGGAGTACTGGAACGTGAACGCCGACGAGAACCGCGCCTCGCGGACGACGTCCAAAGTGGCTTGGAAGTCCTCCTCGGTCTCGCCGGGGAAGCCCACGATGATGTCGGTGGTGATGGCGGCGTCCGGCATGGCCGCGCGCACCTCGTCCAGGATGGACAGGTACTTCGTGGTCCGGTACGACCGGCGCATCTCCTTCAGCACGCGGTCCGAGCCGGACTGCAGCGGCATGTGCAGGGAGTGGCACACGGCGGGCGTCTCGGCCATCGCGGCGATCACGTCGGAGGTGAAGTCCTTCGGGTGCGGCGAGGTGAACCGGACCCGCTCCAGGCCCTCGATGCCGCCCGTCGCCCGCAGCAGCTTGCCGAACGCGTACCGGTCGCCGAACTCGACGCCGTAGGAGTTCACGTTCTGGCCGAGCAGCGTCACCTCCAGCACGCCCTCGTCGACGAGCGTCTGCACCTCGGCCAGCACCTCGCCCGGACGGCGGTCCTTCTCCTTGCCGCGCAGCGACGGGACGATGCAGAACGTGCACGTGTTGTTGCAGCCCACCGACACCGACACCCAGCCGGAGTACGCCGAGTCACGGCGCGCGGGCAGCGTCGAGGGGAAGGTCTCCAGCGAGTCCAGGATCTCGACCTGGGCCTCGCGGTTGTGCCGGGCGCGTTCGAGCAGCACCGGCAGCGAGCCGATGTTGTGCGTGCCGAAGACCACGTCGACCCACGGCGCGCGCTTGACGATCTCGCCCTGGTCCTTCTGCGCGAGGCAGCCGCCGACGGCGATCTGCATGTCGGGGTTCGCGGACTTGGCGGGGGCGAGGTGGCCGAGCGTGCCGTAGAGCTTGTTGTCGGCGTTCTCCCGCACGGCGCAGGTGTTGAACACGACGACGTCCGGTGTGGCGTCGCCTTCGGCGGGCGTGTAGCCCGCGTCCTCCAACATGCCGGCCAGGCGCTCGGAGTCGTGCACGTTCATCTGGCAGCCGAACGTGCGGATCTGGTAACTGCGAGTCACTGCACCTAGTCCTTCCGTCGGGTCCAGCGTAGAGCGTGGACGTGCGACGATGCGCAGGTGTCGGGAACGCTGCTGCGGTTGCACGCGGTCGGGGCCGCCTTGGCCCTGGCCACCCTGTCGTTGAGCGCGTGCGGTGACGACTTCGACCACGTCAAGCTGACCATGGCGGCCGGCAGCCCCGCGGGGGTCTACCACCAGTTGAGCACGGCGCTGGCCGAGGCGTGGACCCGGGACCCCGGCATCGCGCGTCCGCAGGTGGCGAGCACGGCCGGCTCGGTGGACAACCTGGACCGGTTGCGGACCAACCAGGCGCAGGTCGGGTTCTCCGCGGCGGACGCGGCGGAGAACAAGCAGAAGGGGCCGGAGGGCCACAAGCTGTACGCGTTGGCCCGGATGCACGACGACTACTTCCAGGTCGTGGTGCGCGGCGACCTGCGGGTGACCAAGCTGACCGACCTGAAGGGCCTGCGGGTGAGCGTCGGCGCCCGCGACTCGGGGGTGAAGCTGATCGGGGAGCGGCTGCTGGCGTCGGCGGGCCTCTCGGCGGAGCGGGACCTGGATGTCCAGTACATGGACCTGGAGACCAGCACGGCGGCGATGCGCGACGGTGCGCTGGACGCGTTCTTCTGGTCCGGCGGTGTGCCGACGACCGCGGTCACCACGCTGGCCACGACGGTGAAGCTGAACATGCTCGACCTGAGCGATGTGCTGCCGGAGCTGCGCGAGGACTTCCCGGTGTACGGCTCGGCGACCCTGCCCGCGTCGGCCTACCAGCTGGAAGGCGGCCCGGTCGTCACGCTGGTGGTGCGCAACTTCCTGCTGGTGAACGACACGATGTCGGACGATGTGGCGGAAGCCCTGGTCAGGGGCCTGTTCCAGGCGCAGTCGGCCCTGGTCGCGGCGAGCCCGGTGGCGAGGTCGATCGAGGTCCGCTCGGCGATCGAGACCACGCCGATCGAATTGCACCCCGGTGCCATGCGCTATTACCGGGACGTCAAGGTTTAACGCCTTCGACGTCATTCTGACGGTGGAATCCGCACGCGTGGGCGCTCGCCCAAGTCGGGGTCAAGCGCGGCCTCGACCGGCGCTATTCAGCACTGGGTCGTTAGCGTGACAGCAGGCGCGGGACCAGCGGAGTCCTGCGGGAAGCCCCACGCCGAAACGGGGAGCTCATGTCCGTTCATTCGGTATGCACGCGTATTCATGAATCGTCTTCTTCGTTCCTTGCCCCATCGCGGATCCCCCGTCTGGGAGTCGCCGTAGCGGTGTTCGCCGTGCTGGCCGGCACCGGTTTCGATTCCTCACCTAGATGGCCGACCCGCATTCAGGTGTTCGTGGCCAACAGCGGGTCCGACAACGTCACCGTGTACGACACGCGGCTGGGCAAGGTGACAGCCACCATCGGGGTCGGCGACTACCCCGCCGGCGTCGGCGCGCACCCGTCCGGCCACCGCGTCTACGTCACCAACGAGTCGTCCAACACCGTCTCCGTGATCGACACCCGGTCGCTCGCCGTGGTCGCCACCGTGCCCGTGGGGGCCAACCCCTTCGGCGTCGCGGCCACACCGACGCACGCCTACGTGACGAACTTCGGTTCCGGCAACGTCACGGTCATCGACACCGCGACGAACGCGCCGGTGGGGACCATCCCGGTCGGGCGGTTCCCGCACAGCGCGGTCGCCGACCCCGACGGTTCGCGCGTCTACGTGACCAACAACGGCAGCGACAGCGTCACGGTCATCGACGCCCGGTCGCAGACGCCGGTGGCCACCATCCCGGTCGGTGTCTTCCCGTCGGGCATCGCCATCTCGCCCGACGGCGAACGGCTGTACGTAGCCAACACCGGCGACGACACGGTGACCGTCATCGACACCGCCGGCAACCGCCCGACCGGAACCACCAAGGTCGGGAACGCGCCCCTGGGCGTCTCGGTCACACCCGGTGGCCGGGTGCACGTCGCCAACACCGGCTCCAACACGGTCAGCATCCTCGGGCCGTCCGGCAAACCCCTCGACGTGGTGAAGGTCCAGCGCATGCCCGAGGGCTCCGGGGCGGCGCCCGACGACAGCTTCGTCTACATCACCAACACGGGGTCCGACACCGTCTCGGTCATCGACGCCGAGAGCGGCAAGCCCGCCGACCCGTTCGCCGTGGGTGACCAGCCGGAAGGCGTGGCGGTCACGTCCTGAGTCACGCCGCCGGGAACTCCACGGTCACGCGCAGGCCGCCGCCTTCCGGCGACTCCAGCCGCACGGAACCGTCCACCCGCTCCACGATCTGCCGCACGAGCGCGAGCCCCAGGCCGGAGCCCTGCACGTTCTGGTGCGCGGGGCTGCGCCAGAACCGGTCCGTGGCGCGTTCCAGCTCGTCCGGGGCGAGGCCCGGACCCTCGTCCCGCACCGACAGCCGCACCACGCCGTCCCGCCGCCGCACGTCGACGCGCACCAGGGTGCCGTCCGAGGTGAACTTCAGCGCGTTGTCCAGCAGCGCGTCCAGCACGGTCTCCACGCCGCGCGGCGGCACCAGCGCCGTGCCACCGGGCTCGCCGTCGAGCACCAGGTGCACCTCGCGCGCCGCGGCGGCGGGCTGCCACGCCGACAGGCGACCGGCGACCGCCCGGTCCACGTCCACCGGCACGGGGTCGACCGACTGGGCGCCCGCCCGGGCCATGGACAGCAGCTCGTCCAGGATCCGGTTGAGCCGGTTGGCCTCGTCCAGCGCCGCCGCCTGGTGCGCCGCGCCCTCGCCGACCACGTGGTCTTCCAGGTTGGACAGGCGCAGCTTGAGCGCGGTCAGCGGGTTGCGCAGCTGGTGCGAGGCGTCGGCGACGAACGCCCGCTGCGCCGCCAGCACGTCACCGACGTTGGCCGCCATCTGGTCGAACGACCGCGACAGCTGCCGCAGCTCCGGCGGGCCGTCGGACGCGCCGACCGGCTCGACGGGCTGCCCGGACACCACCGCCGCCAGCAGCCGCCCGGTCGCGTCGTCCAGCCGCCGCACGGGCCGCAACGTCCACCGGACCAGCGGCAACGCCACGAACACGCCGAGCGCGAGCACCAGCAGGCTGCCGCCGAGCAGCACCGACCACCACACCAGCACCTCGACCCGCGTCTTCGTCGTCGGCGAGAACGTGACCACCGCGCCCCGGACCTCGCCCGCCTCCAGCACCGGCTCGGCCAGCACCAGCTCGGTCGACTCCCACGGCATGACCAGCTCCGGCGCGACCGGCTGGCGGCCGGCCAGCGCACCGCGCACCAGGTCGGCCACCTCCGGCGAGGTCACGTCCACGTCGTCCGACGACGCCGCGACCACCTGCCCGTCCCGGCCCAGCAGGGCCACCCGGATGCCGTACAGCTCGTGGTAGCGGCGCAGCTCCGGCTTGAGCACCTCCGGCTGGTCGTCGATGAACGGCCGCTGCGCCACGGACGCGAACCGCGTGGTGTCGGTGAGCCGGTCCAGGAACATCTCCTGCTGCTCGGCCTGGGCCACGCCTCGACCCAGCGGTACGCCCAGGCCGAGCAGCACGAGCACGACCAGCGTCAACACGATGCCCAGCAGCCGCGACCGCACTCAGCCCCCGCTCAACCGGTACCCGACACCGCGCACCGTCTCCAGCAACGAAGGACGCCCGAGCTTGGTCCGCAACGTCGCCACGTGCACGTCCAGCGTCCGGTTGGCACCCGCCCAGGTGCGTCCCCACACCTCCGCCAGGATGCGCTCCCGGGTGCACACCGCGCCACCCGCCGCCACCACCAGCGCCAGCACCTGGAACTCCTTGCGCGACAAAGCCACCGGTTCACCCGCCACGGTGACTTCGTGCCGACCCAGGTCGACCCGCACGTCGGCGACCTCGAACACCTCCGTGCCGGTGCCGCCCACGCCGACGGGGTCGCCGCGCCGCCGCCGCACGGCGTGCACGCGGGCCACCAGCTCACCCACGTCGTACGGCTTGACCAGGTAGTCGTCCGCGCCCGCGTGCAGGCCGAGGATGCGGTCGTCGATCTCGCCGCGGGCCGACACGACGATGATCGCCACGTCGCTCGCCGCGCGGATGTGCCGGCACAGCGTGACGCCGTCCACGTCGGGCAGGCCGAGGTCGAGCAGCACCACGTCGACCCCTGTCAGCCGATCGAGTGTCCCCCGGCCGGTTGCCTGCCGGTCTACTGTGAAACCGCGCCGGGTGAGCGCCGGCACCAGCGCTTCTGCCACGCGGTCGTCGTCCTCGACCAACAGCACGCGCACCGTGGAGCCTCCCCGATAAGTGTCGCCACCCTGTGACAGAGTTGAGACCCTAAGTCTTGCTCAACCGCCTGGACTGGTGTGGTGATTCACACCTAGGTTTCCGCCATCGCTCAGGAACCCCTACTGGAGGACTGATGACCGCCGCCACTCCTGCTCCGCCGATGATCCGGATGGCGGGCGTGGACAAGTTCTTCGGACCCCTGCACGTGCTCAAGGACGTGACGCTGGAGGTACCGAAGGGGCAGGTCGTCGTGGTGCTCGGGCCGTCCGGCTCGGGCAAGTCCACGCTGTGCCGCACGATCAACCGGCTGGAGCCGATCGAGTCCGGTGTCATCGAGGTGGACGGCCAGCCGCTGCCCGCCGAGGGCAAGGAACTCGCCCGGCTGCGCGCCGACGTCGGCATGGTGTTCCAGTCGTTCAACCTGTTCGCCCACAAGAGCATCGTCGACAACGTGATGCTCGCGCCGGTGAAGGTCCGCAAGACCCCGGCGGCCCAGGCCCGCAAGACGGCCATGGAGCTGCTGGAGCGGGTCGGCATCGCGAACCAGGCGGAGAAGTACCCCGCCCAGCTGTCGGGCGGGCAGCAGCAGCGCGCGGCGATCGCGCGCGCCCTGGCGATGCGGCCCAAGGTGATGTTGTTCGACGAGCCGACCTCCGCGCTGGACCCCGAGATGGTCCAGGAGGTGCTGGACGTGATGACGACGCTGGCCAAGGAGGGCATGACCATGCTCGTGGTCACCCACGAGATGGGCTTCGCCCGCAAGGCCGCGGACCGGGTGATCTTCATGTCCGACGGCGAGGTCGTCGAGGACTCGACGCCGGAGGCGTTCTTCTCCGCGCCGAAGTCCAACCGCGCGAAGGACTTCCTTGGCAAGATCCTGACCCACTGAAGTCCCACGACCGCGGCGCTGAGCCTGGCGCCGCTCTACCGAAGAAGAGCAGGAGTAAGACGATGAGGGTTCGCACCCTTGCGGTGGCGCTGCTGGCCGGCGGCCTCGCCCTGACCGCGTGCGGCAAGGAGGGTGGCCCCGGCGACACGGGCACGGCGCCCCCTCAGCAGGTCGCCACCGACGTGAAGGTCGAAGGCTCGCCGACGTTCGACAAGATGAAGAACCGCGGGCGGGTCGTCATCGGTGTCAAGGAGGACCAGCCCGGCCTGGGTTACAAGAACCCGACCAGCGGCAAGTTCGAGGGTTTCGACATCGAGATCGCGAAGCTCGTCGCGGCCAAGCTCGGCTTCGCCGACGACAAGATCGACTACAAGGCGATCCCCTCGGCCGGTCGCGAGCAGGCGCTGATCAACGGTGACGTGGACTACTACGTCGGCACCTACACGATCAACGACAAGCGCAAGCAGCAGGTCGCGTTCGCCGGCCCGTACTTCACCGCCGGCCAGGACCTGCTGGTGAAGAAGGACGACAACGAGATCACCGGCCCGGAGACGCTCAAGGGCAAGAAGGTCTGCTCGGTGACCGGCTCCACGCCGATCCAGAAGGTCAAGTCCGACGGCCTGACCGAGCCGGAGAACATCGTCGAGCTGCAGACGTACTCGCTGTGCGTCGAGCAGTTGGAGCAGGGCACCGTCGACGCCGTCACCACCGACGACGCGATCCTCAAGGGCTACGCCTCGCAGTCGCCGGACACGCTGAAGGTCATCGGCAAGCCGTTCTCGAACGAGCCCTACGGCATCGGCCTGCCCAAGGACGACAAGGCGCTGCGCGACAAGGTCAACGACATCCTCGAAGCGGCCATCAACGGCGAGGACTGGAAGAAGGCCTACGACGCCACCCTGGGCAAGTCGGGTTCCCCCGCCCAGAAGCCCGTGCTCGAACGCTACTGATCAACGCTCCGCGGCCGGCCGTCGCTGTGCGGCGGCCGGCCGCACCACACCCACCTAGCCGAGGAAGCCGATGGACGTCCTGCTCGACAACCTCGACCTGTACGGGCCCGGGTTCCTCAACACCGTCGAGCTGTTCCTGATCTCCGCGGTCGGGTCGCTGGTGTTGGGGACGATCCTGGCGATGCTGCGGGTCGCCCCGGTCCCGGTGATGCGGGCGATCGGCACCACCTACGTGACGCTGATCCGCAACACGCCGCTGACCCTGGTGTTCTTCTTCTTCGCCTTGGCGTTCCCGCTGCTCGAGATCGTGAACGCGGACACGTTCGGCGGCTCGGCGGCCAGCTACTACTTCAGCGCGGCTCTCATGGCGCTGATCCTCTACACGTCGGCGTTCGTGTGCGAGGTCGTGCGGTCGGGCATCAACACCGTGCCGGTCGGCCAGGCGGAGGCGTCCCGCGCGCTGGGGCTCACGTTCGGCCAGATGCTGGGTTCCGTGGTGCTGCCGCAGGCGACGCGCGCGGTCGTGCCGCCGATGATGAGCACGATGATCGCGCTGCTGAAGAACACCACCATCGCGGCGGGCTTCTCGGTGTTCCAGGCGGGCTCCATCAGCCTCAACCTGTCCGAGCGCGGCGAGAACCAGCTGATCGGCCTGCTGTGGGTCGCGGCGTTCTTCGTGGTGCTCGTGATCCCCATGACCCTGCTGCAGCGCAGCCTCGAGAAGCGGTGGAGCATCGCCCGATGAGCTCGGTCCTGTTCGACGTCCCCGGGCCGCGCGCCCGGCTGCGCCACCGCCTCTACGCGGCCCTCACCATCGTGGTGGTGCTCGGCCTGATCGGCTTCGTGCTCTACCGGTTCGCCGACACCGGCCAGTTCGAGGGCAAGAAGTGGTCGTGGCTGGAGTACGAGAACATCCAGCTGGATCTGGTCAACGCGCTGCTGAACACGCTCAAGGCGTTCGGGATCGGCGCGGTGCTCGCGATGGTCTTCGGCGCGGTGTTCGCCGCGGGCCAGCTGTCCGACCACAAGATCATCCGCGTGCCGTCGATGCTGGTCGTCGAGCTGTTCCGCGCGGTGCCGCTGGTCGTGCTGATCTTCGTGTTCCACTACGGCGTGTCGCCCGGTCCGCCGCTGTACTCGGTGGTGCTCGGCCTGACGCTCTACAACGGCTCGGTGCTGGCCGAGGTGTTCCGCGCGGGTGTGCTGTCCCTGCCGCGCGGGCAGAGCGAGGCGGCCTACGCGTTGGGCATGCGCAAGACGCAGGTCATGACGAACGTGCTGCTGCCGCAGGCGGTGCGGGCGATGCTGCCGGCGATCATCAGCCAGCTCGTCGTGCTGCTCAAGGACACCGCGCTCGGCTTCCTCATCACCTATGACGAGTTGCTGGACTTCGCCCGCGACTACGGCAGCTACTTCGAGTTCGGCCGGCCGCTGATCCCGGTCACGATCGTGGTGGCCGCGCTGTACATCTCGATGTGCCTGCTGCTCACGTGGCTGGCCACGTACCTGGAGAAGCGCAGCCGGCGCGACAAGAAGGTGGTCGAGCTGGAGAAGAAGCCGGCCGAGGACGTCGTCGCCGCGGCGGTCTGAACACCCTGAACGGCTGGTCGGAGCGTCCCTCGGGGGCGGTCCGACCAGCCGTTCGGCGTCAGTAGCGCAGTAGGGCGCCGACACCCTCGCGCAGGCCGGTGGTGTCCGTGACGACGACCTGCGCGCCGGTCGCCGCCGCGGCCGTGCCCAGCGCCTCGTCGGCCCGGTGCTCGCCGATGTGCTCGACGCCGAGCCCGCGCAGCTCGTTCTCCTTCAGCGCGACCTGGGCGGGGTCGTCACCGGAGAACACGGTGCGGTCGCCCAGCGCCGGGTCGGACACCAGCAGCGCGGCCACCTTCGCCTCGCGCAGCGCCTCCACCACCGGTGCCAGGCCCTGGACCGCGCGGCCGTGCGGTCGGCCCGCCTCGGCGGTGAACTCCTCCACCACGTCGTTGTCCAGGTCGAACTGGTACTGGGCCACGAGCGACTGCACGGCGTGGTCGAACGCGTCGTCGTCGGCGCCCTCGGCCAGGCTCGCGCCCTCCACCTCGATCAGCACGTCGCGGCAACGCGGGCTCAGCTCCTCGCGCACCTCGGCCCGCGCCTGCACCTCGCCGCCCAGCACCAGCAGCCGCGCGTCCAGGTCCGTCACCAGCCGGTCCACCTCGGCGGCGACCAGCGCCGCGTTGCGCCTGGTCGTCTCCTCCACGGCGTTCTGGAACCGCCGGTGCGACCACCCGCCACCGCGGACCTTGTGCAGCGGGTACTCCTCACCGCGCACCTCGTCGTGCACCTCGGCCGCCCGCTCACCGCGCCCGTCGTACCCGTGCAGGTCCGCGCCCGCCCGGTCGACCAGCACGACGACGTGCGGCACGGCGGGTTCCATCCAGGTGGCCAGCGGCAGCAGGAGCGGCAGGTCCGACCAGCGCACGGTCTCCACGGCGGGCGGGCGCGGCAGCACGCGGTCCAGCAGCAGCCTGCCGTGCGCGGCGACCAGCGCCCGACCCGACTTGCCCGGCACCGGCGCCAGCACGGCCTCCTGCATCGCGTCGAGCGTCGCGTCGTCCGCACCCTGCCGGGCCAGTTCCTCCCGCACCCCGCGCCAGCGCAGCTCCATGGCCTTGGCCGCGTCCTCGGTGTCGTGCGAGGCGTCCAGGTAGACCGACGCGAACGGGCCGCGTTGCCTGACCAGCTCTCCCAACGAAGACATGTCCATTGGCCTCGGCTACCCGATCGGGCGCCGCGTAACCTCGGTGGCATGGTGGACGAACCGGGTGCGATCACCAGGGTGCAGCAGAGTGCCGTTGACCACCTCCTCAAGGTGGGCATCAACGGGTTCGGGCCGTTCAAGAGCGCCCGGCAGATGGCCGTGGAGGCGTTGGACAAGGGGTTGACGCCGGAGGAGGCGATCAAGCACCTGATCCGGACGCACGTGGCGGCGGCGGGCGTGCAGGGGTTCGCCACGAACGTCGGCGGCCTGATCACGCTGCCGGTCACCTTGCCCGCCAACCTGACCGCGTCCTACCTGGTGCAGACGCACCTGATCGCCTCGATCGCCGCCGTGCACGGGCACGACCTGGACAGCGACGAGGTGCAGACCGCGATCCTGGTGTGCCTGCTCGGCAACGCCGGTACCGAGCTGCTGAAGAAGGCGGGCATCAAGGTGGGCTCCAAGCTCACCATGAACCTGATCGAACGCATCCCCGCCCAGCTCATCCGCGAGATCAACAAGCGGGTCGGCTTCACCCTGCTGGCCAAGTACGGCACCAGTAAGGCGACCGTCACCCTGGTTAAGGGCGTACCGCTGGTGGGTGGCGTGATCGGTGGCACGTTCGACGCCGTGACAACGCGTGCCGTGGGCGCCTTCGCCTCCCGCTTCTTCACCGAGCGGGAGGAATCGCCGGCGGTCGTGGAAGGCACCGTGATCGAGGGCGAGATCGTCGAGATCAGCGAGTGATTGGCCCAACGTAAGCGCTCAGGCTTGGCCCTTAGCATGGGCCAATCGGCCGCCTAGCGTGACGTCCCATGGGGACGACGAAGGTGCTCGCGGTCGCGCAGGTGGCCAACTCGGTCGGTGACGGGGCGTTCTACGTGTGCTCCGCCCTCTACTTCACCCGGGTCGTGGGGCTGTCGGCGACGGCGGTCGGGGTGGTGTTGACGGTGGCCTGGGCGGTCGGTGCGGTGGTCGGGGTGGGGTTGGGGCACCTCGCCGACCGGTTCGGGCCGAGGCGGGTGGCGGTCGGGTTGGCGGTGGTCACGGCGGGCGCGTTGGCGTCGTTCCTGGTGGTCCGGTCGTTCTGGGCGTTCCTGGTGGCGGCGTGCGTCTACACGTGCGGGCAGTGCGGGTTGGCGGCCGCGCGGCAGGCGTTGCTGGCGGGGTTGGTGGAGCCCGCGCGACGGACGCGGGTGCGGGCCGTGCTGCAGTCGGTGGTCAACGGCGGGTTGGCGGTCGGCGCGGGGTTGGGTGGGCTGGCGCTGCACGTGGACACGGCGGCGGCGTACCTCGTGGTGTTCGCGCTGGACGCGGTCGGGTTCCTGGTGGCGGCAGTGGTGTTGTGCCAGGTGCCGGAGGTGGTGGCGGTCGCCCGCACGGGACGGCTCGGTGTGCTGCGGGACCGGCCGTATGCGCTCGTGGCATTGCTGAACTCGGTCCTGCTGCTCTACATGCCGATGCTGAGCCTGGTCGTGCCGCTGTGGGTCGCCGAACGCACCTCCGCGCCCAAGTGGGTCGTCGGCCTGCTCTTCGTGCTCAACACGGGCGCGGTCGTGGTCGGGCAGGTGCGGGTGGCACGCGGTGTCACGGACCTGCGCACGGCCGCACGGTCGGTGCGGCGCGGTGGGGTGTTGTTGCTCGCTTCCTGCGTGGTGTTCGCGTTGTCCGCGGGTGTACCCGAATGGGTGGCGGTGGCGGTGCTCGTCGTGGCGGCGGGCATCCAGGTCGTCGGCGAGATGCTGCACGGCGCCGGCTCGTGGGAGATCGGCTTCGGCCTCGCGCCGGCCGACAAGCAAGGCCAGTACCAGGGCTTCTACGGCACGGGCACGGCCGTCGCGCGCACCGTGGGCCCCTTGCTGCTCACCACGCTGGTGCTCGGCGGGGGAGTGGCGGGCTGGCTCGTGCTCGGCGCGCTGTTCCTGGCCGCCGCACTGGCGATGACGCCCGCCGTGGCATGGTCGCAGCGGTCGAGATCCGGGCCCGTCGCGAAAAGGATTGGCGCCGCAGCGTGAAGCAGGCTAACGTCATGACCATGTTCTTCCAGATCTACCTCTGAGGACTTCTTCCTCCAGCGCCGCACCGGCCTCGGGCCGTGCCGCGCTCTTCTCCTGGTGGCCTTAGCGGCTCTTCTCACGACCGTGTCGCATCACGGGTCGTAGCCCTTTGCACGCCTCGAACACCGAGGAGGCGAACGCATGCCCACCATGCGCAACGAACCACCCCACGACGGTCAGCCGTCCAACCGCGCCGCACGCCGCGGCGCCCGCTCGAACGGCGCGGTGCAGCCGCGCTTCGGCGGTGGCCGAGCTGTCGCCAACCCGCGCCAGTACGCCATGCGGCGTCGCTGACCAGCGACTTCGCCACACTCCAGGAGGCACACATGACCGACCAGGACACCCCGCAGGCCGACGACGTCGAGCAGGCGGAGCCGGAGCAGACCGCCGTCCCGCTCAACCGCGCGGCCCGCCGCGGCCACGCCCAAAAGAACGGCGGCGTGAACAAGGTCCCCGGCCGCCCGCACCAGAACACGTTCGTGGGACGACGCGTGTTCCGGCGCACCAGCGGCGGCTGATGGACCGGACGCCGCACGACTAGTCTCCGGTGCGCGATGAGCGCACACCTGGTGAGCCCGGAGCTGGTCGGGCGGTCGGCCGAACTCGAGCACCTCGCGGGCGCGTTCCAGAACGCGCCCGCGACGGTGCTCGTCGGCGGTGAGGCGGGCGTCGGGAAGTCCCGGCTGCTCGACGAGTTCACCGCCAATCTCGACGCGACCGTGCTGCTGGGTGGCTGCGTCGAGCTGGACGGGCTGCCGTTCGCGCCGTTCGTCGCGGCGCTGCGCGGTGTCGCGGTGGCGGACGCCGAACGCGCCGATCTCGCACCGCTGCTGCCCACCTCCCACCGTGAGCCGACGGGTGACGAAGCGCGACCGAGGCTGTTCGAGGGCGTGCTGTCGTTGTTGGCCAGGCTGTCCGAGCGACGGCCGGTGGTCCTCGTGGTCGAGGACGCGCACTGGCTGGACCGCTCCAGCCGCGACCTGCTCGACTTCCTGGTGCGCAACCAGCGCGCCGTGCCGCGGTCGTTGGTCGTGGTGACCTACCGGTCCGACGAGCTGGGCGGCCCGGTGCGGCCGTTGCTGGCCGAGCTGAGCCGGGTGCCGTGGGTGCGCCGGTTCGAGGTGCCCCGGCTGTCGGCCCGGCACGTGCGCGCCCAGCTGCGCGGCATCCTCGGCACGGAACCGGATCCGGTATCCGTGCTCGCGGTGTTCCGGCGCAGCGAGGGCAACCCGTTGTTCGTCGAGGCCCTGGTGGACGGCGCGGCGGAGCTGTCGCTGGAGGAGTTGCTGCTCAGCCGGGTCGAACGGCTGCCGCCGGACGCCGTCGCCCTCGTGCGCGCGGCCGCGGTCGGTGGGCGGCGCGTTTCCCATGAGCTGCTGAGCAAGGTCCACGACGCCACGCCGATGCGGTCCATTGTGGACGGCGGGGTGATGGTCGTGGACGGTGACGGCTACGCGTTCCGGCACGCGTTGATCCGCGACGCGGTCTACCGGCGGCTGCTCCCCGGCGAACGGGTCGAGCTGCACGCGCGGTACGCCGCCGTGCTGCCGGGTTCGGCCGCCGCAGAGCTGGCCCACCACCGGTACGCGGCCGGTGACGTGACGGGCGCGGTGTCCGCCGCGTGGGAGGCCGCCGGCGTGGCCCGTCGTGCGCTGGCCTACGCCGAGCAGCTGGCCATGTTGGACCGCGTGTTGTCGTTGTGGGACAACGCTTCCCACCTCGGTGTCGACCGGCTGACCGTGCTGGAGGCGGCGGGTGAGGCGGCGAGCCGCGCGGGCGAGCACGAGCGCGGCGAGGAGCTGACGAGCGAGCTGTTGGCCGACCTGGACCCGGAGGTCGAGCGGATCCGGTACGCGGCCGTGCTGGAGCAACGCGGTCGGCTGCGGACCCAACTGGGGCGGCCGGGTGCGGTGGAGGACCACCGGGAGGCCGTGCGGCTGGCACCCGAGGGTCACCCGATCCGGGGGTACCTGCTCAACTCGCTGGCCGCCCGGCTCATGGCGATCCCGCTCCCGGACGAGGCGCGGGAGGTCGCTCAGGAGGCGTTGGGCGCGGCCCACCACGCCGGTGACGACCCGTCCGAGGCCGCCGCGCTGATCACGTTGGCCGTGCTGGACGCGCGGCTCGGCGACTTGGATGCGCAACTACCCAGGCTCCGGCGTGCGCGGGCCATCGCGGAGAGCATCGCCGCGCACCGCGTGCGGCTGCGCGCGCTGCACTGCGAGTCGTCGATGAACGAGGCGTACGGGCGGCTCACGGAGGCCGAGGAGCTGGCCAGGCTCGGCCTGCGGACCGCGCGCGAGCTGGGGCTGGCCCGGTCCGCGGGCGCGGCGCACGCCGTGGACCTGGCTCGGGCGCTGATCGCCGCGGGCCGGTGGGACGAGGCGCTGGAGTGCGTCGACCACGCGCTGGACCACGCGCCGCCCGCCGTCTACCACGCGCACCTGCTGTGCCTGGCGGGGTTCGTGGACGTGCGGCGCGGCGACGTGGACCGGGCCGAGTGGGCGTTGACGCGGGCGCGCGAGCTGGCGGACACGCCGTTCATCCAGGACCTGATGCAGTTGCCGCGACTGGAGACCGAGGTGCGGTTGGCCCGGGGGCGGCCGGACGAGGCGGCGGCCGTGGTGCGGGCCGCGTTCGACCTGCCGCACGCGCGGATCGCGTCCCGGTTCTCCTGGCCGCTGGCCGCGTTGGGCGTGCGGCTCGGGGTGGCGGTGCCGGACCTGCCGGTGGCCGGTCCGGTGCAGGCCGCCTGGGCGTTGACGTGCCGGGGCGAATGGCAGGCCGCGGTCGAGGCGTGGGAGGCGTTGGGGCAGCCGTTGTGGCACGCCGAGGCGTTGTACGGGCTGGCGTCGCAGACACGGGACGCGGACGCGCTGCGCCGGGCGGCTGAGTTGGCCGAAGGGCTCGGTGCGACGCCGTTGCGGGACCGGGTCGCCGACCTGGCGCGGCGCGCGCGGGTGACGTTGACCGGCGAGGGCGAGTCGCACCGGGCCCGGTTCGGCCTGACCGCGCGTGAGGTGGAGATCCTGCGCCTGGTCACCGACGGGCTGGCCAACCGGGAGATCGCCGAACGGCTGTTCATCTCGGTGAAGACGGCGAGCGTGCACGTGTCGAACATCCTGGGCAAGCTCGGCGTCGCCAACCGGGTGGAGGCGGCGGCGACCGCGCACCGGCTGAGGCTGTTCGAATAGGGCTCGTGCCCGATGCCGCGCGGGGCGCCTTAGACCGACCGTTGACGGCATGGAGATCTTGGGTATCGCGGGGAGCCTCCGCGCGCAGTCGTTCAACCGCAGGCTGCTGGCCGCCGCACGGCACGAGTTGCCGGACGGCGCGCGGTTGACGTTGTGGGACGGGTTGGCGTCCGTGCCGCCGTTCGACGAGGACGCCGAGGACGGACCGGTGCCTGCGGCGGTCGCGGCGCTGCGGGAGGCCATCGCGTCGGCCACCGCGTTGCTGATCGCCACGCCGGAGTACAACGGCTCGGTGCCGGGGCAGTTGAAGAACGCGCTGGACTGGGCGTCGCGGCCGCACGGCGCGGGCGTGCTGATCGGCAAGCCGGTCGCGGTGGTGGGCGCGAGCCCGAGTCCGCGCGGTGCGGCGTCGGCGCAGGACGACCTGCGTCGGGTGCTGGGCAGGACCGGTGCGTCGGTGCTGGGCGTGCCGGTGGCGGTCGGGGAGGCGTTCCGGCAGTTCGACGAGCACGACAGGTTGCTGGACCACGGGCTGCGCGCGGCACTCGCCGGGTCACTGGCGGAACTGGCCGGTCGGGTGGTCGTGTGACCGCGGTGCTGGAGCGGACCCGCTGGGGAGCGGTGCTGGCGGTGTCGTCGGGAGTCGTGCTGGCGGCGCTCGACCTCACCGCCGTCGCGGTCGCGCTGCCGGTGCTGGGCGCTGACCTCGGCGCCGGTCCCACGGTCACGCAGTGGGTGCTGCTGGCCTACAACCTGCCGCTGATCGCGTTGAGCCTCCCGGCCGGGCGGTGGCTGGACCGGGCCGGGCACCTGCCCGCGTTCCTGCTGTCGGTCGGCGGGTTCGGTGCGACGAGCCTGCTGATCGCGATCGCGCCGAACGCCGAGGTCGTGCTGGCGGGACGGGGGCTGCAAGGGGCGTTCGGCGCGTTGATCGGCGCGGTGACCATGCCGATCATCGCGGCGAACGTGCGTCCCGAGCACCGAGCGCGCGCTATGGGGATCGTGCTCACGTTGATCCCGTTGAGCGGTGTGGCCGGGCCCGCGGTGGGCGGGCTGCTGACCGACCTGTTCGGCTGGCGGTCGGTGTTCCTGGTCAACCTGCCGGTGGTGGCGGTCGCGGTACTGGTGGGCCGGCGCGGGATCGCGGCCGACGGGCGCGGTCTGCCGTGGCCGGGTCGGCGGCTGCTGGTGGAGTCGGTGGTGCACGGTGCGCGCGTGCTGCGGCGGCCGACGCTGGCGCTGCCGTTGGCGGCGTTGCCGTTGATCGTCGCGGGGGTGGGCGCGCTGAACTTCGTCGTGCCCTACGTGTTGGTGGGCCTGCCGTCGCGGACGGTGGGGCTGGTGCTGCTGGCGTTGTCGGCGGGCATGGCGGTGCTGTCGCCGATCGCGGGCCTGATCGCGGACCGTTACGGGTACCGGGTGGTCGCTCTCGCGGGCAGTGGTGTGATCTTGATCGGTACCGTGCTGCTGCTCCGAGCGGGTGATGATCCGTGGGACCTCGCGTGGCGGCTGGCGGTGATCGGGATCGGGCACGGGCTGTTCGCCGGACCGCACGCGGCGGTCCTGCTGGAGCGGACCCCTCCGGAGCTGATGGGCACCTCCGGAGGCGTGACGACGCTGGTCCGCACGGTGGGCTTCTCCGTCGGGCCCGCGGTGGGCGCGGCGCTGGGCGGGTTCGGGCAGACCGTCGCGGTGCTCGTCGCGATCACCGCGCTGGGCGTGCTGCTGACCGCCGCGCAGCTGAAGGTGCGGTGACGGCGCAGTGCTCTCATCGGGCGCGTGATCTGCCGATCACGTGCCCGGCGAACTAGCCTGAGCTGGGTAGCAACCGGGTCCGGCGGAGATCGGGAGGCGCCCATGAGGATCGCTGACGTGTTGCGCAACAAAGGTCCGGCCGTGGCCACGGTCGAGTCCAGAGCGTCGGTAGCGGATCTCGTCGCCGCGCTGGCCGAGCACAACGTGGGCGCGATGGTCGTGCTCGGGCCCGAGGGCATCGCCGGGATCGTGTCCGAACGCGACGTCGTGCGCAAGCTGCACGACCGGGGCGGCGAGCTGCTGGCCGCGCCGGTGTCGGAGATCATGACCAGCGAGGTGTTCACCTGCACCCCGCGTGATTCGGTCGACAGCCTCACCGTCCTGATGACCGAACGGCGCATCCGGCACGTGCCGGTGGTCGACGGTGGCGAGCTGGTCGGCATCGTCAGCATCGGCGACGTGGTGAAGAGCCGGATCAACCAGCTGCAGGAAGATCACGACCAGTTGACCGCGTACATCGTGCAGGGCTGACCACCGGCCGCGCGGGTGCCCCGGGGTGCCCGCGCGGTCTCACGCGTCGCGGCCGCGGTGGTAGTGCCGGCTGACCCTGGCCCGGTTGCCGCACGACGGTTTGCACCACTCCTGCCGGGGGTGTGCCTTGACGAAGTACCGGACGCACCGGGGCGCGGGGCAGGCGCGCAGGTCCGCCCGCGCGCCACTGGCCAGGAACTCGATCGCCGCCGTCGCCAGCGTCGCCAGCAGGCGGTCGCCGTCGTCGGCGGAGTCCAGGTAGCGCAGCCGCGGTTGCCCGTCCCACTCCAGTTGCGCCGCCCGGGGCACCCGCGCGGCAGCCTCGTTGACGATCACCAGCGCGCGCTCGAAGTCCATCAGGTGTGGTGAGTCCATGCGCTCATGGGCCTGTGCCGCGTGCGCGAACAGCGATCGCACGGCCCAGCGCAGCTCGACGGCCCGCTGTCGCAGCGACTCGTCCGCCCGCAGCCCGGCCCACGCGGTGAAGCCCTCCGGCGTGGCCAGGTCGTCGGTGAGCCCGCCGTGCCCGTCGTGCCGGACGGTGCCCGCGAACTCCAACGCCAGTGCCACCCCGGCGAGTCTAGTGGTAGGTTCCCTAACGCATTTGAGCCGACAAGCCATTAGGGGGAGTTGTGACGATCCAGGCGAACGCGCTGGACGCCCACCGCAGGCTGGCCGCCGTGATCGAGGACCTCACCGATGAGCAGGTGGCACAGCCGTCGGTGCTGCCCGGCTGGACGCGCGGCCACGTGCTGGCCCACCTGGCGAACGTCACCGTCGCGCTGGCGGGCCAAGCCGAGCACGAGGGCACCAAGGTCGAGCCCTACGCCGGCGGGCGGCCCGCGCGCGACGCCGCGATCGAGGCGGCAGCCGGCCGGACCGCCGGGGAACACCGGGCCGCGATCGCCGACGCCGTCGCGAGGCTCACCAAGGCCTGGGACGACGTCCGCGACTGGGACACCCCCGTCTTCTACCGCGACGGCACGCTCGTCGGCACCGCCTACGGCGTCTGGCGCGAGGTCGAGATCCACACCCGCGACCTCGACCTCGGCCCGGTCACGTGGTCACCGGAGTTCTGCGACCACGCCGTGGACTTCCTGGCGGCACGCGTGCCCGACGGCGTCCGGCTCACCCTCCTGGCGCCCGACCGCACGTGGACCGTCGGCGAGGGCGAGGACGTCACGTTGACCGGCTCGCGCACCGACCTCGTCGCGTGGCTCGCCGGCCGTGAGCCGGACGGTCCGATCATCGGCGACCGGCCCGAGCTCAAGCCCTGGCCGTAGACCGGCCGGAACCCCTCCGGCTCACTCCGGGACTGCCACCTGCTGCTCCGCGACCTCAAGGCGGATAAGTTCGAGTGATGCTGCACGAGATCGCCGAGGCCTCCAAGGGCTTCCTCGACCTGTTGGACGACGGGCAGCGCACGGCGGCGGTGGGGACCATGGCCGACGACCTGCGCACGGCGTGGGCGTACACGCCGGGCGCGCGGCCGGGGGTCGTCTACGGCGATCTCGCTCGTGACCAGCGCAAAGCCGTGCACCGGTTGCTGTCGTGCGTGCTCAGCCCGCACGCCTACGCGCAGACGACGGCCATCATGGCGCTGGAGGACGTGCTGGACGACCGCGAAGGCGGCACCCGGGACCGGCACCAGGGCGACTACTGGACCGTGCTGCTCGGCGAGCCCGGTGACGAGCCGTGGGGCTGGCGGGTCGAGGGGCACCACCTGTCGGTGAGCGTGGTGGTGGCCGACGGACGCGTGTCGGCCACCCCGTTCTTCCTCGGCGCGCACCCCGCCCGCACCACCTACCGCGGCCGGACGGTGCTGCAGCCGTTGCGGCTGGAGGAGGAGTTGGCCCGCGAGCTGCTGGACCGGATGGGCCGCACCGCCCGGGGGCTGGCCGTGGTCGCCGACACGCCGCCGCCGGACCTGAAGACCGGCAACGCGCGCCGCGTCGGCGACCTCGACCCCGTCGGCGTCACGCCCGCGCAGCTCGACCGGGCGTCCCGCGGGCTGCTCGTCGGGCTGGTCCGGTACTACCTCGACCGGCTCACCAGCGATCTGGCCGACGAGGAGTTCGACGCGCTGGACCTGGACCGGCTCCACTTCTCGTGGGAGGGCTCGGACAAGCGCGGCGCGGGGCACTACTACCGGATCCAGGGGCCGGACCTGCTGATCGAGTACGACAACACCGACAACGACGCCAACCACGCGCACTCGGTGTGGCGACGGCGATCGGGTGACTTCGGCGAGGACCTGCTGGCCGCGCACCGCGCCTCGGTGTGGCACCGGTGACTCCCGAAGAGGCGATCGCCGAACAGGAACGGCTGCGGCCGCGCGTGTCGACCGAGACCGATCCCGGGCTGGTGGTGCGGCACGTCGCCGGGCTCGACGTGTCCTACGCCGACGACGACCGGCTGGCGGCGGCGATCGTGGTGCTGGACGCGGACACGTTGGAGACCGTGGACTCCGTCGTGGTGACGGGCAGGGCGGAGTTCCCCTACATGCCGGGGCTGTTCGCGTTCCGGGAGCTGCCGTCGTTGCTGGAGGCGATGGACGAGCTGACCGTGCGGCCGGACCTGCTGGTGTGCGACGGGCAGGGGTTGGCGCACCCCCGGCGGTTCGGGTTGGCCTGCCACCTCGGGGTGCTGGCGGACCTGCCGAGCGTGGGCGTGGCGAAGACGCCCATGGGCCGGTTCGACCCGCCGGACGACGTGCGCGGCGCGCACACCGATCTCGTGGACGACGGCGAGGTCGTCGGGCGCGCGCTGCGGACGCGCGAGGGTGTGAAGCCGGTGTTCGTGTCCGTGGGGCACCGCATCGACCTCGACCGGGCGTGCGCCGAGGTGTTGCGGCTGTGCGTGACGCGGCTGCCGGAGACGACCCGGCGTGCCGACTCGCTGGGCCGGGCTCAGCTCAGGTAGGCCAGCTCGGGGTGCCGCCGGACGTAGGTGTCCAGCAGGCTCTTCGCGGTGGCGACCGAGTCGACCAGCGGGTGCAGGGCGAACGCCTTGAGAGCGGCCGATCGGGTGCCTTCCATGATCAGCCGGTCCACCGCCTTGACCGACGTGACGAGACCGGCCGCGTGGTCGGGCAGCGGGCTCACCGGCAGCGGACGCGCGCCCGTCGCGTCCACCTCGCAGGGCACCTCCACGATCGCGTCATCGTCCAGTGTGGACAGAGTGGAGTTGTTGGGCACGTTGAGGATCAGCGTCGCGGGCTCGTTGTCCGCGATGGCCCGCATGAGCGCCATGGCGACGTGCTCGTACCCGCCGCCTTCGACGCTGTCGCGCTCACGCTCCTGAGCCATGTACGTCGCTTCACGTTCCAGTCGCGTGGTCTCCCAGTCCACGTCACCGTCGTAGAAGCGTTGTTGTTGGCTGAGCAGGAAAGCGCCGCGGTTGTCGCCCAACGCCTCACGCGTCGAGTAGTAGTAGTGCAGGTATTCGTTGGGGATCACGCCCAACGCGCGCAACCACTCCGCGCCGAACAACCGGCCTTCCTCGAAGCTCGTCAACGCAGCGTCGTCGGCCAGCAGGGTGGGCAGCAGGTTCTCCGTGCCCAAGTAGACGCCCTGCAACCAGCCGAGGTGGTTCAGGCCCGCGTAGTCGAACGTCGGGTCCTCCACGTCGAGCGCCTTGGCGACGCGGCGGCACAGGCCCAGCGGCGAGTCGCAGATACCGATCACGCGTTCACCCAGGTGCCGGGCCATGACCTCGGTGATGAGCCCGGCCGGGTTGGTGAAGTTGACCACCCACGCCTGGGGCGCGAGTTCGGCGACGCGCCGCGCGATGGCGTCCGCCACCGGCGCGGTGCGCAGCCCGTAGGCGATACCGCCCGCGCCGACGGTCTCCTGGCCCAGGACGCCGTGCGCGTGCGCGACCTCCTCGTCGATCGCCCGTCCGGCCAGGCCGCCCACCCGGATCGCGGAGAACACGAAGTCCGCGCCGCGCAACGCCTCGTCCAGGTCCGTGGTGGCGGTGACCGGTGGGCCGTTCCGCAGCACGCGCCGGATCGCGTCCAGCCGGTCCGCGTCCACGTCGTGCAGCACGACCTGGGTGATGTGCTCGTCCAACGCCTTGTGCACGAGCGGCACGCGGAAGCCGCCGCCGCCCAGGATGACCAGCCTCATGCGTCCCATCCTGCCCCGGCGAGCAGCGTCACGAAGGCCGACGCGAGCGGGTCCGGGCTCTTGTGCGCGTACGCGACGAGGGTCCTGCGCACCGGGGGATCGGTGCGTAGGACCGCGCCGTCGAACGTCTCCGGCACGATGTTGCGCGGCACGAGCGCGGGCCCGAGCCCCGACGCGGCCAGCACGGGTGCCGCCGCGGTCTGCTCGGTGCGCACGGCCGCCCCCGGCTGGAAGCCCCGGTCCGCGCACGCCGCGTCGACCAGGTCGGCCAGCCCGTTGCCCGGCGCGTAGTGCACCCAGCCGACGTCGGCGAGCGCGCGCAGGTCGATCGGCTCGCGGTGGGGCGTGTCGGGCGGCAGCACGATCACGAACTCCTCCACACCCAGTCGCTGCTGGAAGCCGACCCAGTTCACCGGCTCGGGTCCGATCGCGATGTCGGCCTGCCCCTCGGCCATCGCCTCGCGCAACTCGTCGGCGTGCCGGTGCTCGAACAGGCGGATCCGCACGTCCGGGTGTTCCGCGCGCCAACACCGGAGCACCGGCGGCAGCACGCCGAGGGTGAGCGAGTAGAGCGTGGCCACGCGCAGTTCACCGCACTCCACGCCCGCCGTGCGTCGTGCGGCGGTGAGCGCGCGCTCCGCCTCGGCCAACGCGGCACGGGCGTGCGGCAGCCAGGCACGACCGGCGGGCGTGAGGCGGACGGCGCGGGGCAACCGGTCCAGCAGTCGCGCGCCCACGGCCCGTTCCAAGGCGCGGATCTGGTGGGAGAGGGCGGGCTGCGTGACGTGCAGCAGTTCGGCGGCCCGGGTGAAGGAGCCTTCGTCCACGACCGTGACCAGGTACTCGAACTGCCGCAACGTCATGACTTCAGCTTATGGGTTCGAGAAAGAGCATGCCTTGGACTTATCACCGCTGGTCATCGGATGATCGGTTCATGCCATTGAACGAGCAGGCGCGCTCGGTACTGGAGAAGCTGGCGGGCGCGCCCGCGTTGGAGGAGTTGACCGTCTTCGAGGCACGGCAGGCGCAGTGGGGGTTCCTGGCGTTCCAGGGCGCGCCGGAGCCGGTGGCCCGCGTCTCGCACCTCTTCGTGCCCGGCCCGACGGCCGACCTGCCCGCGCGGATCTACTACCCCGAGGGCGACGGCCCGTTCCCCGCGATCCTGTTCCTGCACGGCAGCGGCTGGGTGACGTGCAACCTCGACATCTACGACGTGGCGCTGCGCGCGTTGGCCAACGCCACCGGGCACGCGGTGTTCGCGGTGAACTACCAGAAGGCGCCGGAGCACCCGTTCCCCGTGCCGCTGGACGACTCGTACGCGGCCACGGCGTGGCTGTTCGAGCACGCGGCGTCGGTGGACGTCGACCCGGCGCGGATCGGGGTGATGGGTGACAGCGCGGGCGGCAACCTCGCCGCCGCGGTGGCGCTGGAGGCCCGCGACCGGCTCGCGTTCCAGGTGCTGGTGGTACCGGCGCTGGACGCCGACTTCACCACCCGGTCCTATGTGGACCGAGCGACCGGCTACGGGCTGTCGACGGGGACGATGCGCTGGTTCTGGTCGCACTACCTCGGCTCGGCGCCGGTCTCCGAGCTCGCCGCGCCGCTGCGCGCGTCGCTGGACGGGCTGCCGCCCGCGTTCGTGGCCATCGCCGGGCACGACCCGGTGCGTGACGACGGCGAGCGGTACGCGGCGAAGCTGGCGGCGGCCGGTGTGCCGGTGGTGCTGCGCGAGTTCGAGGGCACGATTCACCCGTTCGTGTTGATGGACGGTGTGCTGGACGAGTACCGCGTGCTGCTGGGTGAGTTGCGGACCTGGTTGGGTGCCCGATGATGCCGCCCGCGTTGCTCGCGCTGGCCGTCGGCGCGTTCGGCATCGGGACCACCGAGTTCGTGATCGTGGGCCTGTTGCCGCAGGTGGCGGGTGATCTCGGGGTGTCGATCCCGTCGGCAGGGCTGCTGGTCTCCGGCTACGCGCTCAGCGTCGTGGTCGGCGCGCCGCTGATCACGGCGGGCGGGTCGCGGCTGCCGCGCAAGCAGCTGCTGGTCGGCCTGATGGGGTTGTTCATCTTCGGCAACCTGGTGTGCGCGGTGGCCGACGACTACGCGTTGTTGATGGCGGGACGGGTCGTCGCCGCGCTGTGCCACGGCGCGTTCTTCGGCGTCGGCTCGGTGGTGGCGGCCGGGTTGGTCGCGCCGGACCGGCGGGCGCGGGCGATCGCGATGATGTTCACCGGGTTGACCGCGGCCAACGTGCTCGGCGTGCCGGCGGGCACGGCGCTGGGGCAGGCGTTCGGGTGGCGGTCGACGTTCTGGGCGGTGACCGCGCTGGGCGTGACCGGGCTGGTGGGGATCATGGCGCTGGTGCCGCCGCAGCCCGCGTCGGACGGCCTGCGCGGCGAGCTGGCGGTGTTCCGGCGGCCGGGGGTGTGGCTGGCCCTGGTGACGACGGCGCTCGGGTTCGGCGCGGTGTTCGCGTCGTTCACCTACGTCGCGCCGATGATGACCGAGGTGGCCGGGTTCTCGCCGGGTGCGGTGACGTGGCTGCTGGTGCTGTTCGGTGCCGGGCTGTGCGTCGGCAACGTGATCGGCGGGCGTGCGGCGGACCGCCGGCTGATGCCCAGCCTGTACGCGTTCCTGGGTCTGCTCGCGGTGGTGTTGGTGGTCTTCGTGTTCACGGCGCGGTGGCCGGTGCCAGCGGCCGTCACGATCGCGGTGTTCGGCGTGTTCGGGTTCGCGACCGTGGCGCCGTTGCAGGCCAGGGTGCTGGAGCAGGCGTCGGGCGCGCCCGCGCTCGCGTCGGCCGCGAACATCGCCGCGTTCAACCTCGGCAACGCGGCGGGCGCGTGGCTGGGCGGCGTGGCGATCGACGCCGGCCTCGGCTACACCTCGCCCAACTGGGTGGGCGCGGCCATGGCGCTGGCCGCGCTCGGCGTGGCGGTGGCGAGCGGTGTCAGTGGCCGAGCCCGTCGATCTCGGCCAGCAGTGCACGTTTGAGGTCTTCCGGCGCGAAGCTGGCCCGTACCCCGGTGCGGGCCAGTTCCGCGAGCTCCGGCTTGCCCAGGCCGAACGCCTCGTGGCACAGCAGGTACTCGCGGTCCAGGTCGGTGTGGAACATGCCGGGGTCGTCCGTGGCCAGGGTGACCGGCACGCCCGCGTCGAGCAGCTTCGGCAACGGGTGGTCCCCGATGTCCTTCACCGCGGCCGTGCGGAGGTTCGAAGTCGGGCAGACCTCCAGCGTGATCCGCTCGGCGGCCAGCCTGCGCAGCAGCTCCGGGTCCCGCGCGGCGCTGGTGCCGTGGCCGATCCGCTCGGCGTGCAGGTCGTCCAGCGCTTCCCGGACCTGGTCGGGGCCGGTGGTCTCGCCCGCGTGCGGCACGCAGTGCAGGCCCGCGTCCCGGGCGATGGTGAACGCCTCCCGGAACGCCCGCCGCGGCGCGTCCGCCTCGAACCCGCCCAGGCCGAAGCCGACGGTGCCCGGCGGCCGGTGCGTGACGGCGTACTTCGCGCTGGTCAAGCCGAAGTCCCGGTCCCACACCCCCGGGATGTCGAACACCCACGCCAGCTCGACGCCGTGCTCGGCCTTCGCCCGTTCACGGCTGGTGGTCAGCGCTTCGTCCAGCTCCTCCGGCGCGATGCCGGCCCGCAGGTGGCTGGTCGCGCTCACGGTCACCTCGGCGTAGCGGACGTTGCGCCGCGCCTGCTCCGCGGCCAGGCCCAGCACCAGCGCGGCGACGTCGTCGCCCGTGGTGACCAGGTCGTTCACCGCCGCGTAGACGTCGATGAAGTGGCCGAAGTCGGTGAACTCGTAGAACCGGAGCAGGTCGGCCTCGTCGGTCGGTACCCCGCGCTGCGGGTGCCGGCGGGCGAGGGTGAGGACGGTGGCGGGGGAGGCTGACCCGACGAGGTGGACGTGCAGTTCCACCTTGGGCAGCGCGGCGATGAAGTCACGCATGGCCCCGGCGAGTCTGCACAGGTCTCCGTCGCTGGTCAAGGGGCCGTTCGTCGGGTGTTCGGGTGACGTCCACAGTGGACTCCGGACGTGCTTGACACCGGTTGTGGCGCGGGGGAGGGTCAGCCGCAAACCTGTCCTACACATGATGGGGGTTCGGTCGTGAAGGGTGCACGGAGAGCCGCGGTGCTCGCCGCTCTGGTCACGGTGGGGCTCGCGCCCGCGGTGGCGCAGGCCGCGGCGGAGGGCCCGGTGTTCGTCGGTGGCGAGGCGCAACCCGTCTTCGACCCGAAGGACGTGGTGCGCGAGAGCGTGTGGGTGCGCGCGCCGGTCGACAGCGACCGCGACGGGCGCGACGACGAGGTCTACACCGAGGTGGTGCGCCAGAAGGCCACCGACCGCGGGCTGAAGGTGCCGGTCGTGTACTTCAACAGCCCGTACTTCTCCGGCGGCAACGACGTGGCCAACCACGGCGTCGACGTCGAGCTGTACGTGCCCAACCGCCGCGGCGGGTACGACAAGCGCGACGGGTCGCTGCTCAAGGCGCAGGCGGACGAGCGGATCGCCGCCGCCGTCGGGCCCAACCCCGCGCCGATCAGGTCCGGGCGCTACGAGGACTACTTCCTCTCCCGCGGCTTCGCCGTGGTGTACGCCGAGTCGCTGGGCACCGGCAAGTCGTCCGGCTGCCCCACCTCGGGCGGGCACAACGAGACCGTCGGCTCGAAGTCCGTGGTCGACTGGCTCAACGGCCGCACCACCGCCCGTGACGCGGCGGGCGCCCCCGTCGTGGCGGGGTGGACCACCGGCAAGGTCGGCATGATGGGCGTGTCGTACAACGGCACCCTGCCCAACGCCGTCGCCGCCACCGGGGTCGAGGGCCTGGAGGCCATCGTGCCCATCGCGGCCATCTCCAGCTGGTACGACTACTACCGGGCCGACGGCGCGGTGGTGGCGCCCGGCGGGTTCCAGGGCGAGGACCTCGACGTGCTGGCGGAGTACGTCTACACGCGCGCGGACCGGGAGATCTGCAAGCCCGTGATCGCCGACGTCGCGGCCCGCCAGGACCGGGTGACCGGCGACTACAGCGAGTTCTGGGACGAGCGCAACTACGTCAAGGACGCGTCGAAGGTGCGGGCCGCGGTGCTGGCCGTGCACGGGTTGAGCGACTGGAACGTCAAGGTCAAGCACGTCGCGCAGTGGTACGAGGCGCTGCGCAAGCACGGTGTGGAGCACAAGATCTGGCTGCACCAGTCCGGGCACACAGACCCCGACACGCTGCGCTCGGTCGAGTGGCGGCGCACGATCAACCGGTGGTTCAGCCACTACCTGTACGGCGTCGACAACGGCATCGAGCGCGAGCCCAAGGCGACGATCCAGCGCGAGGACAAGACCACCTGGGTGGATGAGGCCGACTGGCCCGCTCCCGGCACGTCGACCGCGCGCGTGTACCCGTGGGCGGGTGGCACCGCCAAGGGCGCGTTGCGGTTCCAGCCCGTGCCCGGGAACGCGGTGGTGGAGTCGTTGCGCGACGACGCGTCCAAGCTCGCCGAGGACCTGGTCGACCTGCCCAGCTCCGGCAACCGGCTCTCCTACGCCACCGCGCCGACCACCGCGCCGGTCCGGTTCTCCGGTGTCGCCCGGGTCGACCTGGCGATCTCGTTCGACCGGCCCGCGGCCAACGTGACCGCGTTGCTGGTGGACCGGGCGCCGGACGGCACGTCGCACGTGATCACGCGGGGGTGGACCGACCCGCAGAACCGGGTGTCGCCGTCGCGGACCAAGCCGATCGAGCCGGGCAAGCGGTACCGGGTCGAGGTGGAGCTGGAGCCGAACGACTACGTGGTCCCGTCTGGTCACCGGGTGGAGTTCGTGCTGATCTCTTCTGACCACGACTACACGTTGCGGCCGCGGCCGGGCGCGGGGCTGTCGATCGACCTGACGTCGACGGTGCTGGAACTGCCCGTCGTCGGTGGCGTCACCGCGTTGCGCCGATCGGTGGGTTAGAAAGTAATTCACGCAGCGTCTACTTCGAAACTCTTCCACTGACGGGCGCGGTTGTGGTCGGATCTCCGCCACAGTCGTCAAGGAGGTGGCAGATGAGCCGTACCCGCCGCGCGTTCGTCACGGCACTGGTCGCACCGTTGATCGGCCTCGCCCTCACGCAGGGCGAGGCCGTCGCGGCGCCCGCGTTCCAGCTGCCGTTCCCGTGCAACCAGGTGTGGGAGGGGCAGACCCGGACCAGTCACAGCCCGGCCAACGCGGTCGACTTCAACCGCGCCAACGACCTCGGCGACCCCGTCGTGGCGTCCGCCGGCGGCACGGTGACCCGCGTGGAGAACACCGGCAGCACGAGCTACGGCCGGTGGATCGAGATCGGCCACGGCGGTGGGTGGCGCACCCGGTACGCGCACCTGTCGGTGCAGCGGGTGAGCGTCGGCCAGGCCGTGAGGCGGGGTCAGCGCATCGGCGACGTCGGCTCGACCGGCGGTTCCACCGGGCCGCACCTGCACTTCGAGCAGCTGTTGAACGGCGTGCCGCAGCGGATCGTGTTCAACGGCTCGCAGATCTTCTACTGGGGCACCCGCAACTACACCAGCCGCAACTGCTGAGTGGGCTACGGGTCGTTGCGCCGTTCGGTTGGTTAGGAACTAATTCACCAACTCAACATCTGGTAAGTGTTCCACTAAGGCGGCTGCGCGTGGTCGGATGACCACCCCCAGTCGTCAAGGAGGTGGCAGATGAGCCGACGCGTGTTCGTCACGGCCTTGGTGGCGCCGCTGATCGGCCTCGTCCTCACGCAGGGCGAGGCCGCCGCGGCGCCGAACTTCCAGATGCCGTTCCCGTGCAACCAGGTGTGGGAAGGCCAGACCCGCACCAACCACAGCCCCGCGAACTCGGTCGACTTCAACCGGGCCAACGACGACGGCGACCCGGTGGTCGCGTCGGCGGGTGGCAGTGTCACCCGGGTCGCGAACACCGGCAGCACCAGCTACGGGCGGTGGGTCGAGATCGACCACGGTGGCGGTTGGCGCACCCGGTACGCGCACCTGGCCACGCAGGCCGTGTCCGTGGGGCAGTCGGTCCGGATCGGCCAGCGGATCGGCACCGTCGGGTCGACCGGCGGTTCCACCGGGCCGCACCTGCACTACGAGCAGAGGCTCAACGGCGTCGACCAGAAGATCAGGTTCAACGGGACGCAGATCTACTACTGGGGCACGCGCAGCTACACCAGCCGCAACTCGTGCGGCACCAGCGTGACCGGCACGGTCGGCACCGACAGCGGCGCGTCGGTGACCATCCGGTCGGGGCCGGGCACGCAGTACGCGGCCGTCGGCTCGGTGGCCAACGGCGCGACGGTGACGATCAGCTGCCAGGCGCGCGGTGAGACGATCACCGGCAAGTACGGCACCACCAACCTGTGGGACAAGATCGGGTCGGGTTACATCTCCGATGCCTACGTGTACACAGGTTCGGACGGTCAAGTGGCACCGAGCTGCTGAGTTTCCGCAGGTCGCCGGGCCGCTCCCACTTCGGTGGGAGCGGCCCTTTTCGAGTTGTCCACAGATCGCCACCGACCGCCGGCCGACCGGGACCCCATTCCGCCAAGGTCGGACCCATGACGAAGCTCCTGCCACCGACCCGCCTGCGCGACCCGGGCGACCTGATCGCCGCCGTGCCGCACCTGCTCGGCTTCCACCCGTCCGATTCGGTCGTGGTCCTGGTGGTCCGCGACCACGACGTGACCATGACCTTGCGCATCGACCTGCCACCACCCGGCGTATCGCACCGCGTGGCCGACCTGCTCATCGCGCCGCTGGCCAGGTGCCGCGGTGACGACGCGGTGGTGGTCGTGATCGGCGGCGGTTCGGGTGATCCTCCCGAGGACCTGCCGCACGACGCGTTGGTCGACGAATTGGACGACGCCCTCTACGAGGCCGACGTGCCGCTCCTGCTGGCGGTGTGGACGCGTGCGACGGCCAAGGGCGAGCGCTGGTTCGACTACCACGACGTGGGCACCACCGGCCTCGTGCCGGACCCGTCGAGCACGGCGTTCGCCGCGGCGTCCGCGGCGGACGGTCACGTCACCTACCCGAACCGCCAGGCGCTGGCCGACCTGCTGACCCCGGACCCACCGGCCGCGCTGTCCCGCCGAACCACCCTGCTCAACCGCCTGTCCGCCGAGTTCCCACACCCGGACGACATCGTCCCCACCCGCCACCGAGACCTGATCCACGCCGAGGTCCTCCGTGCGGGCACCCGAAAACGCCCGTTGACCGACGAGGAGGTCGCCGACCTGGCCCACGCCCTGTCGAACCCGTTGACCAGGGACGCCAGCCTGGTCTACTGCACCAGCGACCACGCCCGGAACGCCGAAGCCCTGTGGACCGAACTGATCCGGGCGTGCCCGACCCCGGAACGCGCGGAACCGGCCGCTCTCCTCGCCTTCTCGGCTTACATCAAGGGGAATGGCCCTCTCGCCTACTTGGCCCTGGATCGAGCCGAGGAGGCCCACCCGCGCCATCGCCTGACCGGGCTGTTGCGAGCTGCCCTGAACTCCGGCATCCCTCCGAACCAGATCCGGAACCTGGCCCGACAGGTTGCCGCTACCGACTGGGCCACCCCGCCTGCCGATGTGAACGGATCAGTCATCCGAAAAGATCAAAAGCTTTGAAATGCGTCCTCGCCGGACGGGCAGATCAGCAGGATGACATTCCCCGGTCCCGTCTCGGTCTTGTTGGGTTGGGAACTCCGGTTGGGTTGGTGGTCCCGGACTCCGTGTCATCCCACCGACCTCCCTCCGGGTTACCACACGCGTCAAGGGCGGCGCGAGGTCCCAGTGAAGTAGGAGGCAAGGCTGGACGCGCCGCCCTTGACACGTGCGGTAAGGCTGCGCCAGGTCGGCGGGATGACACGAAACCCTCCTACAGATCTTGAAAGGTCAGGGTGATCATGCGTTCCTCGGCGTGTCCT
>NZ_LWLC01000003.1:0-219075 GCF_001905065.1 Saccharothrix sp. CB00851
CAACCGGGGTCCACGCCACCAACCCCGAGGTTAAAGATCAAGCTTACGGGCACTCCAGGCAGGCCAAAGCCGGGCAGGCCTGGCGGGAAGAGCGCCCGCCAAGCCTGCCCGGCTTCGACCAGCCTAAAGCACCCGAACCCCATGTAAAATCGGCGCGAATCGGCTACCAAATGCAAAGGCGCGAGTCGCTTCCGAAGGGGCCTCGGTCCTGCCTAGAGGCCTAGGAAGTGGACGCCGCCGTCGACGAACACCATCGAGCCGGTGGTGGCGGGGAACCAGTCGGACAGCAGTCCGCACACCGACTTGGCGACCGGCTCGGGGTCGTCCACGTTCCAGCCCAGCGGGGCCTTCTCGCCCCACATGGCCTCCAGCTGCGCGAAGCCGGGGATGGACTTGGCGGCCATGGTGCGGACGGGGCCGGCGGAGACCAGGTTGACCCGGATGCCCTGCGGACCCAGGTCGCGGGCGAGGTAGCGGTTGATCGCCTCGAACGCGGCCTTCGCCGGGCCCATCCAGTTGTAGGCGGGCCAGGTCTGGCGGGCGTCGAAGTCGAGGCCGACCACCGACGAGCCCGGACCCATCAGCGGCAGGGTGGCCTTGACCAGTGCCTTGTAGGAGTAGGCAGAGACGTGCACGGCCGTGGACACGTCCTCCCACGGCGCGTCCATGAACGGCGCGCCCAGGCACGACGGCGGTGCGTAGCCGATCGCGTGCACCACGCCGTCCAGGCCGTCCACGTGCTCGCGCACCCGGTCGGCCAGCGTGTCCAGGTGCTCCTGGTTCTGCACGTCGAGCTCGACCACCGGCGCCGGCTGCGGCAGGCGCTTGGCGATCCGCTCAACGAGGCTCAGCCGGCCGAAGCCGGTGAGCACGACCTGGGCGCCCTGCTCCTGCGCGACCTTGGCCACGTGGAAGGCGATCGACGCGTCGGTGATCACGCCGGTGACCAGCAGCCGCTTGCCTTCGAGCAGTCCCGTCACTGAAACCCGTCCTCCGAGATGTTGTGCTTGGTGTTTGGCTCAGTGGCCCATGCCGAGGCCGCCGTCCACCGGCAGCACCGCGCCGGTGATGTAGGCGGCGGCGTCGGAGGCCAGGAACGTGACGGCGGCGGCGATCTCGTCGGTCGTGCCGTAGCGGCCCGACGGCACCTGGGCGAGGATCTGCTTCTTGCGGTCCTCGGGCAGCGCGTCGGTCATGTCCGTGGTGATGAACCCGGGTGCGACGACGTTCGCGGTGATGTTGCGGGTGCCGAGTTCGCGGGCGATCGACCGGGCCACGCCGACCAGGCCCGCCTTGCTGGCGGCGTAGTTGACCTGGCCCGCGCCGCCCAGGTGGCCGACGACGGACGAGATGAACACGATGCGGCCGTAGCGCTTGCGCAGCATGCCCTTTGACGCGCGCTGCGCGACCCGGAACGCGCCGGTCAGGTTGGCGTCGAGGACGCGGGAGAACTGGTCGTCGGTCATCCGCAGCAGCAGGGTGTCGTCGGTGATGCCCGCGTTGGCCACGACCACCTCGACCGGCCCGTGCGCGGCCTCGACCTCGGCGAACGCCGCGTCGACCTCGGCGGAACTGGTCACGTCGCACTTGACGCCGAGCAGGCCCTCGGGCGCGCCGGACCCGCGGTGCGTCACCGCGACCTTGTCGCCCTGCGCGGCGAACGCCCGCGCGATCGCCAGACCGATGCCCCGGTTGCCGCCGGTGACCAGAACGGACCTCGACACGCTTGCTCCCATCGCTGCTGGTTGATGCGGGCGAGGCTATCTCCTACCCCCAAGTACGCCACCACTGGCCGGTGGTGGATCACAATCGGCCGGTGACCGGTTTCGTCGAACGACTCAGGGCCGCGGTGGACGGCGACGTGCTCGCCGAGCCCGGCGACCGCGCGCTGTACTCCGTCGACGCGTCGAACTACCGCCACGTGCCCGAGGTCGTGGTGCGGCCCCGGTCGGTGGACGCGGTGGTGGCGGCGGTCGGGGTGGCGGTCGAGCACGGCGTGCCGATCACCAACCGGGGCGCGGGTACGTCGATCGCGGGCAACTCGGCCGGCGAAGGGCTGGTGATCGACTTCTCCCGGTACCTCGACCGGGTGATCTCGGTGGACCCGGTCGAGCGGGTCGCGGTGGTGCAGCCGGGGGTGGTGCTGGACCGGCTCAACGACGCCGCCCGGCCGCACGGGCTGGTGTTCGGGCCCGACCCGTCCACCCACTCCCGCTGCACGCTCGGCGGCATGATCGGCAACGACGCGTGCGGCGCGCACTCCGTCGCCTGGGGCAAGACCAGCGACAACGTGCACGCGCTCGACGTGCTGCTGGCCGACGGCCGACGGTTCGACACCCGCACTCCCCCGCCGCTGGACCTGCCCGAGGCGGACCCGTCGTGGTTCCCCGCGCTGGACCGGCGGGTGTCGGGCTACCGGCTGGACGCGCTGCCGGACCTGACCAGGGCGTTGGTCGGCTCGGAGGGCACGTGCGCGACGGTGCTCGGTGCGACCGTGCGGCTGGTGGAGGCGCCGCCGCGCCGGGTGCTGGCGGTGCTCGGCTTCGACGGCCCCTACGACGCCGCCGACCTGGCGCCGCACCTGCGCGAGTTGGACGTGCTCACGATCGAGGGCCTGAACCTCGAGCTGGTCCAGGCGGCGGGCGACTCGTGGCGGTTGCTGCCCCCTGGCCAGAGCTGGTTGTTCGTGGAGGCGGTGGAGGACTCGGTCGCGCACCAGGCCGCCGCGCTCGCACCGCACTCGCTGGTGGTGACCGACCCGGGACGACAGCGCGCGCTGTGGCGGGTGAGGGAGGACGGCGCGGGGCTGGCGACCCGGATGCCCGACGGCGGCGAGGCGTGGTCGGGGTGGGAGGACGCGGCCGTGCCGCCCGAGCGGCTGGGCGCCTACCTGCGGGAGTTCGACGCGTTGCTGGCCGGGCACGGCCGGCGTGGCATCACCTACGGGCACTACGGCGAGGGCTGCCTGCACGTCCGGATCGACTTCGACTTCCGGCGCGGGCACCGGTCGTTCCTCCAGGACGCGGCCGACCTGGTGGTGGCGCACGGCGGGTCCCTGTCGGGCGAGCACGGCGACGGGCAGGCGCGGTCGGAGCTGCTGCCGCGGATGTACCCGCCGGCCGCGATCGAGGCGTTCGGGCGGTTCAAGGCGGCGTTCGACCCGGACAACCGGATGAACCCCGGTCGGATCGTCGCGCCCCTCGAGCTGGACGCCGACCTGCGCGTGCTGGTCGCGCCGCCGGTGATCCCGACCCGGGCCGCGCTCGCGCTGCACGCCGACGGCGGTGACCTGGCGGCGGCGACGCGGCGGTGCGTGGGCGTGGGCAAGTGCCTGAACACGTCCGGCGGGGTGATGTGCCCGAGCTACCGGGTGACGAAGGAGGAGAAGCACTCCACGCGCGGCCGGGCGCGGCTGCTGTTCGAGATGCTGGGCGGGCAGGTGGTGCGCGGCGGGTGGCGGTCCGACGAGGTCCGGGAGGCGCTGGACCTGTGCCTGGGCTGCAAGGGGTGCAAGCGGGACTGCCCGGTGGACGTGGACATGGCCACCTACAAGGCGGAGTTCCTGCACCACCACTACCGGGGACGGGTGCGGCCGGCGGCGCACTACTCGATGGGGTGGCTGCCGCTGTGGCTGCGGCTGCGGCTGGTGAACGGGCTCACCGCGCGGTTCGGGGGGTTCGGCGGCGTGGCCCCGGAACGGCCGCTGCCGACGCCGGTGCGGTCGTTCCAGTCGCGGTTCACGCCGGCCGGTGGCGGTGATCGGGTGCTGCTGTTCCCGGACACGTTCACCAACCACTTCGAGCCGGGCATCGGGTTCGACGCGGCGGCGGTGCTCGGGCACGTCGGCCAGGGGGTGGAGGTGCCGAAGTCGGCGGTGTGCTGCGGGCTGACGTGGTTCTCCACCGGTCAGCTCGGCGTGGCGCGGCGGGTGGTCCGGCGGACGGTCCGGGTGCTGCGGCCGTGGACGCGGGACGGCGTGCCGGTGGTGGGGTTGGAGCCCAGCTGCACGGCGTTCCTGCGGTCCGACGCGCTGGAGGTCGCGGGCGACGACCCGGACGTGGTGCGGCTGGCCGAGTCGGTGCGCACGTTCGCCGAGCACGTGTCGCCGCTGGTCGAGCCGGTGGCGGGCGGTGGGCGGGCGGTCGTGCAGCCGCACTGCCACCAGTACGCGGAGATCGGCCTGGACGCCGACCGGGAGCTGCTGGCCAAGACCGGGGTGGACGCGTCGGTGCTGGAGGGGTGCTGCGGGCTGGCGGGCAACTTCGGGTTCGAGCGCGGGCACTACGAGGTGTCGATGGCGGTCGGCGAGCAGACCCTGTTCCCGGCCGTGCGGTCGGCGGAGGGCGACACGGCGGTCGTGGCGGACGGCTTCAGCTGCCGCACGCAGGTCCGCCACGGCACGGCCGCCGAACCCGTGCACACCGCCACCCTGCTCCGGCGGCGACTGGGCCTGTGAGGGCCGCCGGTCAGCCGCCGGTCCAGGTCGCGACCCAGTACTCGGCGAACCGGCCGTCCCGGACCCGCAGGATGTCGTGGCCGATGAAGGTCATCAGCCCCTCGGGCGTGCGACCGCGCCCCGTCCAGCGCGCCGCCAGGAGGTCGCCGTCCACGACGGGCCCGACGTCGAGCCGGAACGACAGGTCGGTGAACATCGCGTGGGTCTGGCCGACGACGTCGGCGAGTTCGACGGGTCCGGTGACCTCGCGGTCCGGCCAGTGCCCGACGAAGTCGTCGGTGACCAGGCGCGCGGCCACGTCGGGGCGGCCGTTCCACAGCTCGTCGAGCCAACGCCGGTACAGGTCGTGGGCCGGTGTCGGGACCATGCCCGAAGGGTGGCCCGGCGCCGGCCCGCGAAACCACCCGGCGTCGGGCGGGTGCCGCCGCAGGCGTCCCGGAGGTGAACCGAACCTAAAGAGATGCTCAAGTCCACTTCTGTCGGCTCACCGAATGCGGTCCACTACGCGCCCATGACCACAAGTCCACCCTTGCCACCACCACCGACCGTCCTCGCCGCCGAGGGCGGCGCCCTGTCCTCGGTGGAAGAGGCGATCAACAAGGCCTTCACCCCGATCTCGGAGGCCGTCTCCGGTTTCATCTTCGCCGAGGTCACGGTCTTCGGCGTGACGTTCCCGTGGATCGTCGGCTGGCTGGTGCTGGCCGCGGCGATCTTCACCGCGTACTTCGGCGTCATCCAGCTCCGCGGTTTCGGCACGGCGCTGCGGATCGTGCGCGGCAAGCACAGCAAGCCGGACGACCCCGGTGAGATCAGCCACTTCCAGGCGCTCAGCTCCGCCGTGTCGGGCACCGTCGGCCTGGGCAACATCGCCGGTGTCGGCGTCGCGGTGACCATCGGCGGCGCGGGCGCGACGTTCTGGATGATCGTGTGCGGCCTGCTCGGGATGTGCACGAAGTTCGTCGAGTGCACGTTGGGCGTGAAGTACCGGGACGTGCACGCGGACGGCTCGGTGTCCGGCGGTCCCATGCACTACCTGCGCAAGGGCCTGGCCGAGCGGTTCCCCAACCCGGCCGGGCGCGGCGTCGGCCGGGTGCTCGCCGTCGGCGCGGCGATCATGATCCTGTTCTTCGGGATCGCGGGCGGCAACATGTTCCAGGCGAACCAGACGTTCGCGCAGCTGAGGTCGGTGACCGGCGGTTCGGACGGCTTCCTGGGCGGCGACGGCGCGGCGCTCGTCTTCGGCATCGTCCTGGCGCTGGTGGTCGGCGCGGTCATCATCGGCGGCATCAAGTCGATCGGCCGGGTCACCGGCAAGCTGGTGCCCGCGATGGCGATCCTCTACGTCTCGGCGTGCCTCGTCGTGATCCTGCTGAACATCACCACGATCCCGGACGCGATCGGGCAGATCGTCTCCGGTGCGTTCAGCGCCGACAGCGTCGCGGGAGGCGCTGTCGGCGCGTTGATCGTCGGGTTCCAGCGGGCCGCGTTCTCCAACGAGGCCGGCCTGGGCTCGGCGTCCATCGCGCACTCGGCGGTGAAGACCCGCCGCCCGGTCACCGAGGGTTACGTGGCGTTGCTCGAACCGTTCATCGACACCGTGGTCATCTGCACGATGACCGCCTTGACCATCGTCGTGGCGCAGACCCAGTTCTGGAAGGACGCCCAGGCCACCGTCGCCGCGGGCGGTCCGCGCCCGGACGGCGTCACGGTCACGTCGGAGTCCTTCGGCACCGTGCTGCCGTGGTTCCCGTACGTGCTGACGGTGGCCGTCGTCCTGTTCGCCGTGTCCACGATCATCACGTGGAGCTACTACGGCGAGAAGGCGTGGGTCTACCTGTTCGGCAAGAGCAAGGGCAGCGAGACCGCCTACCGGGTGCTGTTCTGCGCGTTCACCGTGGTCGGGTCGGTGCTCACGCTGGGCAGCGTGCTGGACTTCGCCGACGCGGTGCTGTTCACGCTGGCCCTGTTCAACATCATCGGCCTGTACCTGCTGGCGCCGGTGGTCAAGCGGGAGCTGAAGGCGTTCCGCGCGTCGCTGGCGCAGGACCGCGCCGAGGAACGCGCCCGGACCACGTCCGAGTGACCGCGCGGGTGGCGGTCCGCTGGGGCGCGGACCGCCACCCGCCGGGCACCGCTCACGCGGGCCGGGTCTCGTCGGTCAGCCAGGCCAGGTAGTCGGGGTTGCCGCCGAGCACCGGCAGGGCCAGCACCTCGGGCACGTCGTAGGTGTGCCGCGCCTTGACGAACTCGGTCAGCTCGTCCACCCGGTCGTAGGCGGTCTTGATCCACAGTTGCCACTCGCGGTCGTCGTGCACCTCGCCGTCCCACCGGTAGACGCTCCGGATCGGGCTGCTGATCTGCACGCACGCGGCCAGCCGCGCCTCCACGATCGCCTTCGCCAGGGTGCCCGCCGCGTCCTCGCTGTCGGTGGTGGTGATGACCACGACGTGGTTGTCGCTCATCCACCGGAGGGTAGCGGCGGCGCCAGGGCCGCGACGCCGTACTTCCCCAGCGTCACGCAGTCGGTGACGGTCGCACCGGTGAGCAGGTCGACGTGCGCGCCCGGCACGTCCAGCCGCACGTCGGCGACGCCGTGGTTGACGAGGAACAGCACGTCGCCCCGGCGCACCGCCTCCACCCCGCGCGGCGGGTCGAGCACGGGTTCGACCCCGGCCTCCGCCACCACCCGCGCGAGCAGTCGCCTCATCGCCCCGGCGGACGGCCGGGTGCCCACGTACCAGGCCGTACCGGAGCCGTAGGAGTTGCGCAGCACCACGGGCACGCCGTCGACCAGCGACGCGACGACCTCCGCTCCCTCGGCCCGCAGGTCGTCGTACCAGAAGTCGGCGGTGAACCCGCCCAACGACTCGGAGGTGCACGTCAGCACCTCGTCCGGCGCGAGCGGCACCATCTCCTCGATGCGCAGCCCCAGCACTTCCCGGAACGGCGCGGGGTAGCCGCCGAGGTGCACCCGGTCGTGCTCGTCCACGACGCCGGAGAAGAAACCCATCACCAGCGTGCCGCCACCGGCCACGAAGGACACCAACGGCTGCGCGTCCCGCACCAGGTACAGGTTCGGCACCACCACCAGCCGGTACGCCGACAGGTCGGCGGACGGGTGCGCGAAGTCCACCGTCACGCCGAGGTCGAACAGCGGCTCGTAGAAGTCGCGCAGCCGGGTGAGCAGGTCGAAGTCGCCCGACGGGTGCCCGTCCAGCTGCGCGGCCCACCAGCTCTCCCAGTCCAGCACCACGGCCACCGACGCGGTCACCGACGTGCCCGCCACCGGCGCCAGCGCCCGCAGGTCCGCGCCGAGGGCGACGACCTCGCGGAACACCCGGCTGTCCGGACCGGCGTGCGGCAGCATCCCCGAGTGGAACTTCTCCGCGCCACCGCGCGAGGCACGCCACTGGAAGAAGCACACCGCGTCCGCGCCGCGGGCCACCGCCTGCACGGACTGCGCCCGCAACTGGCCCGCGGGCTTCGGCGGGTTGCGCCGGCGCCAGTTCACCGCGCTCGCCGCCTGCTCCATCAGCACCCACGGCCCGCCAGCCAGCGACCGCATCAGGTCGAAGCTCAACGCGCTCATCACGTGCCCGTTCGGGTCGAACGGGTCGGCGTACCAGTCGTGCGACACGACGTCCTCGTGCCGGGCCAGCTCCCAGTAGTCCATCGGCGCCTGCAGGCCGATGAAGTTCGTGGTCACCGGCACGTCCGGGGTGAACCGCCGCAGCACGTCCCGTTCGGCCAGGAAGCACGCCAGCAACGCGTCCGAGCAGAACCGGGCGAAGTCCAGCCGCTGGCCCGGGTTGATCAGGTACGGCGCCCGGCGCGGCGGGATCACCTCGTCCCACTCGCCGTAGCGCTGGCTCCAGAACGTGGTGTGCCAGGCGGTGTTCAGCTCGTCCAGCGAGCCGTACCGGTCCCGCAGCCACGACCGGAAGTGCCCGGCCGTCACGTCGCAGTGGCACACCTGGCCCAGCTCGTTGCCCACGTGCCACAACTTCAGCGCCGGGTGGTCGGCGTACCGCCGCGCCAACGCCTCCACCAGCGCCAACGCATGCTCCCGGTACACCGGGGAGGACGGGCAGAACTGGTTGCGCGAGCCGTAGCCGAGCCGGTGCCCGTCGAAGTCCACCGGCAGCGTCTCCGGGTGCCGGTACCCGAGCCACGGCGGCGGCGAGGCGGTCGGCGTGGCCAGGAAGACGTCGATCCCGCCCGCGTGCAGCAGGTCGAGCACCCGGTCCAGCCAGCCGAAGTCCCGCTCACCCGGCCGCGGCTCGATGCGGGCCCACGAGAACACGCCGACCGTCACGGTGTTCACGCCCGCCCGGCGCATCAGCTCGACGTCCTGCGCCCACACCTCCTCGGGCCACTGCTCGGGGTTGTAGTCGCCGCCGTAGCGCAGGCCCGTCATCCCTTGATCGCCCCCACGATCACTCCCTTGGTGAAGTGCTTCTGCACGAACGGGTACACCACGAGCACCGGGACCAGCGCGAGCACGATCACCGCCATCTTGATCGCCAGCGTGGCCACCACACCGCCCGTGCCGGTCAGCGTGGAGTCGACCGCGCTCGCGCCCGGGATCGACTGGCCCTGCAGCACGTACGTGCGCAGCACCAGCTGCAACGGCCACTTGTCGTTGGAGTTGAGGTACAGGAAGGCGTTGAAGAACGCGTTCCAGTAGCCCACCCCGTAGAACAGGGCGATGACCGCCGTGACGCCCTTGGACAGCGGCAGCACGATCCGGGTCAGCACGCCGAACTCGCTCGCGCCGTCGATGCGCGCGCTGTCGATGACCTCCTGCGGCAGGTTCATGAAGAACGACCGCAGCACCACCAGGTTGAACGCGGCCACCGCGCCCGGCAGGACCAGCGCCGCGTAGGTGTCCAGCAGCCCCAGCGAGTTGACCAGCAGGTAGGTCGGGATCAGGCCCGGCCCGAACAGGAACGTCAGCAGCACCATGAACAGCAGCGGCCGGTGCAGGAACGACCCGGGACGCGACAGCCCGTAGGCGGCCAGCAGCGTCACCACCGTGCTGAACAGCGTGCCGATGACCGTGACACCGGTGCTGACCAGCACCGACCTGGTCACCACGCTGCCGGAGAGCAGTTCGGCGTACGCGCCGAGGCTGAACCCGTCCGGCACGATCACCAGGCCGCCCGCCCTGGTGATGGCCTCGGCCGGCGAGAAGCTGGTGACCACCACCACCCACAGCGGGAACAGCACGGCGAGCAGCACCAACCCGATCAGCACGCCCTTGGCGGTCTGGCCGATCCGGGTGGGCGGCTCGTCCCACACCGGTCGCCCGCCCCGGCGCCGCGGGTCGCGGCGGGTGGAACCGACTGCCGTCGTCATCGCGAGTACACCCCCTGCTCGCCCACCATGTGCGCCACCCGGTTCGCCGCCAGCACCAGCAGCAACCCGATCACGCCCTTGATCAGGCCCGCCGCGGCGGCGTAGGAGAAGTCGGCGTTGACCACGCCGGTGTAGTACACGTAGGTGTCCAGCACCTCCGCGGCTTTCTGGCCGACCGCCTCGCGTTGCAGCAGGAACTGCTCGAAGCCGACGGTCAGCGCCTCGCCGAGGCGCAGGATGAGCAGCAGCACGATCACCGGGACCAGCGCGGGCAGCGTCACGTGCCACATCCGCCGCCACCGGCCCGCGCCGTCCACCGCCGCGGCCTCGTACAGCGAGGTGTCGATGGTGGCCAGGGCCGCCAGGAACACGATCGCGCCCCAGCCCGCGTCCTTCCACACCGACTGCGACGTCACCAGGGCGATGAACAGGTCCGGATTGGTCATCACGTCGAACGTCGCCACGCCGTTGGCGCGCAGCACCTGGTTGAGCACGCCCGCGCCGCCCAGCATCTGCTGGAACAGCGTGATCACCAGCACCCACGAGAAGAAGTGCGGCAGGTAGACCACGCTCTGCACGAACATCCGCAGCCGCGGGCTCATCAGGCTGTGCACCAGCAGCGCCAGCCCGATCGGTACCGGGAAGTAGAACACCAGCTGGAACGCGGTGATGACCAGCGTGTTGGCGGTGGCGGACCAGAACTCCGGGTCCTCCATGATCCGGGCGAAGTTCGACACGCCCACCCACGGGCTGTAGACCATGCCCACGAACGGCGAGTAGTCCTGGAACGCCACCACGTTGCCCAGCAGCGGCACGTAGTGGAACACGGTGAGCAGCCCGATGGCGGGCGCCACCATGACCAGCAGCACCCAGTCCCGCTTCAGCCTGCGCCGCCACCCCGCACGCCGGCCGGCGGCTGCCGGCGTGCGGGGCTGGACGGACGGCCGTTCCAACAGGTCAGCGCCCGGCATCGGAGAGGGCCTTGTCGTAGAACTCGCGCAGCTTGTCGCCGCCCGCCTTGCGCCACTCCTCGGCGAGCTGGTCCACCTCGGACAGCGGACGGCGCCCGCGCAGGAAGTCGCCCGTGCGGTCCTCGAACTCCTTGGGCAGCTTGGTGTACTCCGCGGGCTCCTCGATGCGCAGGCCGAACGTGGGCGGGCGCACCTGGTGCTGGTAGGCGTCGGCGAACCAGGCGTGCTTGGCCTTGACGAAGTCCGGGTACTGGGCGTCGATGATGGCCTCCGGCGCCCGGGACATGAACCCGTAGGTGAGGGTGACCTCCTTGCGGCCCAGCTCGTTCAGGCCGGGTGCGCCACTGGCGTCGCGGACGCTGTGCTTGCCCTCGACGCCGTAGTTGACCAGGTAGTGCTCGGTGGTGCCCACCGGGGCGGCGACGAAGTTCGTGAGCCGCAGCAGCTCCCTGATCCGGTCGGCCGAGAGGTCCTTGCGGAACAGGGTGACCATCGCCGTCGGCGCGGAGACGATGTACCGGGGCTTGCCGCCGTCGTGCGCGAACAGCGGCATGGCCTCCAGGCCGAACGACGGGTTGGTCGGCCGCTGCCGCCGCATCGCCTCGCCCCAGAAGCCCATGCCGGCCAGGTGGATGAGCATCTGGCCGCCCTCGAACAGCTCGTTGATGCCGGTGTTGCCGCCCGCCACGATGTTGGGGTGCACGAAACCCGCCTCGAACAGCGAGCGGGTGAACTTGACGGCTTCCTTGTAGGCCTCGGTCTCGATCTTGTTCACGACCTTGCCCGACGAGTCGCGGCTCCAGTCGCCCGGGTCGCCGAAGACCCGGACCATCGACCGGAACACGTCACCGAGCGCCCACCGGTTGGCGCCCGGGTCGTTGATCTTCTTGCACAACTGGAAGAACTCGTCGACGTTCTTGGGCGCCTGCCCGCCGAGCTGCTCGATGATGTCGCGCCGGTACATGATCGTCTCGGGGAACATCTCGCCCTGGAACGGCACGCCGTAGAGCCGGCCGCCGTAGACGCACGCGTGCCACGACTCGGACGGGATGTTGGCCAGCAGCGGGTAGTCCTTGACGTTGTCGCCGCTGAGGAGGTCGGTCAGGTCCGCGAACACCTGGCCCACGCCCTCGCTGAACCGCGGCGGGATGGTGAAGGTCGGCATCACGGTGATCTCGGGCACCTGCTTGGCCGCCACCATGGCGCCGAGCTTGGCCTGGTAGTCCGCGCCCTGCACCTGCTCGAACTTGACCGTGCCGCCGATGCGCTGGTTGACCGCCTCCCAGTAGGAGTTCTCACCCAGACCGGGTGGCAGCGGCCAGAACGCGGGCGTCATCGCGGTGACCTCACCGCCGTTGAGAACCTTGTCCTTCACGGCGTCGACCAGGTTCGCGGGGAACTTCAGGTAGCCGGCCAGTGAGCCGTTCACGCCGGGGAGGTCCGGCTTGGCGTACTCCACCGGGACGTAGGACGGCAGCACCTTGGCCAGCGCGTCCTCGCCCAGCGCGGAGCCGGTGTGCTGCGCGGCCGGACCGCCGCAACCCACCAGCAGGGTGCCGCCGGCCGCCGCCGTGAAGGTCAGGAAGCCTCTGCGGTTGAGAATCATCGGAAGAACGCCCCTTTGTGTCGGATCAGGGAAGTTGTGCGCCTTCGCGCACGAAGAGGGGGATGCGGTCGAGCGGTGCGTCGACCGTGAGCGTCTGGCCGCCCTCGTGGAGCACGCCGGTCGCGCGGTCGGTCCACCGCGCGCCCGCCGGGAGGAGCACCTCGCGTGATCGCCGACCGAGCCGGTAGACCGGGGCGACGAGGAGGTCCGGGCCGAACAGGTACTGGTCGTCCACCGCCCACGCGGCCTCGTCGTCCGGGAAGTCCACGAACAACGGGCGCATGGGCGGCAGACCGGTTTCGGAGGCCACCCGCATCTGCGCCACCACGTACGGCCGCAGCGATTCGCGCAGCCGCAGGGCGGCGGTGATGTGCCCGTACGCTTCCTCGCCGTAGGACCACACCTCGTTGGGGCCCCCGGTCATGGCCGGGCTGAACGGCGTCGCCGGTTCGCGGTAGCCGTGCAGGCGGAACAACGGGCACAGCGCGCCGTACTGGAACCAGCGCACGACCAGCTCGCGGTACTCGGGCGAGTCCGGGTCGCCGCCGTGGAAGCCGCCGATGTCGGTGGTCCACCACGGGATGCCGGACAGCGCCACGTTCAACCCGGCCCGGATCTGCGCGGACAGGGACTCGAAGGTCGCCGGGATGTCACCGGACCACAGCGCCGCGCCGTAGCGCTGGCTGCCCGCCCACGCCGAGCGGTTCAGCGTGATGATCTCGGTCTCGCCCTGCGCCCGCATGCCGTCGTGGAACGCCTTGGCGTTGTGCAGCGGGTAGGCGTTGAGGACTTCCTGGCCGGGTCCGGCGTGGGTGCGCAGGTTCGCCGGCGTGCCGGGCTTGAGCTCCGGCTCGCACGCGTCCAGCCACCACACCCGCACGCCGTGGTCGTAGTAGTTGCGCTTGACCTGGTCCCAGACGAACGCGCGGGCCTCCGGGTCGAACGGGTCGTAGAACGACACGCCGACCACGTCTGCCACGCCCTTGTCCGGCCAGTCCGCGTGCACCGGCGGACCTGCCTCGGACGCCAGCAGCAGGCCCCGGTCGGTCATCTCCCGGTACAGCGGCGACAGCGGGCTGACCGACGGCCACACCGAGACCATGAGCTTGACGCCCATCCCGTCCAACTCGCGCACGGCCGCCGCCGGGTCCGGCCACTCGGCCGGGTCGAATCGCCACTCGCCGAGGTGGGTCCAGTGGAAGAAGTCCACCACGATCACCGACAGCGGCAGGCCGCGGTCGCGGTGCTCGCGGGCCACCGCCAGCAACTCCTCCTGCGAGCGGTAGCGCAGCTTGCTCTGCCAGAAACCGGCCGCCCACTCCGGGAACGGCGGCGCGTGGCCGGTCACGTCCGCGTACTTGCGCAGCACGTCGGCGGGCGCGCCCGCGGTGAACCAGTAGTCGACCTGACGTGCGCTGTCGGACACCCAACGCGTCCCGGTGACGCCCAGCTCCACCCGTCCGACGGCGGGTGAGTTCCACAGCAGCCCGTAGCCGCGGCTGGAGACCAGGAACGGGATGGTGACCTCGGAGTTGCGCTGCACCAGCTCGACCACCGCGCCCTTCTGGTCGAGCAGGCCGTGCTGGTGCTGCCCGAGGCCGAAGAGGCGTTCGCCGTCGTAGGCGCGGAAGTTCTGCGCGATCCGGTGGTAGCCGTTGCCGGTGGCGGTGAACTGCCGCGCGCCCGGCCACCAGAAGTGGATCCGCTCCTCGGCCAGCAGCTCGGACCCCGTGTCCGCGCGGGCGAACCGCAGCAGCCCGTCGCCCAGCTCCACCCGCAGCGTGCCGTTGACCAGCACGGCGTGGTCCGCGCCGACCTCGACGTCGACCTCGGCGTCGGGCCGGTGTTCCAGCGCGCCGGGCACGTCATCGCGGACACCGTGCAGACCGACCCGCACCCGGACCGCGTCCGGGCCCCACGCCTCGACGCGCACCACCTGGTGGCCGTCGCGCCAGTCGAAGCCGCCGGTGATCTCACGCGTACCCATCGGTGTCCCTCCGTGGTGAGTCGAAGCGCTTCGAAACCGGGCGCGGGCTCGCGCCGGACGGCAGAGCGGTGGTCAGCGGGTCGTGCTCGCCCTCTCGGTGAGCCGTGGCGGCAACAGCGTGAGCGGAGGTGTCGGGGTCCGGTCGAGCTTGGCCATCAGCAGCGCCACCGCGTGGTGGCCCAGTTGCTCGGCGGGCACGGCCACCGAGGTCAGCGGGGGCATCAGCCGCTCGGCCTGGTCGTCCGGGCAGATCGCGATCACCGCGACGTCGTCGGGCACCTTGCGGCCCAGCGACCGCAGCACCTCGACCACGGACGGCAGCGCGGCCTCGTTGTGCACCACCAGGCCCGTCACCGCGGGGTGGCGTTCGAGCAGGCCGGTGATGGCGACCCGGACCGACTCGTGGTCGGTCTCGGTGGGCAGCGTGGTCGACGAGACGCCGCGCCGCATCGCCGCCGCGCTGAACCCCGCCATGGTGCGGTGCGCGAAACCGGTGTCGCGCTGGTAGACCGCGCGCGGCGCGCCGACCAGTGCCACGTAGGTGTGCCCGAGGTCTGCCAGGTGGTCGACGCACCGCGAGCCCGCCTCGGCGAAGTCCAGGTCGACGCACGTCAGCCCGGCCGCGTCGGCGGGGAAGCCGATGAGCACCGAGGGCCGGTCCAGGTCCCGCAGCACGGGTACGCGCTCGTCGTGCATCTCCACGTCCATCACGAGCAGCCCGTCGACCTGGGCGCTGCCCGCCACCCGGCGCAGCCCCGCCGCACCCTGGTCGGCGGTCACCAGCAGCACGTCGTGGTCGTGCCGGCGGGCCGCGTTGGCGACCGCGACGACGAACTGCATCAGCACCGGCATGTGCATGCCCTCGCGCATCGGCAGGACGAGCGCGAGCACGTTGGCGCGGTTGCTGGCCAGCGACCTGGCGCCCGCGTGCGGGTGGTAGCCCAGGGCCCGCACGCTCGCCTCGACCCTCGCCTTGGTGGCCGAGGAGATCGAGCGGCGGCCGGTGAGCACGTACGACACCGTGCTCGGCGCGACACCCGCGTGCCGCGCGACGTCGGCGATGGTGACCACGTCAGCGCACCTCCCGCACCCGCACGCCCGCCGCTTCCGCGGTGAGCACCAGCGACGTGCCGTCGACCGAGATCCGCGTGCCCGGTGGGGCGGACCGCGGCCCCGGCATCACGTCGTCGAACGAGATCCACGCACCCTCGTGGGTGAACACGACCTCGTCGTCCACCAGCCGCACGCCGTCGCAGTCGTCGAAGTCCAGGGCGGGCAGGACGCCCACGCGCGGCGCGATGGTCTCCCCCGCCACGTCCACCACCAGCCGCGACCGGACGTCCCGGGACGACGCGCCGACCAGCAGCTCGTACCGCCCGGCCTCGACCACCCGGCGCCCCGTGGTGACGTCCCAGTGCCAGAGCTGGTCGGCGCGCAGCTCGACCACCGCCGTCTCACCCGGTGCGAGGTGGACCCGGTGGAACGACTGGAGCTTGCGCACCGGCTGGCGCACCCGCGAGTCCAGCGCCGAGGAGTACAGCTGCACGACCTCCGCGCCCGCGACGTCACCGGTGTTGGTCACCGACACGGTGGCGACGCCGTCGACCCACGTGAGGTCGGAGTACTCGAACGTGGTGTAGGACAGGCCGTGGCCGAACGGGAACAGCGGCTCGCCGGTGAAGTACAGGTACGTGCCGCCCGCGCGGATGATGTCGTAGTCGAAGATGTCCGGCAGGTCGTCGTCGGAGCGGTACCAGGTCTGGGTCAGCTTGCCCGACGGGGAGAACACGCCGAACAACGCCTCCGCCACCGCCCGGCCCTGCTCTTGACCGCCGTGCGCGGTCCACACGATGCCCGGCAGGTGCTCTTCCTCGCCGTCCAGCGCGTACGGGTAGCTGCTCACGAGCACCAGCACCGTGTTCGGGTTGGCCTCGCGGACCGCGCGCACCAGGTCCAGCGACGGCAGGCGCAGCGTGGTGCGGTCCTGGGTCTCGCGGCCGTTGATGTGCGGGTCGTTGCCCAGCACCAGCACGACGGTGTCGGCCTGGGCAGCCGTTTCGACTGCCGCCGCGATACCGTCCACCACCCGTTCGATCTCGAACGCGGTGCTTTCCAAGCTGATGGTCCCCTGGACTGTAGCCGGATTGTCGGCTCCGCCGACGGTGTTTCGCAGCACCACACCCGCGTCGGTGAGCCGGGGCTCGAACAGCTCGCGCACGTCCCAGCCGCCCGGTGCGGCGGCGGTGGCGACCAGCGAACCGTCCTCGGCCACGCCGAGGTAGCGGCGCGAGCCCACGTCGCGCAGCGTCCACACCCCGTCGCCCCAGTCGAAGCGGTCGAACAGCGCCCGCTCCCCCAAGCCGACGACACCGCCGCGCACACCCAGGTAACGGCCATCCGCCGTGCGCAGCGCGATCCGGTCGACGCCCTCGACACAGGTGACGGAGGCGAACTCCTCCAGTCCTCTTCGGACGGTCACCTGGTACGGCAGGGTGCCGCTGTACCAGTCCTCGAACAGCGTGTCCGCGTGCGTCCCGATGACGGCGAGCTTCGTGCCGCGGGCCAGTGGCAGCGCGGAGGAGTTGCGCAGCAGCACGACCGCCTGCCGTGCGGCTTCCAGCGCCAGCTCGCCGTGCGTGCCGATCACGTCGGACGTGATGGCGGCGAACGGGTTGTCGTCCACCGGGTCGAACTCGCCGAGCCGGAACCGCAGCGCGAGCACGTTGCCGACCGCCCGGTCCACCTCCGACCGGTCCAGCAGGCCGTCCTTGATCGCCGTGGTGACGCTCTCGATCATCAACGTCGGGTCGGCGTCCTGGTCGGTGAAGCTGTCCAGTCCCGCGTTCAGCAACGCCGCGTGTCCCTCGGGCTGGGTCGCCAGGTACGCCTGCAACCCGGCCACGTTCGACGGCGCGTAGGCGTCGCTGACGATCGCGAGCCCGTCCGGCGCCCACCTCCGCAACTCCTGCCCGATCAACGGGCTCAGGTGCGCCGGACGACCGTTGACCAGGTTGTAGGACGGCATCACGGCCACCGCCGCGCCCGCCTCGATCGGACCCCGGTAGCACGGCAGCTCGTACTCGTGCAGCACCCGCGGCCGCAGGTCGGACGACGTGACGCAGCGGTCGTCCTCGTTGTTGTAGCCCAGGAAGTGCTTCAACGTCGGTGCCGTCCGCAGGTAGCGCGGGTGATCGCCGCGCAAGCCCGTCGCGTACGCCGTGCCCATCGCCGCGGTCAACGTCGGGTCCTCGGAGTAGCCCTCCTCGTTGCGCCCCCAACGCGGGTCGCGCAACGGGTTCACCACCGGCGCCCACACGTTCAGGCCGTGCGCGACCGGGTCGCGGTGGTGGAAACCCCGTGCTTCCACGCCGACGGCCTCGCCGACCCGCCGCACGAGGTCGAGGTCCCACGACGACGCCAGCCCGACGGCTTGCGGGAACACGGTGGCCGGCCCCAGCCACGCGACGCCGTGCAGCGCCTCCATCCCGGTGTGGAACGCCGCCAACCCCAGTCTCGGCACGGCGGGCTGGTGCTGGTGCAGCAGCGCCACCTTCTCCTCGTCGGTCAGCCGGCCGAGCAGGTCGGTCACCCTGTCCTCGACCGGCAGACCCGGATCGCGGAACGGCAGCGGGTCCACGGCACACCTCTCGCGGTCGTCGAATTGTTCGAAGGTGCAGCTCACTGAATCGAATCGTTTCGATCGCTGCGACAACAACGCCGACCGGAGTCAGCGGGGCGGGGTGCCAGAAATGTGGCACAGCTCTCTCACCGGAGTCAACACCGAAGTTTCAAGGTTGTTTCACCCGCGATGTGGCGTCGAACGCGTTCGACAATTGAGACGTCAACAGACACGCCGAACACCCCCCTCACCACGTCGTGAGGGGGGTGCCGGCGACCTTCTCAGGTCCTACCCGAACAGCTCCACGTGCAGCTGGAACGCCGTGGCGATCTCAGCTTGCGCCCAGAACCGGTGGTAGGTGAAGGTCGGCGCGGGGCCGCCGTCCAGGTACGCCTGGACCTTCGGCCAGTCCTTGTCCTGCTTGAACATCGAGCGGATGTCCACGAAGGACACACCCGGCTTGATCTGGTCGCCGTTGGGCATGGTGCCCGACCAGCCCGACGGAACGTACGGACCCTCACGCGTCGACGTGTCGTAGACGTCGTCGAAGCGGTTGTAGTCCTTGCGCTCCTCCGGCACCGCGATGCCCTTGTCGTCCTTGTGCGCCAGCAGCGCCGTCAAGAGGCCCTCACCGACGGTCTTCGCCTGGGCGTTGCCCGACTCGGCCGCGTAGTTGAGCAGCGTCTTGGCGTAGGACGCGGCGATGCCGACGTCCGTGCTGTGGTTGAGCACGCGCACGCGCAGGTTCGCGTTGGCACCGGGGTTGGTGGCGTTCCAGTTGTCCGGCGCGCCGGTCCACTCCAGGTCCGACGGGATCTGGAACTGACCGTTGGTGCCGACGGTGGTGTTCGCGATGGCCCAGGGGACCCACTTGTCGAGGATCTTCTTGGCCGCCGCGTTGCCGGTCATCTCGTAGAGCGCCGCGGTGCGCTCCATCTGCCACGCCTGGAAGCCGAACCAGCGGTTCGACGGCGGGTCGCGCCACACCGGGTGGGCGTCGTAGAACATGCCGTAGAAGGTCGGCGTGCCGGCCGGCGGCTGGCTGTACGAGCCTTCCCACGTGTTCGTGACACCACCGGCGATGGCGCCGTCGGCCGACTGCAGCCACTGCAGCAGCTCGAGCTGACGGGTCATCGACGTGGCCCAGTCCTGCTGACCCGTGGCCGACTTCGGCTTCAGGGCCGGCTCGTTCGCCAGCGCGTACGCGGCGAGCGGGTTCTGGTAGCCCTGGTGCGAGGCACCGGAGCCGATGCGCCACGCCCAACCCGCGGACGTGTCGGTCGCGCCACCCCACGCGTAGTACCAGGACATCAGGTAGTGCGCGCTGTCCTTGCCGGTGCCACCGGGGCACGTGGTCGGGCTGGTGCAGTTGCCGATCCGCTTGAAGTACTTGTCGAACATGGCGTAGCGCAGGTAGTCACCCATCTTGGCCGCCTTCGCGACCTCGGGGGCCACCTCGGCGCCCTTGCCCTGCTCGGTCGCCCACTTCTGGGCCAGCAGCGCCACCTGCACCGCACGCGCGTCGGCGTCCGGGGCGTTGGTGTACTTGTACTGCTTGGCGTAGCTGGCGTCCTTGGTGAACAGGTCGAGGTAGCCGTTGGGGCCACCGTGCGCGAACGTGTCGCACGAGGGCTGCGGTATGGTCTCCCACACCGACTCCGACGAACCGCGCTGGTAGGTGTTGATGTACGCGGGCAGCGCGTCGGACTCGTCGCCGCACCGGCCGAAGCCGTAGGTGTTGTCGACGTCGAGCAGCCAGTGCATGCCGTAGATGTCGTCGGTGCCGTACGCCGCCTTCAGCTCGGCCGCGATCGGGTCACGACCCACCGGCGCGTTGGAGTCCAGCTGCGACGGGTACGCGTCCATCCGCGGGTGCTCGGGCGCGTAGGTCGCGGGCTTGGACGCGTCGTACTTGTTGTTGGTCGGCTGGTCCGCCGTGGCCGGGATGATGTACTTCTCCATCGAGGCCCAGGCCTTCTTGAACGAAGACCAGTCCTCGGTGATCCGGGCGTAGCTCGCCTCCAGCCACAGGTAGTAGCTGAACGCCTCGGACGTGGTCTGGTGACCGTGGTCCGGCGCCTCGACCATCAGCGTCTCGATCGAGTGGTACGGCACCTTCAGGCCATCGGAGAAGGTGCGGAAGTAGCCGCTCGCCGGGTCGTGGATCTTGGCGTAGAGGTCCAGGAACTCCTGCTCGAACGGCGAGGTCTCGGCGCTGGTCTCGCGCACCTCGACCGTCGCCGCGGTCGCACCGGTGGCGCTCGCGGTGAACGTGGCCGTGGCCGGCTCGCCGCCGTTGGCCGCCGAGGTGACCGTGACGTTCTGCTTGGTCGACCAGTTGGTCGGGGTGAACGTCAGCGACGCCGGACCGGCCGTGAGGTCGGTGCTGCCGGCCGAACGCGCCACGGCGACCGTCACGTTGGAGGTCGGCGCGGTGGCCAGCGAGACGCCGAAGGTGTTCGTGCCGCCCTGCCGCACGGTCAGCGACGCCGGGCTGGCCTGGATCGCCTGGCCCTGGATGACGCGGATGCTGGCGATGCTGGAGTTGCCGACCCCGCCCTTGTCATCGGTGGCGCGGGCCACGATCGCGTGCTCGCCCACGGTCGCGCCGGTCCACGAACCCGTGTACGGGGCGCTCGTGTCGGTCGCGACGACCACGCCGTCGGCGAGGAAGTCGACCTTGGCGATGGTGCCGTCGGTGTCCGACGCGGTGGCCGCCAGCGGGATCGCCTGGCCGACCTGGAACGACTGCGCGGTCGTCGGCGAGGTCAGCGACACCGTCGGGTCCTCGTTGACGTTGGGCCCGGTGCAGCGCGTGCCGTTGAGGGCGAAGTCCGTGGGCGGCCGGTTCTGGCCGGTCCACGAGCCGTTGAAGCCCGGCGTGGCGGTGGCGCCGGTGCCGAGGTTCGGCGCCCAGCCGGGCGCCGCCACGGTGACGCCGGTGCCGCTCTGCGTGAACGTGCCGTTCCAGCCCTGCTGAACGCGCTGGCCGTCCGGGAAGGTCCACGTGAGGCGCCAGTTGGTGACCGGGTCGCCCTCGTTGCGAATGGACACGCTGGCGCCGAAGCCACCCTGCCACTGGCTCGTGACCTGGTAGTTGACCGTACAAGCCACGGCCGCGTTCGCCACCGGGGCGACGAACGGCATAACACCCGCGGCAGTTGCCGCCGCGGCTATCAGCGCGAGCGGACCGGTGCGCAACCGTCCCGCTCTGGTGCGGTACCTCATGCGTCCTCCTCCTGCACGGATCAGCCATTGACCCGCGAGCTTCAAAGGGCGTGGCGGGGAGTGGTGTCGGCACGGGACGCCTGGGCGCGCAGAACGCCCCGTGCCGAGACTGAGGGCTAGGGCTCGGTGCCCCAGGCGAGGGTGCCGCCGGTGTAGGCGGTCACCCGGTCGAAGTCGGCCAACGTGGAGCTGACCCGGTAGCTGTGGTCGTCGGCCTGGTTGAAGGCCGACCAGTCGGACTTGGCAACCCGCAGCTGGATGTCGCCGGTGCCCGCGCCCGCGGCGAGCGTGCCCGCGGCGAACGACACCTGCAGGTAGGAGTCCGCGCCCGGTCGCGCGTCGGGCAGCTTCACGACGGTGGCGCGCACGTTGGCGCAACCGACCACCGCCCAGTCGCAGAACACCTGGTAGTTGGCGTTGGCGGTGTCACCGGTGAACCAGTACCGGAGGGTGACGGTGGACCGGTCGACCGCCGCCGTGCCGCGGTTGACCAGGGCGAGCGTCGCGCCGATCTGGTTGGCGCTCGCCGAGCCGTTGCCGCGCTGCTGCACCGCCAGCGTGCCCGTGACGCCGCCCGGCGTGGTCCGGAACGTCACCCCGGTGCTCGGCGGGGACAGGTTGCCGGACGTGTCCTTGGCGCGGACGGTGAACGTGTACGAGGTGTCCGCCGTCAGGCCGGTGAACGTGTAGGTCGTCGCGGTCGTGGTCGCCGCGACCGTCGCGTCCGGACGGAGGATCTCGTAGCCCGCGACGGCCACGTTGTCCGACGACGCGGGCCAGGTCAACGTCGCGCCGGTGCTGGTGATGGAGCCGACGACCGGGCGGTTGGGCGCGGTGGGCGGCTCGTCGTCGTCGCCGGCCACGATGGTGATCGAGATCGGCGTGCTCGCGGCCGACCGGTTGCCCGCGGCGTCCCTGGCGCGCACGGAGAAGCTGTGCTCGCCCGGCGTCAGGCCGGTGAGCTGGAACGTCGGGGTGACCGGGGCACCTACGACCGTGCCGTCCGCCCGCAGCACTTCGTAGCCGGTCACCCCGACGTTGTCGGTGGACGCGGTCCAGCTCAGCGTCGCGCTGGTGGCGGCGACGCCGGACGCGCGCAGTCCGATCGGGACGGTGGGGGCCTCGCGGTCCTCCACGGCCGGACCGGGTTCCTTGCCCCACTGCACCACGCCGTCCTGCACGAGCACCAGGCGGTCGGTCAGCGCGACCGCGTTGCCGGTGCCGAGGCCGGTGTACGACCAGTCGTTGGACGGGTCCCAGGTGCCCGCGCTGGTGATGCGGAACTGCACCTCGTGCTTGTGCGCGGACTGGCCACCCGGGTACACGCCCGGGCACGGCACGTCGACGTAGTAGACGGAACCGCTGTGCTGCTCGGGTCCGCTGGGCGTGCCACACTGGTTGTAGTTCGTGGTGACGGTGATCTGGTCCGGCGTGGTGGCGCCGTCCAGGGTGAAGTAGTAGCGCAGCGAGCCGTTGAACATCCGGGCGGGCCACGCGGTCTTGTTGAGGACGAACGACTTGATCTCCGTGAAGCCGGCCGCGCTCTGGTTGACCGAGGCCTGCACGGTCAGCTCGGGACCGTCGGTGGCCTCGGCTACCGGGAAGTTCGCCAGCGGCGTGCCACCGTACTCCTGGTAGAGCCGGGCGAGCGCGCCGGTGAACCCGGCGTTGTAGTCCAGCGCGACCTCGTTGGCGACGAAGTCGGTGCGGTCGTCCTTGTAGGAGTCGTTGTTCGTGCCGGGGCCGCCGACCAGCGCGCCGTACAGGACGTGCCTGCTGGTCACCGGCTCCTGCATGGTGTCGGCCCAAGCGCCGTGCGCGGTGCGGTGGTGGGGGTTCTTCGGCGGGTTGGCGCCGAAGCCGACGACGTAGCTGGAGCTGCGCGGGTTGTCGCCCAGCGCGTAGTTGATCTGCCGCACGCCGAAGTCGTGGTAGGTGGTCGCCCTGGCGGCGTCGCGCTCGCGCAGCCAGTCGCTGTAGACCAGCGCGACGAACGCGGTGTTCGCCGCGTACCGCAGCGAGCCCCAGGTGTCGAGGTGCGCCTGGCCGCCCGGGGAGTACCGCACGCGGTTGCCGTTGTAGCCGGTGGTCCAGTAGTCCAGCCACCGGTTGGCGTCGGCGACGTACTCGGCCTCACCGGTCAGCTTGGCCATCAGGGCGTAGGCGCCGTAGGACTTGTCGTCCCACGCGATGGTCCAGCGGTACGACCGCGTGGTGGTCTGCGGCTCGGTGGACAGCTTCGGGTACTCCGCCTTGGCCTTGGCCAGGTAGCTCGCGTCACCGGTGGCGCGGTACAGCCAGATCGCGCCCCACACCAGCTCGTCCTGGTAGCCGCTCCAGGAGTTGTAGAAGTTCGCCGAGTCGGTGATGCAGGCGCTGTACTTGCCGCGGTAGGTGTCGGCGAAGGTGTAGAGCTGCTTGGCGTGGGTCAGCAGGGTCGCCGCGTAGGTCGGGTCGGTCTGCTTGAACACCATCGAGGCCGACGCCATCGCCGCCGCGTACTCGCCCGCGAGGTCGGAACCGGGGCAGGAGGCGTCCACTTTGTACGCCGGGCGGGCCATCTGCATGACCTCGGCCGCGCCCCACCACTTGTGGTCGTCGTCGCCCTTGCCGACCTGGCCGTAGACGACGTTCGGCGACGGGTGGGCCTTGATGATCCAGTCCGTGCCCCACTTGAGGTTCGCCATCAGGTGCCGCAGCTGGCCCGAGCTCTCGTAGGCGGCGCGGTTCTCCACCGCGCCCCACGCGAGCATCGACATCGTGGCCGCGAACGGCAGGCCGAACTTGACGTGGTCACCCGCGTCGTAGAAACCGCCCGTGAGGTCCAGGCCGACGTCGCTGCCGTCGCGCAGCGCGGAGTCACCGCGCCAGTTCACCCGGTTGTCCGCAGGCAGGTCGCCCGACCTCTGGGCGTCGTAGAACCAGATCGACTTCTGCAGGGCCTCGCCGTAGTTGAACGCGGGCGCGGCCGTCGCGGACGGCTGGAACGGGGTCAGCGTCAAGGCGCTGACCAGCACAGCTAGCGTGCCGGCCAGTGCTCCGGACATGCGTCGTCGCATGCGGTGCCTCCGAGGGGGCAGGGCGGTGGAGGTTTCTGGGAGCGCTCCCAGTCGGGGACTGTAACGGCATCGAAACACCGTGAAAAGAGGGTTCAGCCACAAAGCCTTGACAACTACGACCTGAAGGCCTTCAGAAGCTGCGCCGAACGTCGGCGGCCGTTGGACTGAATGACCCAGCGTGGGGGAGCGCTCCCAGAACGTCACCGCGGTCTCCGCTACCTCGGTCGGCAGGTCAGCTGGGGCGCCACCGCCGGCCCGCTCGCCGTGTACCCGAAGGACACCGAAGCACCCGGCGGGATCGTGGTGTTCCAGCCGACACCCTCCACGGACACCGACGTTCCGGACACCGTCATCCGGCCGTTCCACAGTTGGTGGATCGTTTGGTCGACCGGCTTGGTCCAGGTGATGAGCCAGCCGGAGATCGGGGTCGTGCCGGTGTTGGTGACGGTGACCTCGACCTGGAAACCGCCCTGCCAGGCGCTCACGATCCGGGCGGTGGCCACGCAACTGCTGGTCGGCGGCGTGGTGGTCGTCGTCGTGGTGGTCGTCGTCGTTGTGGTGGTTGTGGTTGTCGTGCTGGTCGGCGTGGTGGTGGTCGTGGTCGGGCCGTAGCTCAGACCGTGGCCGAGCGGGTAGAGGGCGGCCTTGCCGTCACCGGCGTTGATCGGCTGCTGCGAGCCGCTCGCCATCCAGGTCACGGGCAGCTTGCCGGTCGGGTTGTAGTCGCCGAACAGCACGTCGGCGACGCCGCGGCCCTCGGTGCCGGGCAGCCATGAGGCGAGCACCGCGTCCCACTGGTTCTGTTGGCCCGCGAAGTCGAGCGGGCGCCCGGACACCAGCACGACGACCACCGGGACGCCCGCCGAGCGCAGCCGGTTGATCGTCTCCAGGTCCTCGCGGTCCATGCCCAGGCCGGACGGCCGGTCGCCCTGGCCCTCGGCGTACGGGGTCTCCCCCACCACCGCGATGGCCGCGGTGTACGAGCCGTCGACCCCGGTGCCGTACCGGTCGTGGGTGATCGTCGCACCCGAGCCGACCGCGTCGCGGATGCCCTGCAGGATCGTGGTGCCGGGCGTGATGTTGCCGCTGCCGCCCTGCCACGAGATCGTCCAGCCGCCGCTCTGGTAGCCGATGTTGTCGGCCGACTTGCCCGCCACGAAGTACTTGCCGGACTTGGCCAGCGGCAGCACGCCGTCGTTGCGCAGCAGCACCTGCGACTGCCGCACCGCCTGGCGGGCCAGGTCGCGGTGCGCGGCCGAGCCGATCGTCGAGGTCAGCGACCGATCGGTGAGCGGGCGCTCGAACAGGCCCAGCTCGAACTTCTTGGTCAGGATGCGGCGGTTGGCGTCGTCGATCCGAACCATCGTCACCCGACCGGCCTGCACCTCGGCCTTGAGCAGGCTGGTGAACCGCTGGTAGTCGGTCGGCGCCATCACCATGTCGATGCCCGCGTTGACGGCGGCGGCGACCTCGGCGCCGGTGAACCCGGTGGCGCCGTCGATCTGGTCGATGCCCGCCCAGTCCGAGACCACGAACCCGGTGAAGCCCAGCTCGGTCTTGAGCAGGTCGGTGATCAGGTAGCGGTGGCCGTGCGCCTTGACGCCGTTCCAGCTGCTGTAGGAGATCATCACCGAGCCGACGCCCCGGTCCACGGCGGCCTTGAACGGCGGCAGGTGCACCGCGCGCAGCTCCTGCTCGCTGATCCGCGCGTCGCCTTGGTCGTCACCGCCGTCCGTGCCGCCGTCGCCGATGAAGTGCTTCGCGGTGGCGAGCACCGAGCTGGGCGTGCCGCCGAGCGTGGCGCCCTGGAGGCCGTCGATGTAGGTGGTCATCGCGGTGGGGATCTCCGGCACCTCGCCGAACGACTCGTAGGTGCGGCCCCACCGGTCGTCGCGCGCCACGCACAGGCAGGGCGCGAAGTTCCAGTCGATGCCGGTGCCCGCGACCTCCTTCGCGGTGACCTCGCCGATGCGCTCGACCAGCTCCGGGTCGCGCGTGGCACCCAGGCCGATGTTGTGCGGGAAGATCGTCGCGCCGCGCACGTTGTTGTGCCCGTGCACCGCGTCCACGCCGTAGATCAGCGGGATGCCCAGCGGCGTGGACATGGCCGTGCGCTGGAAGTTGTCGTACATGTCGGCCCACGACTGGGGCGTGTTCGAGGCCGGCGCGGAGCCGCCGCCGGACAGCAGCGAGCCGATCCGGTAGGTGGCCAGGTCCTGCGGCGAGTCGAGGGCGCCGCGGTCGACCTGGGTCATCTGGCCGACCTTGTCGTCCAGCGACATGCGGGCGAGCAGCTGCTCGACCCGCGGGTCGGCTTGGGCCGCCACCTGCGCGGTGGCCACCGGTCGCAGGTGGGGCACCAGCACGGTGGCGGTGAGGGCGACGGCCGCCAGGAGGGCCGTCGTCACGGCCACCGCCACGGGTCGGGAGGGAGTGCGCGTCATTGCGTTGCCTCCGGGTCGAGAACAGGGTCCGAGGGGGACTGGGAGCGTTCCCAGACTAGGAATGTCCGGTTCAATGCACCAGAGATGGACTTTTCGGGCTAGCACTCGTGCCGCTGCACGGTGTAATTCGACGAAATTTCGACATCAACTTCGACACGGCCGTGACCTGCGTCTCAATCACCCGGTCAGACCAGCGAGCCCGGAAAATGAACACAGTCAGTGGCGAACGCCCCGTTCGTCGGCCGCCAAGCCATCTCAGGCGCGGTTCATCCGGCGTTTCCTTCACGGACCGTATAAAACGGCGCGGGTCACCGGCCGATCACGGCCTCTTTTCTTCACCGTTTCCCACTGGCTACAGTCCTGCCACCTGGGAGCGCTCCCAGCCGAGCCAGCCCCCGTTCAGCACCGACGCTGCGAGGACTACCGATGCGAGCACACAACGCCCACGAATCCAGCCACGACGTGCGACGACCGCGGCACAAGGCCAGGGTGGCCACGGCAGGAGCGCTGTCCAGCGCGCTGGTGGCCAGTGCGGTGGCCCTGGTCCTCGGCGGCGGCGCCACCACGGCGCAGGCGGCCGACTCCGCGTTCTACACCGACCCGAACACCTCGAGTGCGAGGTGGGTCGCCGCCAACCCCGGTGACTCGCGGGCGGCGGTGATCCGCGACCGGATCGCCTCGGTGCCCGCGGCGCGGTGGTTCACCACCACCAACACCTCGACGGTGCGCTCGGAGGTCAGCTCCTACGTCGGCGCGGCGGCGTCGGCCGGGAAGATCCCGATCATGGTCGTCTACAACATCCCCAACCGCGACTGCGGCGGTGCCAGCGGCGGCGGCGCCCCCTCGCACTCGGCCTACCGGGCGTGGGTGGACGAGGTCGCGGCCGGGTTGGCGGGTCGGCCGGCGTGGATCGTGCTCGAGCCCGACGTGCTGCCGATCATGACCAACTGCCAGAGCTCGACCCAGCAGGCCGAGACCAGGGCGTCGATGGCGTACGCGGGCAAGAAGCTCAAGTCCGGTTCCGGGCAGGCCAAGGTCTACTACGACATCGGCAACTCCGCGTGGCTGACCCCGTCGGAGGCCGCCAACCGGCTGCGCGCCGCCGACATCTCCAACAGCGCCGACGGCATCTCCTCGAACGTGTCGAACTACCGCCGCACGTCCGACGAGGTGGCTTACACCAAGAACATCCTCAACGCCGTCGGTGACAGCAGGCTGACCGCCGTGATCGACACCAGCCGCAACGGCAACGGCCCGCTGGGCACCGAGTGGTGCGACCCCGCCGGACGCGCGATCGGCACGCCCAGCACCACCAACACGGGCGACTCCCGCATCGCCGCGTTCCTGTGGGTCAAGCTGCCCGGCGAGGCCGACGGCTGCATCGCGCAGGCCGGCCAGTTCGTGCCGCAGCGGGCGTACGACCTGGCCATCGCGGCCGGCCCGACGTCCACCACGACGACGTCCACCACGACCTCGACAACCACGAGCACCACTACTTCCACGACCACTACCACCACGACCACCACTCCGCCTCCAGGGGACGGATGCCGGGTGACGCACCGCGTGGTGAGCCAGTGGTCCGGCGGTTACACCGGTGAGATCGTCATCGAGAACCGGGGCGCGCTGATCAACGGCTGGACCCTCACGTTCTCCGCGCCCGGTGTGACCGTTTCCCAGGGCTGGAACGGGACGTGGACCGACGGCGGCGACATCGTCCGCGTCGGCAACGCGTCCTGGAACGGCACGCTCGCGACCGGTGGTACCGCGACCATCGGTTACAACGCGAGCTACAGCGGCGGTACCCCACCGTTCACTTCTCCCATTCTGAACGGTGTGGCGTGCGGCTGATGCCGTAGTTCCGGCCCCGAAGCGGCCTCCTCCCCGACTGGCAGTCAACGGGAGGGGGCCGCTTCCTCTATATGCCGTGATAGGCACATATCCTGGTCACGTGACCGAACCGATGCCCGCCGCCGTGCGCGAGGCGCTGTCGACCGACCCGTCCGCGCCCGCCGAGGCGTTGGCGGCGCTCGCCGACGACCCGAGCCCGGTCATCCGCGCGAACCTGCTCACCAACCCAGCCGTGCCCGCCGACCTGCGCTACCAGGTGCACGCGGCGTTGTCGGCGGAGGCGGCGGCCGGTGACCGCGAGGCGGAGAACGCGCTGGCGTGGGTGCGCTACGACCGTTCCGGCCGCACGGCCTGCGACCGGCCGGAATGAGCGAGCGCTGCCCGTGCGGGCGGGGTGAGTCGTACGAGACGTGCTGCGGCCCGTTGCACCGGGGCCTTCGCCGGGCGCCGACCGCCGAGGCCCTCATGCGCTCCCGGTACAGCGCGTTCGCGCTGGGTGACGAGGACTACCTGCTGGCCACCTGGCACCCGAGCACCCGCCCGGCCTCGCTGGACCTCGACCCGGACCAGCGCTGGACCCACCTGGAGATCCTCTCGCACAGCGGCGGCACGCCGTTCCAGACGACGGGCACCGTGGAGTTCCGCGCCCACTACCGGTGGCAGGGCCACCGCGACGTGCTGCACGAGAACAGCCGCTTCGTCCGCGAGGACGGGACCTGGCTCTACGTCTCCCCCACGTAGTCTGTCGGTGTCCGCCGGCATGCTCACGCCCGTGACTGAAGATCGTGAAGCGCTGGTGGACGAGTTGGTGCGCATGGTGCGCGGTCAGCTCGACCCGACGCGCGAAAGCACCTGGCAGGTCGAGATCTCCGGCGGCGTCATGGAGTTCCGCACGTTCCCTGAGCGCGCGAACGTGCTCGACGGCAGGGATCACGCCCGCGAGTTCACCCTGCTCCAAGCCTTGGGGGCGTCGCTGCGGGGTCCCGGCGAGGACCGCCCGCTGGTGATGGAGGTGTCGTCGGACGGGAGCGGCGGCTGGACGTTCCGGCACGCGTTCGCCGCATCCGCGGCGGCCGTGAACACCGTGGTGCTCGACTCCGACTACCGCCACCCCGGCCACCCGCGGCCCGGGATGCCGCGCACCGGGGCGGCGGCTCCGACCGACGAGCCGACCGACCCCTCGGTGCTGGCGCACGTCGCCGGGTTGGTCGCCCGGTTCACCGAGCACTACCAACGGCTTTCGGGCGAGGCACCGGAGTTCGGCGAGGCGCGCACGGAAGCGGACCTGGTGGCCGCGGAGCGGGAGATGGGGCTGCGGCTGCCGGAGGACGTGCGCGCGCTGTACCGGCTGATCGGCGACGACCGCAACGAGACCGGGCTGATGGGCCGCTACAGCCTGCTCTCGCTGGAGGGCGTGGCCTCGGAGTACCTCGAAGGTCAACCGGGCGCCTGGGGCTGGGACGAGGACCTGTTCGGCCTGAACCGGGTCGTGCTGGAGGCCGACCCGCCCGGCTTGGTGCGCCGGGTGTCGCGCAACGACTGGTGGGTCGTGGTCGCCTCCGACTTCGGGGGCAACTACTGCGCCCTCGACCTCGACCCCGGCCCCGGCGGACGGCCTGGTCAACTCCTCGTCTACGGCCGCGACTACCACGGACCGGTCGGCTACATCGCCGAGTCGGTCACCGCGCGGATGGAGGCGGTCCTGGCCGAGCTGGACGCCGGCGAGGTCGAGTGGGACGGCTACCCGGACATCTCCCTGCCCGACGGTGACGACCCGTACAACGCGTCGGAGCGGGTCGGGGACCGCGACCTGGCCGACGTGCTGCGCGAGATCCCCCACCGCGACACCGTGCAGCAGCTCTACCTCAACGACGCCGAAACACTCGACCTGAGCGCCCTCACCGCGACACCGCGCGTCCGAGAGCTGCGCATCAACCGGGCCGGCCACGTCGACCTGCGGCTGCCCGACACGGTCGAGGGCCTCAAGTTGGACGCACGGCACGCCGACCTGTCCGTCCTGTCCGGACACCCGGCGCTGTGGGACCTCACCGTCAAGGACCTCCCGGTGCGGGTCGCCGACCTGGCCCGCCTACCCGCGCTGTCCTCCCTCGACCTCTCCGAAACCGAGGTCGACGACGTGCCGGCGCTCGCCGACCTCGGCATCCGGGCACTGACCCTCAACGCCGACCAGTGGGCACAACTGCGCGCCGCCGGCCGCCTGCCGAAAGACCTGGCCGCCGCCCGACGAGCGGGGAAGGCACGAGTGGCCGAACTGGTGGACTGGTCGGGCTGGGTGATGTCCGCCCGCTAGCGCGGTGCGTTCTGGGAACCCCGGACGCCGGTGGCGGAACCGGGAGGGAGGGTGCAGCCGGCGGCGGTGTTGAACGGGCCGACGGAGGTGTCCAGGCCGCCCTTGCGCGGTGTGGTCTCGTAGCCCGCCGTGCACGGCGGAGGTTCGAAGAACGTCAGGGCCAGCCCGAACCGCGCCTGGCCGGACGCGACCGTCGACGCGCCCACCGACACCGCGTCCGGCAGGGTGACCAGGACTTCCTCCAACGCGCCCTGCCGCGTCACGAGCACGTCCGCCGTGGTGAGCAGGTTGGCCAGCACGATCCCGAGGTTCGGCCCGGACTCCCGCAGCAGCGCGCTCACCTCCGTCGCCGCACCCGGCACCGCCCCGATCACCCGCCGCAGGTCACCGTCCGCCGCACGGAGCCGTTCGGCCACCAGCAGGGCGCTGTCGGCGAACGAGTTGATCGCCGCCGAGTGGTCGACCTGCGTCCCCAGCACGGTGACGGCGTCGTTGAGCAGCTCCGTGGTCCGCGGCAGGTGCGCACCGGCCGTCCCGATGAACTCCGTCGTCGCGTCCAGCAGGACCTGCAGGTCCGGGCCGGTACCCCGCAACGCCTGGTCCAGCTCGTCCACCACGGTCCGCAGCGACTCCACCGGCACCGAGCGCGCGAGGTCGTCCAGGCTGGTCAGCACCTGCTCCACCGGCAACGGCAGCGTGGTCCGCGAGCGCGGGATCACCGCACCCTCACCCAGGTACGGCCCGTCGCTGCCCTTCGGCCGGAGGTCGACGTACTGCTCGCCCACCGCCGAACGATTGGCGACCACGGCTTCCAGGTCCGCCGGGATCGGCGGCGCGGACGCCTCGATCCGCAGCTCGACCTCGACCTGCCCGTCACCCAACCGGATCGGCCCGACCCGGCCCACCGGCACGCCCCGGTACGTCACCTCGCCGCCGGTGAACAGCCCACCGGTCCGCGCCAGCTCCAGCCGGACCACGTACCCGTCGTCCACCACCACGAGCCCCACGTACTTCGCGCTCACGTAGGTGACGCCGAGCAGCGCGATCACCGAGAACAACGCGATCTGCAACCTGATCCGCCGGGTGGTCATCAACGCCCTCCGGGCTTCAACGTCAGGTAGGTGTTGAGGTAGTCGCCCCTGATGCCGTCCAGCACGGCGTCGGTGAACGGGAACGTCAGCAGCATCTCCAGCGACTGCGGCAGGTCCTGCCCGGACTCGGCGAGCCGCCGCAGGGTCGGCTCCAGCGCCCGCAGGTCGGCCACCAGGTCGTCGCGGCCGCGGTTCACCGTGTCCACCGCGACGTCGGACAGGTCCCGCAACGCGTCCAGCAGCCCCACCAACCGCCCGCGCTGCTCGTGCAGCACGCGCAAGCCCGGTTCCAACCCGTCCAGCACCTCGCCGATGTCGCCCTTGCGCGACTCCAACGACGACGCGAGCTTGTCCATGCCCTCCAGCGCGCGCGTGATCTCGTCCTTGTGCGAGTCCATCGCGCCCACGAACGACTCCACAGTGGACAGCAGCGACCTGACGGCGGCCTCGTTGCCGGACAGCGCCGCGCTCAGCTCCCGCGAGATGTCCTGGACCTGCGCGATACCGCCGCCGTTGAGCAGCATGGACAACGCGCCGAACACCTCCTCCACCTCGGGGTTGCGGTTGGTCCGCGTCACCGGGATCACCGCGCCGTCCACCAGCGGCGAAGCGGACCGCTCCTCGGGCACGGCCAGCTCCACGTACTTCTCCCCCAGCAGGCTCGACTGCCGCAGCCGGGCGAGGGCGTTCGCGGGCAGCAGCACGTCACCGCGCACCACGACCCGCACCAACGCCGTGGAGCCGTCCTCGGACAGCCCGATGTCCTCGACCTTGCCCACCGCCACGTCGTCCACCTTCACCCCGGCGTGTGGCACGAGGTCGAGCACGTCGTCGAACTCGACGGTCACCCGGTACGGCCGGTCGCCGAGGTCCGCGCCGCCGGGCAGCGGCAGGTCGTACGCGCTCGGCAGCGCCGAACACCCGGTCAGCACCAGCACGAGCCCCACCGCCGCCAACCTCTTCACCGCACACCCCCCGGGACGCTCAGCAAATCGGTCACGAACTCGTTCAGGTTGGCCCGCGCGTTCAACGTCCCGGTGGCCGGGTCGTAGGCGTTCACCACGTTGTGCAACGCGAGCGGCGCGACCTCCAGCATCTCGGTCAGCGACTCCTGTTGCCGCACCAGCAGCCCCGTCAGCACAGCCAGGTCGTCCACACTGGACTTGACGCGGTCACGGTTGTCGTGCACGAAGTCCCGCACCTGCTCCAACGCGGTGGCCAGCTCGCCCAGCGCCGCACCCAGGTCGTCCCGTTCGGCGGCGAAGAACCCGGACACGTCGGCCAGTCGGTCGGCCAGCGTGCCCACCTGCTCGTCGTTCGCCGCGAGCATCGCCGTGAACGACTGGAGGTTGTCCACGGTGCCGAACAGGTCGTCCCGCGACCCGGCCAACGTCCGCGCCGCGTCCGCCAGCTGCCGGATCGACTCGCCGAACGCCGCACCGTTGCCGTCCAGGTTCTCCGCACCGGTGTTGAGCAGGTCGGACAACGCACCCTCGCGGTTCGCGCCGTCCGGGCCGAGCGCGGTCAACAACGTGTCGAGGCTGGCGTACAGCTCGTCCAGCTCGACCGTGCCCGCGGTGCGCGCGCTGGTGATCACCGCACCGGGCGCGATCCGGTCACCCCCGGTGTAGACGGGCGTGAGCTGCACGTACCGGTCGGCCACGATGTTCGGCGACACGACCACGGCTCGGGCGTCGGCGGGCACGTCCACGCCGTGGTCGAGCTCCAGGTCGACCCGCACCGACGCGCCGTCGGGCAGCACGCCGACCACCCGGCCGACCTTCACCCCCAGCACCCGCACGTCCGACCCCTCGTACACGCCGACGGCGGCGGTGAAGTAGGCCGTGACGCGGGTCGGCGAGGGCCGCAGGAAGATCCACCACACGGCGACCGCCGCCACCAGCACGAGCACGAAACCCTGCGCCAGCGCCACCACCAGCCGACGCCTGCCCCGCGTCCGCACGAACATCAGCGGCCTCCCGTCGGGCAGTCGCGCCGCGCGCCCGGGTCGACCACGAGCCCGCACAGGTAGGTGTCCACCCACTGGCCGTTGCCCAGCGAGTTGTTCAGCACCCGGTAGTACGGCCCGGCCAGCGCGAGGCCGCGGTCGAGCGCGTCCTGGTTGTTCCGCAGCACGTCGGTGACCCGTTCCAGCTGCTCCAGCGCGGGTCGCAGCTGCTCGTTGTTGTCCGCGACCAGGCCGGACAGCTGCCGGGACAGCGCACGCGTGCCGTCGAGCAGCTTCGAGATCGCGTCCCGGCGGTGCCCGATCTCCGCCAGCAGCAGGTTGCCGTCGGTGATGAGCGCGGCGAAGTCCTTGTTGCGCTCCGCCAACGCGCCACTGATCTGGTTCGCACCCTTGATCAGCGACGCCAGCTGCTCGTCCCGCGAGGAGATCGTCTTCGACAGCGCCGACAGACCTTCCAACGCCTGCTTCACGTGTTCGGGCGAGTCGCGGAACGTCTCCGACAGCACCCGGAAGCTCTCCGCCAACTGGTCGGCGTCGATCTCGCTCACCGTGGTGGACAGCCCGCTGAACGCCTCGATCACGTCGTACGGCGAGGTGGTGCGCTCGACCGGGATGGTGTCGGTGAGCGGGTCGCGGCCCTCGGAGTCCAGCGCCAGGTACTTCTGCCCCAGCAGGGTCTTGATCCGGATCTCGGCCCGGCTGCGGTCGCCCAGCTCGACACCACCGACCCGGAACGTCACCAGCACCTTGCCCTCGCGCAGCCCGACGTCGGTCACCGTGCCGACCTTCAGGCCCGCGACGCGGACCTCGTCGTCCACGCGCAGGCCGGCCGCCTCGGTGAACTCGGCGGTGTGCTCCGTGCCGCCGCCGAAGAACGGCAGGTCCTCCAGGAAGAAGGTGAGCAGGGCGGTGACCGCGATGACCAGGAGCCCGACGGCTCCCAGCAGCACCGGTCTGCGGGTCATCGGTGGCACCTCGATTCGGTGACGGGCAGGCCGACCGGCGGTCCGCCGGGCGCGGGTGGCGCCTGCGAGGAGGCGAAGCACAGGTAGAAGTTGAGCCAGGAGCCGTAGGACGCGGTGCGGCCGATCGCCTCGAACTTCACCGGCAGGTTCCGCACGAACGGCTCCAGTTCGGGCGCGTCGGCGAGGTTGCCCGCGAGCAGGCCGAGCGCGGCGATGTCCTCCTTGAGCGGCTGCCTGCCCTGTTCCAGCAACGACGCCGTGCTGTCGCTCAACGCGGCCAGGCCGGTGATGGCGTTGCCGATCGGCTCGCGGTCGGCGGCGAACCCGGACACGAGCTGCCGCAGCGCGGTCAGCAGCTCCCCGAACCGGTCGTCGCGCGAGTTCACCGTCTCCAGCACCGCGTTCAGGTTCGTCACGACCTTGCCGATCACGTCGTCCTTGGCGGCCAGCGCCGAGGTGAGCGACGCGGTGTGCGCGAGCAGGCTCTCCACCGTGCCGCCCTCGCCCTGCAACACCTGGACGATCTCGTGCGACAGCTTGTTGACGTCCTCCGGGTCCAACGCCTGGAACAGCGGCTTGAACCCGTTGAACAACGTGGTCAGGTCCAGCGCCGGGGTGGTCCGCTCGACCGGGATGAGACCGCCGGGCGGCAGCACCTCCCCGACCCGTCCGGCGGGCTGCTCCAGCGCGATGTACCGCTGGCCGACCAGGTTGCGGTACTTGATGGTCGCGGTGACGTCGGCGGACAGCGACCGGCCGTCGGCCACCGAGAACGTGACGTCGACCAGCTCGTCGTCCACCAGCTCCAGCGACTCGACCTGGCCGACCTTCACGCCGGACATGCGCACGTCGTCACCCTCGGCCAACGTCGTGACGTCGGTGAACCGGGCCGCGTACTCGGCCGTGGAGCCGACCCGGCTGCCCGCGATGGTGGCCGCCAGGAACCCGGTGGCGGCGACCGTGACCACGACGAAGATCCCGAACTTGGTCAGGGGCGCGGCGATGTTCCTCATCGGACTCCCCCGGTCCGGCCGCCCACCAGCAGGCCCGCCCACTCGGGCACCTGGTCCGGCGCGACGGCGTTGACCGGTCCGGCCGGGCAGTGCGGCGCGCCACCCCGTTGGTGCACCGGGTCGTCGCGACCCGGCACGTACTTCTCCCCCGGCGGCACGACGGTGATCTCCGCGTGCAGGCCCGGCTGGTCGGTGCCCTTGCCGAGCACTTCGTCCATCCGCGGTCGGATGGCGTTGACCGCGTCGAGCACGCACGGGAACTCGGGCGAGTAGGTGGCGAGCAGCTCCAGCGTCGGCCGGGCGCGGTCGGCCAGCGCCACCACCGTCTCGCCGTTGCCGCGCAGGAACCCGGTCAGGTCGGCCGACGCCGTGGTGAGGCTGGTGTAGACGGTGTCGAGGTTCGCGCGCTGCTCGGCGATCGTGCGGCTGACCGCGGTGGCGTCCTTCAGCGCCCGCACCAGGTCCGGGCCCGCGTCCGCGTACACGTCGGTGACGTCGGCGAACCGGCTGATGTCCTCCTTGAGCACCGGCAGCTGCGGGTTGAGCTCGCGCAGGTACGCGTCCAGCTCCACGATCGTGCGACCCAGCGTCGCGCCGCGCCCGTCCAGCGCCTGCGCCATCGACGTCAGCGCGGACGCCAGCTTGTCCGGCCGCACGGCCTGCAACGTGGGCATCAGGTCGCTGAGCACCCGTTCCAGCTCGATCGCGCCGGACGTGCGGTCCTGCTCGATCACCGCGCCCTCGCCGAGCGCGCCGGCCGGGTCGTCGGGGAGTTCGAGGCTGACGAACCGCTCGCCGAACAGCGTCTTCGGCAGCAGCCGGGCGGACACGTTCGCCGGGATGCGGCCGACCTGGTCCGGGCGCAGGCCCAGTTCCACCTCGGCGCCGTCGCCGTGCGAGCGGATCGCCCGCACCTCGCCGACCAGCACGCCGAGCAGCTTCACGTCCGACTCGGCCTGCAGCTGGTTGCCGACGTGGTCGGTGCGCAGCAGGACGGTCACCCGGGACGTGAACACCTTCTGGTACGCCGCCACGGACAAACCGCACAGCGCGACCAGCAGGGCGGCGAAGAGCAGCCCCAACAGGCGACGGCGCAATGCCACGGGCATTCTCCTGGGAATTAACCGAAATGACGTTACCGGCGAGTACGTTACTAACGGATGTCACCCCGCACAAGCCGCCGAAAGCCTTGTCAAGGGCATGACAAAGTTTGTCCGCGAAACACTCACGCGGATGCACAAACCCGATCGGAGCCTGGCGCCCCGGCCCGCGGTGCGGCTAACAATGATCGGCGTTGTCGAGAATCGGGGGTACCCGCGTGTCACATCTGCCGCACTGCGTTCGGGTGCTGCACCGCGCCGGAATGGTCCAAGCGCACCGGCCCGATCGGGCGTTGCGGTCGCTGGTCGACGTGCGCGCGTGGGGCCCGCTGCTGGGTTCCGTGCGGCGTGCCGTGCGGGAGCGGCCCGATGCCACAGCGGTGGTCGACGAAACCGGGCCGTGCGACTACGCCGATTTGCACGGGCGGTCGATGGCGCTGGCCCGGGCCCTGCACGCGGCGGGCATCGGCGCCGAGCACGTGGTGGCCGTGCTGTGCCGCAACCACCGCGGTCCGGTGGAGGCGATGCTGGCGTGCGCCCGGATCGGCGCGCGGGTGCTGCTGCTCAACACCGGGTTCGCCGGACCGCAGCTGGCCGACGTGGTGCGCCGGGAACGGGCGGTCGCGCTGGTGCACGACGACGACTTCGGGCCCGTGCTGGCGGAGGTGCCGTCCGCCGTGGCCAGGTTCGCCACCAGCGGCTTCGACGAGCTGATCGACTCGGCACCGGACCACGAGCCGCCACGACCGGCGCGGCCGGGCGATGTCGTGCTGCTGACCAGCGGCACTACCGGCACGCCCAAGGGTGCGCACCGGGAAGTGCGCTCGCCGTTCGCCGCGGTGGACTTCCTGGACCGCGTGCCGCTGCGGTCGGGCGAGGTGACGGTGATCGCCGCGCCGGTGTTCCACGGCATCGGCTTCGCGCACCTGGTGCTGGCGATGGGCCTCGGCTCGACGGCGGTCCTGACCCGGAGGTTCGACGCGAGCCGGACGGTCGCGCTGGCCGCGCGGCACCGGGCCACCGCGGTGATGCTCGCGCCGACCATGCTCCGGCGGATCCTCGACCTCGGTCCGCTGGAACTGGAGTCGCACGACCTGTCGGCGCTGCGCGTGGTGCTCAGCTCCGGAGCCGACCTGGCGACTTTGTCACGCGAGTGCGCCCTGGTTGACAACTTTTCATGATCAAAAATACAGTGTTCGGAATCACACCCAACCGTTTGGTGGTGGGCGAACAGCATGAACAGAACCGGAGAACTCCGAGCCTCCGAGTTACCGCTCATCGGGAACACGGACCTGTGGGAGCAACTGCCCGCCGACCTCGCGCCGAAGTTCCGCGCCAGGGCCGGTGACGTGGCCGTGGACATGGTCCGGGAAATCCAGAACCAGATCACCGAATATTCACAGAAGTTGGAGGGAATGTTCGGCCAAGTGGTGGTCGAGGGAGTGGAACAGGCGATCCACCAGTTCATCGACCGGATGGTCGACCCGACCGCGCAACGCGAGGACCGGGCCAAGCTGTTCCGGCTGCTGGGCAAGCTGGAGGTCAGCGCGGGACGCAGCCTCGACCTGCTGCAGACCGCGTACCGGATCGGTGCGCGGGTGGCGTGGCGGCGGATCTCCGAGTTCGGCCAGACCGAACGCGTGCCGCTGGCCACCATGTGCCTCATAGCCGAGGCGATCTTCGCGTACATCGACGAGCTGTCGCTGCGCTCGATGGAGGGGTACGCCGAGGCGCAGGCCCGGCACGCGGGCGCGTTGCAGCGGCGGCGCAAGCGGTTGCTGGAACTGCTCCTGGGCGAGCCGGGCTACCACCCGAACGCGCTGGCGGAGCTGGCCGAGGCCGCGCACTGGCCGTTGCCGGACAAGGTGCTGGTGGTGGCGCTGGAACGGCGGACCGACCAGCACCAGCTGCCGATACCGTCGCTGCACGAGGACATCCTGATGGACCTGGAGGGCAGCGAGCCGTGCCTGCTGCTCACCGACCCGGAACGGCAGCTGGTCGCGCTGGAGCAGAAACTCGGCGGGTGGCGCGCGGCCGTCGGCCCGGTCGTGCCGCTGGCGTCGGCGCGGCAGTCGCTGCGCTGGGCCCGCCGCACGATCACGCTGATCCAGTCTGGCGTGATCGCGGACAAGCCGATGGTGGACACCACCGAGCACCTGTCGACGTTGCTGCTGCTCGGTGACGAGGAGCTGGTGCGCGAGCTGGTGAAGCGGACGCTGGCACCGCTGGAAGGGCTGACGCCGAAGCAGCAGCAGCGGATGCGGGAGACGATGACCGCGTGGGTGGAGACACGGGGCAGCGCGCCCGAGGTCGCGTCCAGCCTCGCCGTGCACCCGCAGACGGTGCGCTACCGGTTGCGGCAGTTGGAGGAGCTGTTCGGGGCGAAGCTGCACGACCCGGACGCGTTGTTCGACATGGGTATCGCGCTGCGGGCGTTGCGGCTGCTCGGCGGGTCACCCGGACCGGCCAGGCAGCTCGGGTCGGCCGGTCCGCCGGGATTCACGGGACCGTCGGGAGCAAGGTCAGCGTGAGGTCGATCGCGTTGCCCGGCCCGGAGATCAGGCCGGTCAGCAGCGGGTCCAGCCGCTCCCGGCCCTGGCAGCCACCGAAAGGCGGAATCGTGTAGACGCCCTTCATCCGCATCTTCGCCAGCTCGAACGGCCCTTCGAGGTCGATCGACGCGGGTTCGACCGTCCGGCACGCCTGGCCGACGTCCAGCGGCTGCGCGTTGACGGCGACCTCGCCGAGCTGGATGACGAGCTTGGCGTTCGCCTTGACGTTCCCGTCCTCGATGGTGCCGGTGACCTTGGCGACCGGGATCAGGTCGGTGCGCGCGGTGTTGGGCACGAAGCCGAACACGATGAAGTACCCGTAACTCGGCGGCAGCGAGAGGTCGCCGGTGATGGTGCCGCTGACGAGGTCGATCTCGGCTTCGAGCGTGCCGGGGCCGATGGCGAGGTCGGACTGGAGTTTGTGGATCCGACTCACCCCGTCGACCTGGTAGGAGACCTTGATACCGGCCGCCCGCACCGGAGCGCGCACCTCGGCGTGGCGCACGACCCACGTCGGGGTCAGCGCCGCGCCCAGCAGCACGGCGACGGCGGCCAGCACCACCGCGATCCTCACCGCCCGCCTCCGCTCATTCTTCGAAACTACTTTCCCGAACCGGGCCGGACAAGCGCCGGGCGATGATTTGTCACGCGTATGACAACTCTTTCCGGCGCTTTTGTCGCCTCCCTGACACAGCCTGGGAAAACGTGAAAGAAATACTTGCCCAGCCTGCGCGTCAAAGCTACTTTACTGACGAGTAGCCTTCCGCCGCACACCGCACACACCCTGTTTTCCGCACTGCTCTCGACGAGGAGACGCACATGCTGAAACTCACTGGCCGTAGGGTCGTCGGCGCACTCGCGGTCGCCATCGCCGTCATCGGATCGGTGGCGTTCGCCGGCGCGGGCACCGGTATGGCCGCCACCAAGAGCCTGACCCTGGCGTACAGCTGCCCGTTCCCGTTGATCGGCACCCAGGACATGACGGTCCGCATCACCGTGGCCGACCTGGCCGACTCCGCGGTGGTCGGCCAGCCGGCCCCGCCGACGCGGGTGACCGCCATCGCCACCGTGCCGTCGAGCGCGACCCTCGGGCTCAGGCTGGTCGGCGCGGCGACCGTGGAGGGCACCGCGGTCGCGAGCACCGCGGTGGACAACGCGGGCGCGGTGCAGAACGTCGTGGCGAACCTCGTGGTGGCCAAGACGAACATCCCGGCGTCCGGCTCGTTCAACACCATCGCCACGGGCGGCACGGCGCCGGTCACCTTCACCAGGGCGGGCACCACCACGGTCAACGTCGGCGCCTTCAGCACCACGTTGACGCCGCGCCGGTCCAACGGCAGCTTGACCGGCCTCGGCACGTTCACCTCCGCCTGCACGCTCAAGCCGAACCAGAACACGCTGCTCCACACCTTCACCGTGACGGCCTGACCGTCGTCGACGGCACCGGGCAGTGATCCGACCGCGGGCGGGCCGGCGACGTCGCCGGCCCGCCCCGACGTTTCTCCAGGAGAGGATCTGAGATGAGATTGCGGCACCGGGTGGCCGCGCTGGGTGTCACCGCGGTGGTGGTCGGCGGATCGGCCCTGTGGGGCGCGGGTGTCGGCAGCGCGGCGACGGCGACGCTCACCCTGGTCTACAACTGCCCGTTCCCGTTGATCGGCGCGCAGGACATGAGCGTCGAGATCGTGGTCGAGGACCTCCCGGACACCGCGGTGGTCGGCGAACCCGTACCCGAGGCCCGCGTGACCGCGACCGCCACCGTGCCGGAACTGGCGACGCAGGGCCTGGCGCTCGTCGGCGCGGCGACCGTGGAAGGCACCGCGTCGGCGCAGACCGTGATCGACAACGCGGGGCTGGTGCTCGACATCGTGCCCGACCTGACCGTGGCCAAGACCGCGGTCCCGCCGTCGGGCGAGTTCGACACGGTCGCCACGGGCACCCAGCCGTCGTTGAGCTTCCCCTTCGCGGGCACCACGACCATCGACGTCGGTGACTTCACGACCACCCTGACCCCGCGCACCGCCGACGGTTCGGAGACGGGGCTGGGCACGTTCACCTCGCCGTGCACGCTCAAGCCGGGCCAGTCGACTCGCCTGTACGAGTTCACGGTGCTGCCCGAGGGCACCACCACCACGACGACGCCTACCACAACGACGACCGAACCCACGACAACGACCACCACCACGGAGCCGACGACCACCACCACCGACTCCACCACCACCACCACGACGGAACCCACAACCACCACGACGACGTCACCGACGACGACAACCACCACCACCGATCCCACCACGACAACCACGACGAGTCCGACGACGACAACCACCACGACCACAACAACCACCACGACGACGACCACTCGGCCGACCACCACCACGACCACAACGACCACCACTCAACCGACCACCAGCACCACCACCACTACGGGGTCCACCACCACAACGGTTCCGACGTCCACCACCACGAGCGCTGCCACCAGCACCACGACGTCGGCCACCAGCAGCAGCACCACGACCACCACGTCGCAGGCCGTGGTCCCGGTGACGCACCCGGACAAGAAGGGGCTCGCCAACACCGGTTCCTCGATCAGGGGCCCGCTCGTCCTGGGTGGCGCGCTCCTCGCCGTGGGCGCGGGCGTCCTCCTCTATCTGCGCCGCACCCGTCGCCACGTCTAGATCCCCTTGCCCACCAACGACATCGGCCCCCTCCGCGGAACTCCCGGAGGGGGCCGATCCGCGGTCAGCCCGGCAACGTCGGCAGTTGCCCGAGCTGCTCCGGAGTGGGCGCCGTGATGTCGACCGGCTTGCCCCAATCGCGGTAGTGCGCCACCACCTGCACCGGCTCGCCGCCCTCGACCGGCGTGCGCACCTCGGTCTTCACCGGCAGGTCCTCGTCGTCCACCCACAGCTTCAGCACCGACGCCTGCCCGTTCACCGTCACGTGCGCGGTGTAGCGGACGGTCTGCCTGCCGGACAAGGACTCCTCTGCCTTCTCCACGATCCGCGCGCCCTCGGGCAGCGCCTTGCGGATGTCGGCGGTGTCGCGGATGCGCACCGCGACCTCCGCCATCGCCCGCCCCAACGGGTTGTCCGGGTCGTCCGGGTCGATCCTGAGCCACGGCTTGTCCGGCTGCGGCGCCTGGCCGGCCGGTATCCGCACGAAGATGCCGTCCGGCACCATCACGTACGCGACCTCCTCGGCGTCGGCGATCGAGATCCGGCACGACGCGGCGAAGTCGTCGGTGCGCAACCCGCAGCTGCCCTTGCCGTTCGTCGCGAGGTCGAGGTCGACGGTGACCGATCCCTTGCCCTCGGCGGCCACCCGGTTCGCCTCGGCCAACGCCTGCGGCGTGTCGAACGTCCTCATCGCCGACGACGGGTCGTCGGCGCACGCGGAAAGCACAGCGGAGACCACTACGGCGAATCCCGCCGCCGCGACACGGTTGGAGCGCATGCTTCTCCTCGGACCAGAATAGGGAAATCGAGTTTCCCCACCCTAACCGCACGTCGCCGTATCGTCGCCGACCAATTCACGCCTGTTGCGGAAACCAAAATTCGAATTCGACTTTTGTCAGGGCGGTGACAATCACGGCCGTCTTCGCACCGAGTCGAGCAGGTTGCGCGCCACCTCGCGCAGCTTGGTGTTGTGCTGCTGGGACTCGGCCACGAGCTGACCGAACGCCTCCTCGGCGTCGACACCGTGCGCGGCCATCAGCACGCCCTTGGCCTGGTCGATCTCGGCACGCGACTCCAGCGCGCGCTGGAGGTGCTCGACCAGCTGACGGGACCGCTCGTACCGGCGGAACCCGGTGATCGTGGTGGACGCGGCGGTGACGAACAGCCGCAGCAACGCCTCGTCGAACGGGTCGAACGCCCGTTCCTCGGAGCTGTAGAGGTTCAGTGAGCCGATCATCTCGTCCGCGACCACGATCGGCGCGGACAGGTAGGCGCGCACCCCGGCGCGCTCGGCCGCGGCGGCGAACTCGGGCCACTTGTCCCGGCCGTCCGCCACGGTGGCCCGAATGGGCCGCTGCCTCGTGGCCGCCTCCAAGCACGGGCCGTCGCCCGCCGCGTACTGGTCGGCATCGATGGCGAGGACTTTCTCGTCGGTCGCCGCCAGCGTGGACGCCCCGCCGGGGTCGACTACGGTCACGCTGACGTTCTCCGCGTCCGGGATGACCCGGGAAGCCGACTCGGCCACCTGCTGCAACGCCTCCCGCAAGGTCTGGCCCTCGGCCAGCACGCCCGCGAGCTCTTCCAATGCCTCACTGGCCTCGTCCAGCAGGACCGCGGGCACGTGTTCGTCAATGCTCACAGCCACTGTCTACACCTCGAACGCCATAATCGCCCCAACCAAAGGGGGTGGACGGGTGCGCGTGCTGCTCGTCGAGGACGACGACGGGGTCGCCGACGCCTTGGTCGAGGCGCTGGAGGCCAACGACCACCGGCCGAGCCGGGTGGCCCGCGGCGCGGACGCGCTCCTGGTCCACCGAGACTTCGACCTGCTGCTACTCGACTTGGGCCTGCCCGACACCGACGGGCTGGAGGTGCTGCGCAAGATCCGCAAGGTGTCGCCGGTGCCTGTGCTGGTGCTCACGGCGCGGGGCGACGAGCGGTCGATAGTGCGTGGCCTTCGTCTCGGTGCGGACGACTACCTGGTGAAACCGGTCCGCCTCGGTGAGTTGCTGGCCCGGATGGACGCGGTCGCGCGGCGGAGTGCGGCGCTCACCGGGCCGAAGGACCGCACGGTGCGGGTCGGTGACGTCGAGATCGACCTGGAGGGCAGGCGGGTGGTGGTCGGAGCCGCGGAGGTCTCGTTGACCACCAAGGAGTTCGACGTGCTCGCCGCGCTGGCCAGCCGCGCGGGCACGGCGGTCAGCCGTCAGCAGCTCATGGACGAGGTGTGGGGTGACGCGTACCTGGCCGTGTCACGGTCGCTGGACGTGCACCTGGCGGGGCTGCGGGCCAAGCTGGACCGCCCCGGCCTGCTGACCACCATCCGCGGTTTCGGCTACCGGCTCGGTGAGTGAATGCGCCGTCGTCTGCTGCTGGTGCTGCTGTTGTTCTCCGCCGTCGCGGTGGCGGGGTTCGCCGTGCCGCTGCTGTCGTCCACGGCCGCCGAGCGCACGCAGCGGTTCGTGCTCACCCGCACCGGCGACCTGGACCGCTTCGCCGCACTCGCGCAGCAGGCCGAGACCACCGGCGACAAGGCGGCCTTGGAGGACGAGGTCGCCGCGTACGTCGAGCTGTACGGCGATCCGGTGGTCGTGGTCGACGCGCGCAGGCAACCGGTCGCGCAGGCCGGGCTGACCGCCGACGACCCCGCGTTGGCGCGGGTGCTGGACGCCGCGCTGCGCAACCAGCCGGCGTCGTCGGTGCCGACGGTGAAGCCGTGGTCGTCGGGTGACGTGGTGTTCGCCCGGCCGGTCGGCACGGGGACGCGGGTGGCCGGTGCGGTGGTGCTGCGCGCGTCGCTGGACCGCGCGGCGGCGGACGTGACCACGCGGTGGCTGCTGGTCCTCGGCGGCGCGCTGGCGGCGGCCGTCATCTCGGTCCTGCTGGTGCTGGCGGTCGCGCGGTGGCTGCTCAAGCCGTTGGCGGAGTTGGCGATCGGCGTCCGCGCGGTGGCCGCGGGCGAGCGGCGGGCGCACGTGCCGGGCAGCAGCGGTCCACCGGAGGTGCGTGAGTTGTCGGAGTCGTTCAACCGGATGTCCGACGCCGTGACGGAGGCCGCCGACCAGCAGCGGCGGCTGATCGCGGACGCGTCGCACCAGTTGCGCAACCCGATGGCGGCATTGCGGCTGCGGATGGACACGTTGAGCGGTCAGGTCAAGCCCGAGGGCCTGCGCGCGTACACGGCGGGCGTGGCCGAGATCGAACGGCTGGAGTCGCTGCTGGACGGTCTGCTGGCGCTGGCGTCGGCGGAGAGCGCGGCCACCGAGGTCGCGGCGGGCGGGCGTGAACCGGAGTTGGCCGACGTGGGTGCGGTGGCGGTGGACCGGGCCGGGTTCTGGCAGGTGCCGCTGCCGGAGACGCCCGTGCTGGCGGTGCTGGTGCGGTGCCCGGAGTCGGACTTGGCACAGGTGCTCGACGTGCTGCTGGACAACGCGGTCAAGTACGGCGGCGCGGTGCGGGTGTCGCTCGGCGCGGACCGGGCGGCCGGGATCGGGTGGGTGGAGGTGCACGACGACGGTCCGGGCTTGAGCGAGGAGGAGCTGGCGTTGGCCACGTCGAGGTTCTGGCGGGGGCGGTCCGGGCCGCCGGGCACGGGTCTGGGCCTGGCGATCGCGGACCAGCTGGTCAAGGCGCGGCAGGGCGTGCTGACCCTGTCGTCGGCGGACGGGTTCACCGCGCGGGTCGCGCTGCCGCTGGAGCCGGCGCTGTGAACCGGCGGGTGTTCCTGCTCGGGCTGCTGGCCGCGGGGTGCACGACCGGCGTGCCGTCGGGTGAGATCGCGATCGCCGCCGGTGAGCGCGGCGGCATGTACTTCGACTTCGCCACCCTGCTCGCCGAGCAGCTGATCGACGTGCGCGGCCGTGCGTTGGAGACCGAGGGCAGCCTGGCGAACCTGGCGTTGCTGGGGTCGGGCGAGGCGCAGGTCGCGCTGACCCTGGCCGACTCCGCCCTGGTCGCCGATCCGGGGCTGGAGTTGCGCGCGCTGGGCCGGGTGTACGAGAACTACCTGCAGCTGGTCGTGCGCGATGACGACCCGGCGCGGCTTCCGGCCGACCTCGCCGGGCGCACCCTGTCGTTGGGCGCGGAGGGGTCCGGGGCGTCGCTGTCGGGTGAGCGGATGCTGGTGGCGCTCGGGCTGCGCGGCGCCGTGCGGGTGGAGCACCTGCGGCTCGGTGACGCGGCACAGGCGTTGGCGCAGCGGCGGATCGACGCGCTGCTGTGGTCGGGTGGCGTGCCGACGCCCACGTTGGACGGCCTGGCGGGCATCCGGCTGCTGCCGTTGGCCGACCTCGTGCCGCGGCTGCGGGCGGCGCACGGTTCGGTGTACGAGCAGGTGCCCGTGCCGGTCGGGGTGTACGGCGCGACCCGTGAGGTGCCGACCATCGGCGTGGCCAACCTGCTGGTGTGCCGGGCGTCGTTGCCGGACGACGTGGCCGCCGCCGTCACCCGGACGCTGGTCTCCCGCGCCGCCGCCCTGGTCCCCGGCCAAACCCTGGGCACCCAGTTCCTCGACGTCCGCAGTCTGATCGGCACCGCCGGCCTCCCCCTCCACCCGGGCGCCGCCGCCACCTACCGCACCCTCCACGGCTGACCCGAGAGTCCAACCCCCAGCCCGCGTGTGTCCTACGTTCAGAACGCGCGTGTCCTACCTTCAGAACGCGCGTGTCCTACGTTCGGAACACCCGAATTCAACGCTCCGGACGGCAGGCCGTGTGCTGAGTGTTCAACTCGGGTGTTCTGAACGTAGGACACGCGCGACGCGAACGTAGGACACGCGCGAGGTGAAGGGACGACTCTCGGCGCGTGAGCGTTGGACTCTCGCGGTCAGGTGTTGGCGGTGTAGGCGTGGCGCAGGTAGGCGAGGGTGTCGTCGTCGATGTCGTCGGCGCTGCCGATGCCGATCCGCAGGGTGATGGTGTCGTTGCCCACGGAGCCCGCCGGCTCCAGACGGCCGGTCGGTGGGTGGCCGGCCAGGCGCAGGCCCAGGTCGACGCGGGCCCGGGTGCGGGCCTTGACCACCGCGAACGTCCGGCGCGGCGTCACCAGGGCCACGTACGTCTTGCGCGCCTGGACGTGCATCGGCCCCAGCAACGCCGCCTCGGCCAGCAGCCGGTCGAGGATGGGGCGCAGTTCCGGCCGGTCGGCGTACTGGGCGTCCACCAGCGCGTCCGACGACGCGCTCAGCAGCTCGGGGTAACCGAACCGCTCCATCACCAGCAGCATCTGCGGATAGCCCGACACGCCCTGCTCACGCAGCCAAATCCGCAGGTCACGCTCGTTGTCCAGGCCGGTGGACAAGACCCGCCGATTCCACTCCGGCACGCCCTCGCCGGTACCGCGGCGCAGCAGCGCCACGGACCAGTCGACCATCTCCCGCCAGTTCTCCGCCACCACCACGGGCGACATACTGCCGCGTCACGGCAGACGTTGCCCGAAGAGCAGCGCACCCGCCACGGCGATCATCCCGAGCACGGTGCCCAGCGCCACCCACGGCCGCGACGCGTCGGCCTGCTTCTTCTCGTACCCGATCTGCTCGCCGAGCGTGTCGTACACCCGGCGCAGCTCCTCGGCGCTCGCGGCCTTGAAGAACTCGCCGCCGGACAGCTTCGCGATCTCCTTCATCGAGTCGTCGTCCACCGGCACCTCCTGCCGCCGCCCCTCGATCTCGACCACGCCCTCCTCGGTGCCGAACGAGATCGTGGAAATCGGGACGCCCGCCGTCTTCGCGTCCTCCGCCGCGTCGAACGCGTCACGCGTGCCGACGGTCTCCTTGCCGTCCGTCATCAGCACGATCCGCGCGGGCGGCGGGCCGTCCGCACCGCCGACGACCTTGCCGAACGAGTCGATCGCCGCCAGCGCGGCCACGATCGCGTCACCGGTCGCGGTGGACTGGGCCAGCTTGAGCCCGTCGATGCTCTGCGTGACCGCGGCACGGTCGGTGGTCGGCGCGACCAGCACGGTCGCCGAGCCCGCGAACGAGATCAGCCCCAGGTTGATGCCCGGCGTGAGCCCGTCGGCGAACGACTTGGCGGCCACCTGCGCGGCCTCCAACCGGGACGGCTGCACGTCGGTGGCCTTCATCGACAGCGACGTGTCGACCACCAGCATCACCGTGGCGCGGTTGCGCGGCACCTTCTGCTCGGCGGTCGGCCCGGCCAGCGCCACGGTCAGCACGATGAACGCGACCATCAGCAGCGCCGCCGGCACGTGCTTGTACCAGCCCTGCCGCTTGGGCGCGACCTTCTCCAGCATCGGCAGGTTGGCGAACCGCAGCGTCCGCTTGCGCAGCACGCGTTGCAGCACCACGTAGAACGCGGCCAGCCCCGCCACCACCACGAGCAGCAGGAACCACCACGGCGCGGTGAAGCCCGACAGGCTCATCAGGCCACCCCTCCCGACCAGCGCCGCTTGCGCGCGACGACGAACCTCACGGTGTCGGCGATCCAGTCCGAGTCGGTGCGCAGCACCAGGTGGCCGGCACCGGCGCGGCGCAGGCCCGCGGCCACCTCGGCGCGGTGCTCGGCCGCCGCGGCGGCGAACTCCCGGCGCAGCAGCGGTGACGCGACGACCTCGCGCTGCCGCCCCGACTCCGGGTCCGCGAGCACGACCGTGCCCACCTCGGGCAGGTCGATGTCACGCGGGTCGACGACCTCGACGGCCACCAGGTCGTGCCGGGCGGACAACGCGCGCAGCGGGCGCTGCCACTCGGTGCCGCCGAGGAAGTCCGAGATCACCACGACCAGGCCGCGCCGACGAGGTGGACGGCGCAGCTGCTCGACCACGTCGGCCAGCGAGCCGCGGGTGCCCTCGGGGGCGCGCGGCGTCTCGGCCACCTTGCGGATCAGGCCGCGCGAGTGCGCCAGACCGCCGCGCGCGGGCACGCGGACGAGGTTGTCGCCGGTCGACACCAGGGCGCCGATCCGGTTGCCACCACCGCGGGTCAGGTGCGCCACGGCGGCCGTCGCGGCAACCACCAGGTCGCGCTTCTCGCACGCCGCCGTGCCGAAGTCCAGGCTCGGCGACAGGTCGATCGCGAGCCACGTCTCCAGCTCGCGGTCGGCGACGGTCTCGCGGATGTGCGGCACGGTGGTGCGTGCGGTGACCGCCCAGTCCATCCGCCGCACGTCGTCACCGGGCTGGTAGGGCCGCGCCTCGCCGGGCTCGGAGCCCGGTCCGGGCACCAGGCCCAGGTGGTTGCCCTGGAGCAGGCCGTCCAGCCGGCGGCGCACCTCCAGTTCGAGCGTGCGCAGCGCCGCTTCCATCCGGCCGCCGTGCAGCACCGGCGGCGCCCAGCTCGGCCGGTCGGCGGCCGTCGGGTTCGGCTCGGTCACGGCCTGCCCGCGGGCTGCGGCGTCTGCGGACGTGCGGAGACCTGCGGCAACGGCACCGTCTGCAGCACGCGGGTGATGATGTGGTCCAGCGGGACGCCGTCGGCCAGCGCGTCGTAGGACAGCACCAGTCGGTGCCGCAGCACGTCCGGCACCACGTCGACGATGTCCTGCGGCAGCACGTAGTCGCGCCCGCGCACCAGCGCCAGGGCGCGGGCGGCGGCGATGATGCCGAGGCTGGCACGCGGCGAGGCGCCGTAGGCGACCCACCCGGCGACGTCGGTGAGCTGGTGCTCCTTGGGCGCGCGGGTCGCGATGACCAGCCGCACCACGTAGTCGACCAGCGCGTGGTGCACGAAGACCCGGGAGGCCACGCCCTGCAGGCGGACCAGCTCGTCCGGGCCGAGCACCTGGGTGGGCACCGGCGGCTCGACGCCCATCCGGTAGACGATCTCCCGCTCCTCCTCGGCCGTCGGGTACTCGACCTGGATCTTGAACAGGAACCGGTCGCGCTGCGCCTCGGGCAGCGGGTAGACGCCCTCGTTCTCGATCGGGTTCTGGGTGGCCAGGACCAGGAACGGGGTGGGCATCGGGAACGTCTTGCCGCCGATGGACACGTGCCGCTCGGCCATGACCTCCAGCATCGCCGACTGCACCTTGGCGGGCGCGCGGTTGATCTCGTCGGCGAGCACGAAGTTCGCCACCACGGGGCCGAGCTCGACGTCGAAGCTCTCGCTGCCCTGGCGGTAGATGCGGGTGCCGAGGATGTCGGCGGGCACCAGGTCGGGGGTGAACTGGACGCGGGAGAACGAGCCGCCGACGACGTTGGCGAACGTCTCCACGGCCAGCGTCTTGGCCACGCCGGGCACGCCCTCCAGCAGCAGGTGGCCCTTGGCCAGCAGGCCGACGAGCATCCGCTCGACCAGCCGGTCCTGACCGACGATCACCCGCTTGACCTCGAACACGGTGCGTTCGAGCAACTGGGCGTCACGAGCCGGCGTGTTGGGCGCCTCGGCGGCGGGCTCGGACAAAGGTCCTCCTCGACAGGGTTGTACGACTGTGGCCCAGTCTCTCCTGCCGTCGGTATGGCTCTTGTGAAGGGGGTCGGCCGCCGGAATCCGGGCAGCGACGCAGCTCACGCCGTTCTCACCCGATCTTGGTACCCCGTCACGGTGTCAGGTCGCGTGGCGTGTCGACGTCCCGTGCCTCACCCGGTCGGGCGATGACGGGTACCGGGTCCAGCGGGCCGAGGACCGAGCGCAGGGAGGTGTCGCGCGGGTCGTCCGGCAGGGCCGCGCGCAGCGCGTCGGTGCGCCACGCGCCGATGAGCCACTGCGACCGCCCTTCCTCGTCCACGAGCACCGCGCCGGTCTCGCCGACGGCCGCGAGGAGGCGGTCCACCGTGGACCGGGTGAGGCCCGGCTGGTCCACCGCGAGCACCACCACCAGGTCCGTCCCGACGTGGGCGAGCCCGGCGGCCAGCCCGGCGACCGGTCCGCCGCCGGGCGGTTCCTCCCGGGCCCACGTCACGCCGGGCACGTGGTCCTTGCGCGGGCCGACGACGACGGTCCGCCGGGCGAGCGCCACCGCGTCCAGCACGTGGTCGAGCAGCGTGCGGCCGCCGACCACGAGCGACGCCTTGTCGACGCCGCCCAGCCTGCTGCCCCGACCACCCGCCAGGACCACCGCCGACCACGTCACGCGGCCCACCGTAGCCGTGCCTACGCGGTCTCCCCCACCACCTCGTCGTCGGCGGTGAAGAGCATCCACAGCAGTGCCGCCACCACCAGGGCGCTGGTCACGAACACCGGGAACACCAGGTCGAACACGGCGGTGCCCTGCGGGGAGGGCATCGTCGGGTCGGTCGTGACCCGCACCGCGGCCATGCCGGTGTAGTGCATGCCGGTGACCGCCACGCCCATGATCAACCCTGCCGCGACCCTGGCCACGCCGGTCTTGACGACCAGGGTGAACCAGAACGCGGCGGTCGCCGCCACGACCGCGATCACGCAGGACAGCACCACGAGCGTCCGGTCGTAGGTGATCTCGCCGCGGAACCGGATGGCCGACATGCCCAGGTAGTGCATACCGGCGACGCCGAGCCCGGCCAGCGTGCCCGCGACGAGCAGCCGCATCCTGGTGAACCGGACGAGCGTCACCAGCGACAGCCCGAGTCCGACCACGCCGATCGCCACCACGGCGGACAGCGCGGTCAGCGGCACGGAGTACTTCACCGCGGCGCCCGGGATGTCGAAGCCGAGCATGGCGATGAAGTGCATCAGCCAGATCGCGACGCCACCGATGGCGAACGCGCCGAACACGGTCCAGCGCGCCTTGGTGGCACGGGTCGGCTCGCCCTGGGCGCGGGCCATGCAGGCCAGGCCGATCAGCGAGCCGATGACGGAGACGATGTAGGCCAGCACCAGGGTGGACAGGCCGTCGGAGAAGTGCTGAAGCGAGTCGTGGTTCACACTGAACCCTGACTCAGAGTCATCACACTCATGACGTTAGTCCAGATGAGTTCATCGACTGGACATGAATCTCCGACATTTCTCTACACAAAGTAGTCATCGGCTGCGCTGAACGGACGACGCCAGCCCCAGGCGGGTGATGGCTTCAGCTAGCCGCCCGTGCGGCGGCCGACCACGCGGTTGCGGCCCGCGTCCTTGGCCTCCAGCACCGCCACGCTGGCCTCCTCCACCGCGTCGGTGACGGACGCGCCGGGCATCACCTCCACCGCGCCGATCGACACCGTCACCACTCCACCGGTGTTGCCCCGGTGCTCCAGCCCCAGCCGTTCCACCGCCTGCCTGATCCGCTCGGCCGACGCCAGCGCGCCCTCCAGCCGCGTGCCGGGCAGCAGCACGGTGAACTCCTCGCCCCCGTACCGGTACGCGCGATCACCCGTGCGGGTGGTGCGGACGATGGCCTCGCCGACCTTGCGCAACGTCTCGTGCCCGGCCAGGTAGCGGTACAGCGTGTTGTAGCTGTGGAACCGGTCGATGTCGACCAGCAGCAGGCCGTACGGCTCGCCGGCGCGGTTGCGGCGGGCGTGGTCGGCGTCGAACGTGGCCGGGTTCGGCAGGCCCGTCCGCTGGTCGATGGTCGCCGCCTCGGCCAGCGCCCGGTTCTCCGCGTGCAGCTCCTCCAGCCGTTCGGCGAGCCGGTCGACCTGGTGCTTGCGCGCCAGCGCCCAGTCCTCCAGGTCCTCGTCGTAGACGGCGACGCCGACCGGGATCGTCTTCGCCCGGTACATCGCCAGGTCGGCCTGGTGCAGCAGGTCCTCCGCGCCGCGGCCGGACCGGACGAACGTGATGCCCGCCGACACCGACACCCGGATCACGCCCTCGTCCAACGTCACCGGCGTGGCGATCACGGCCAGGATCTCCCGCGCCGCGTCGATCGCCTGCTGCTCGTCCAGCTCGTCGAGCAGCACGACGAACTCGTCACCGCCGAGCCTGGCCGCCGTGCCGCGACCGGCGACCACCGCGGCCAGCCGGGACGCGACCAGCCGCAGCACGTGGTCGCCTGCGGCGTGCCCGTGGCGGTCGTTGACGTCCTTGAACTGGTCGAGGTCGAGGAACACCAGCACCGGTCCCGGCGCGCCGCGCACGGCCTGCTCCAGCCGCGGCAGGAACCCGGTGCGGTTGGCCAGGCCCGTCAGCGCGTCGGTGTTGAGCCGGCTGCCCAGCTCGTCGGCCGTCTCCGCCCAGCCCGTGACGTCGAGCGCCACCACCACCAGGCCGCGCACGTCCGGGTCCGCGCTCAGGTCCCGGGCGACCAGGTCCACCCGTCGGTGCACGGAACCCTCCACCGGCACCGCGCACGACAACCGCGAGGCGCCCGCCCTGCCCGTCGCCTGCAGGAACGTGCCGACCGCCGCCGCGTCACCGGTCGCCACCAGGTCCGGCAGCAGGCCGGACGCGCCGCCGAACAACCGCCGGGCCGCCGGGGACGCCCACCGGACGCCCAGGTCGCTCGGATCCACCACCAGCACGGCGGCGTCGGCCCGTTCGAGCACCGCCTGGTGGAAGCCGCCGTTCATCGCGACGCGCGGAGGAACCGCAGCAGGGCCCGGTCGAACTCGTCCGGGCGGTCGAGGTTCACCAGGTGACCGGCGCCCTCCACGACGACCTCCTCCGCGCGCGGCGCGGACTCGCGCACGAGGTCGGCCACCGCGTGGATGTCGGACGAGTCGCGGTCGCCGACGACCACCCGGTCGGGGTGCAGGAGCGCGAAGTCGATCGCGGTGCGGGCGCCCAGCGACAGGCCGACCAGCGTCACCCGGTCGAGGCCGAGCCCGTCCAGCAGTTCCTTCAGGTCTTCGTGGTGCGCGAACGGTCCCGTCACCGGCGACGACCCGCCGTGGCCCCGCGCGTCGTACCGGATCACGGTGTGGTCGTGTGCGAGCAACGTGAACTGGCGGTCCCACGTGACGCCGCCGAGCCCGCCGGCGTGCAGCAGCACGACCGGTGGCCCGTCGCCACGTCTGTCGTAGGACAATTCGCCGTCGTCGAGAATCAAGCGGCCGGCCGTCATGGTCCCCCCTGGACTTGACTTCCTCCCTGTAACCATCGACGCTACCGAATCCGCGCCGCGCATTCGGGTGATCAGGAGCATTTCCCCGCAATTCTGGGGTCACCATTCCGAGATCGGACCGAATAGGGGTTCATATCCACCCGTAGTCCACAGTGGACAGCCCAATCGAGACGCTCCGGCAAACCGGTGGACAGCCGCTCGCGGCCACGCCTAGCCTCACCGCCGTCCGTCCTCACGAGTGCGAAGAGGTGCATTGCATGCCCGTCCGGTTCCCGGCCGCCACGCGGCCGATCACGCCGACCTTTCCCCGTCACGTGAGGACAACCGGAAGTGGACATACCCCGTAGTTTCACCATCCGCGAAAGCACCCACCGCATCCACAACCCGCTGGACGACGCCAAGTTGGCCGTCCTCGGGCGGGCACTGCGCCCGGCTCCCGGCTGGAGCGTGCTCGACCTGGCCTGCGGTTCGGGCGAGATGCTGTGCACCTGGGCCCGCGACCACGGGATCACCGGCACGGGCGTCGACCTCAGCGCGACGTTCCTGGCCTCGGCGAAAGCCCGTGCGGCCGAGTTGGGTGTGGCCGACCGGGTGGAGTTCGTGCACGCCGACGCGTCGGGTCACGTCGCGGACGAGCCGGTGGACGTCGCCGCGTGCGTCGGCGCCACCTGGATCGGCGACGGCGTGCCCGGCACGGTGGAGCTGCTGCGGCGCAGCCTGCGCCCCGGCGGCCTGCTGCTGATCGGGCACCCGTTCTGGCGGCTCGACCCGCCCGACCAGGCCGCGGTGGAAGGCAGCCAGGCGTCCAGCCGGGACGACTTCCTGCCGCTGCCCGACCTGCTGGCGCAGTTCGGCGCGCTGGGCTGCGACGTGGTCGAGATGGTGCTGGCCGACCAGGACAGCTGGGACCGCTACGTCGCGGCCCAGTGGCTCAACACCCGCCGGTGGCTGGACGAGAACCCGGAGGACGAGTTGGCGCCGGTGCTGCGCGCCGAGCTCGACCACGCGCCGGCCCGGTACGCGCGCTACCAACGCGAGTACCTGGGCTGGGGCGTGTTCGCCTTGATGGACCGCTGACGCGGGGCGCGGGTCCCGGCCTCCCGAGGCCCGCGCCATCATGGCCCATGGATGATTACCGACTGATCGTCGAAGCTCTACGCGCACGGCCCCCGGTTCTTCCGCGACCCGTGGAACTGCTTCGACTTCGTCGTCGTCGGCGTCGCCGTGCTGCCCGCCGCCGGGCCGCTGTCGGTGGTCCGCGCCCTGCGCATCCTGCGGGCGCTGCGGCTGATCGCGATGGTGCCGAGCATGCGCCGGGTGGTGTCCGCGCTGGTGAAGTCGATCCCGGGCCTGCTGTCGCTGTCCGGGCTGCTGGTGCTGATGCTGTACGTCGGCGGCGTGGTCGCGGTCAACCTGTTCCGCGCCGGCGGCGATCCCCGGTTCGGCGACCTCGGCGCGACCCTGCTGACGCTGTTCCAGATCACCACCGGCGACGGCTGGTCGGACGTGATGCGGGACCTGATGGCCACCCAGCCGTTGGCCTGGATCTTCTTCCTGGTCTACCTGCTGGTCGGCACGTTCACCATGCTGAACCTGTTCATCGCGGTGGTGTGCAGCGCGATGGAGTCCGAGGCCGCGCCGCACCCGCCGAGCACGCCGGACGACCGGTTGCTGGAGGAGATCAGGGCGTTGCGCGAGGAAGTCCGGGCGCTGCGCCTGGAACCGGTGGGCGACCGCGGCTGAGCCCGCGGTGTCAGCGGGCCGCGACGGCCGGTGGCGCCCACCTGCTCAGGACGGGGTCCGCCAGGGTGGTCAGCGGGCCGCAGAGCGTCTGCCCGTGCCGGGCGAACAGCTCGTCACGGGTGGCGAACCGACCGAGGTCGGTGAGCACGGTCGCGGACAGGTCGCACGCCGAGGGCACCCCCGGCGAGCAGGTCAGACCGTCCCAGTCCACCGCGGTGCGCGCGACGGCGTCGAACAAGGTCTCGCCGCCCGCGTTGGTGAACCCGGACCCGCCGCCCGCCGCCAGGTCCGCCGGCGCGCCGAACAGCGCGTCGACCGCCAGCCACTCCCCCGCCACCCGGAACTCCGGCCACGCCAGGAGAACCCCCGCCGGCACGAGGAACGGCACCCGGGGGAACCGCGGGTACCAGAACCGCCCGTCGACCACGAGTCCCCGCACGCGCGTCGCGATCCCGTGGGCGCGCGCGACACCTTCGAGCACCGCCATCCTCTGGCTGCACGATCCTCGTCCCCGCCGCAGGGTGCGCGAGATCGGCTGCGCGTCGTCCACCGCGTACACCGGTCGGACCGCGTCCGTGACGAGTCGGTGGGCCGCGCGGAGCCGGGCGACCGGATCCCGCGACGGTGTCACCCTCGCGGCGAGCGACCGCACCAGCGGGTGGTCCCAGTCGAGGATCGGCGTCGGCTCCGCACCACCGTCGACCGCTTCGAGGTCCTCCCCGGGCTGCCGGTGGCGCCACCAAGGAGTGACGAGCAAGCAGGTCACCACTCCAGCGTACGCAGGAAGCGCTACAACAACCGCGTGGCGTACGGCATGATCCCGCTGTACCGGACCGGGGCGACGCGGACGTGCGAACCGGAGAAGGGCGCCTCGACCATCATGCCGCCGCCGAGGTAGAGGGCGACGTGGGTGCCGCCGCCCGGTCCCCAGAACAGCATGTCGCCGCGCCGCGCCTGGGTGAGCGGCACCTTGCGGCCCGCGTGGTACTGGTAGCCGCTGTAGTGCGGCAGGTAGATGCCGACACCCGCGAACGCGTACATCATCAGCCCGGAGCAGTCGAAGCCGACGCTGTAGTAGTCGCCGTGCGCGTCGCCGACACCGCCGTCGCGGATGCCGACCGTCGGGCCGTCGTAGTTGCCGCCGCCCCAGGAGTACCGCACGCCCAGCTGCTGCAGGGCCCGAGCGACGACGGTCTCCACGCCGACACCGGCGGGCGCCGTCACCGGTTGCGGCCGAGGTGCCTGCGGTTGCGGTTTCGGCGCGGCGGCGAGGGCGGCCAGGCGGGCGGCTTCCTCCTCCTCGCGGCGCTTGTCGTCCAGCCACTGGTCGTACTGGGCGCGCCGGCCCTCCAGCCCTTCGACTGCCTGCAGCGCTTGGTCGAGTTCGGCTTCGACGCGGGTCTTGTCGTCCTGGATGCTCCGCGCGGCGGCGGCCTGGCCCTGCTGTGCCTGCACGGCGGTGGCCTGCGCCGCGTCGGCGTCCCGCTTGGCCTGGTCGGCGGCGGCCTGCTTGCGGTCGGCCAGGTCGAGCGCGGCTCGCGCGGCCGAGTCCTTGTTCGCCTGCTCGGCCCGGCTGCGCTCGACGTCGTCCAGCGCGTCGAGGCTCGACTCGCTGACGGCCTGCAACAGCTGCGCACGGGCGAGGAGGTCTTCCGGGCTGGTCGCGCCGAAGTACGCCGAGACCGAGCCGACCACGCTGCCCCGCTGGAAGCTCGCGCCGGCGAACTCGTCCAGCCGCACGCGGGCGTCCTCGACGGCCCGGCCGGCGGCCTCGGCCTCGACCCGTGCCGCGTCCGCGTCCCGGCGCGCCCGGTCGGCCTCGCCCTGGGCGGCCTCCAGGTCGACCCGCGCCTTGTTCGCGAGCTCCAGCTTGAACGCGACGTCGTCGGTGAGCTCGCGCAGCCGCGCCTCGGCGTCGGTGAGCCGACCGGTCAGCTCACCGACGTGGGCGGCCTTGGTGTCGGCCTGCTGCCGTCCGGCGCTGATCTCGGCGTCGCTGGGGTTGGGCGGGGGTGGTGGCACGGCGTGCGCCGCACCACCCAGGGCCACTGCGCTGGTCAACGCGATCACGACCGGGATCACCCATCGAGCCACGACTGCCGCCCTCCCCGCGCACTCGGCCGAACGGCGTTACGCCGAACGGCCCCGCACAGGCCGACTCTGCCACTCCCACCTCACCGTTTCCAACCGACGCGGCCTGAACATCAGCCACATGGGTCACAGCAGACACAGCGGAACACCCTCAGGTGGGTGACACGATCACCGTCAGTTGACCTTGCGGTCGAGGTCGGCCCAGTACGGCTCGCGCAACTTGAACTTCTGCACCTTGCCGGTGGCGGTGCGCGGGATGGCGTCGCGGAACTCGACCGACGTGGGCGCCTTGTAACCGGCGAGCCTGGCCTTGCAGTGCGCGATCAGCTCCGCCTCCGTCACCTCCGCGCCCTCGGCCCGCACGACCAGCGCCTTGATCGTCTCGCCCCACTTCTCGTGCGGCACGCCGATGACCGCCGCCTCGGCGACCGCGGGGTGGCCGAACAGGGCGTCCTCCACCTCGATCGACGACACGTTCTCGCCGCCGGTGATGATCACGTCCTTCTTGCGGTCGGAGATGGTCAGGTGGCCCTCGTCGTCCAGCTCGCCGCCGTCGCCGGTGTGGAACCAGCCGCCCTCCAGCGCCTCGGCGCCGGCCTCCGGGTTCTCCCAGTAGCCGGCCATGACGACGTTGCCGCGGGCCAGCACCTCGCCGCTCTCGGACACCTTCAGCCGCACGCCCAGCCCCGGTGCGCCCGCCCGGGACAGCTTGCGCGCCCGTTCCTGCGGCGGCAGCGCGTCGTCGGCCGGGCGGGTGCGGTTGAACGTGAGCAGCGGCGAGGTCTCGGTCAGGCCGTAGAGCTGCAGGAACTCCCAGCCCAGCTCCTCTCCGACGCGGGCGATGGTGCGGCTGGGCGGTGGCGCGCCCGCGCAGATGATCCGGACGCGGTCGCGGCCGGGGATCTCGCCGTCCCAGTCCTGGGCCGCGTCGAGCACGGCGTTCCACACGGCAGGCGCGCCGCACATCAGCGTGACGCCGTGGTCGCGGACCCGGTTGAGGATCTCCGTGCCGTCGACCTTGCGCAGCACGACCTGCGGCACGCCGAGCCCGGCCAGGCCGTACGGCATGCCCCAGCCGTTGCAGTGGAACATCGGCAGCACGTGCATGTAGACGTCGCGCTCCCACGCGCGGGCGTGCATGGCGAACGTGACCGCGTTGATCCAGATGTTGCGGTGGGTCATCTGGACGCCCTTGGGCCGGGCGGTCGTGCCGGAGGTGTAGTTGATCGTGGCGGTGGCGTCCTCGTCGGGCTCGCTCCAGGGTCGCGGCTCGGTGTCGAAGCGCATCAGCTCGGTCTCGGTCTGCTCGCCGAGCACGAACCGGTGCCGCGCGGTGACGCCGTCCAGTTCCAGTTCGGGGTCCACCAGCAGCACGGACGCGCCGCTGTGCTCGACGATGTAGGACACCTCGTCCGGCCGGAGCCGGAAGTTCACCGGCACCGCGATGCGGCCCGTGGCGGGCACGGCGTGCAGCAGTTCGAGCAGCCGGGCCGAGTTGTGGCTGACCACGGCCACCCGTTCACCTTCGCCGAGGCCGAGCGCGTCGAACCCGGCCTGCCAGGCGCGGACGCGGGTGGCGAACTCGCCGTAGGTGGTCGTCGGCACGGGTGCGGCGGGCTGGCCGGGCTCGTCCACGCAGGCCGTGGTGTCGGCGAAGACCTGCTCCGCCCGGTAGAGGAAATCGGCGACAGTCAGGGGTACGCGCATACGAGGTGACCTTATTTCCCCGCCCGCGCCCCGGCCAGTACCGCGAGGCACCCCGCCGAACGCCGGGCAGCGTCACCCCGTCGTCAGCACGAACCTCCGGTTCACCGGCTGCACGGGCCGCGGGTGGTCGGCGTGGGTGCGCACGAAGGCGCGCAGGGCCGGGTCCTCCACCTGGACCGGGTCGTTCATCACCACCCAGCTCACGATCTCGTCGAAGTCGCCCGTGGTCAGCGAGCCCTCGTAGCGGTGGAAGCCGCCGCCCGGGAAGAGCGCGGGCAGGTCGATGCCGCCGGGTGGCTTGGCCTCGGACGGACCCGGTTCACCGAGGTCGACGAACACCGCCACCACGCACGCCCGCAGCACGTCGTCCGCGCGCAGGTGGACGGCGTGCATCTCCGCACCCCGCGACCGGCCGCGCACCCAATGCTCGCTCGGCCGGTGGAAGTGCAGGTTGTCGAGCCGGAACTCGGCGCCTCCCAGGCACACCACCTGCTCGCCCCGCGGCGGAACCGCCAGCCGTGGCCCTCCTCCTGGGCGCTGAACTGGTCGGCTCGCCACCGCACGTCCAGTTCGCCCGCCAGCCGTGGCACCACCACCGCGTCACGCAGGTTGATCGGTGACTGCTGATTCCCCATGTGGTCACCCTGGCATCGCACCGAGCCCACGAACGGGTAGTTGCGCGTCACGGATGGGTGATGGTCACCAGGTGCTCGGGTCGCCCCACGTGCGGATCGGCCCCCTCGCCACCACGGGCACCGCGGCCAGTTCCGGCAGCGCCGACGCGGCCGGCTCGCGCACCACGGCCGCCGCGAGCGCGTCGTACGGCGTCGGGGTTAGGTTGCAGATCACCACCGCCGCGCCGGCCTTCGCCGCCAGCGGCACCAGTCGCGCGGCGGGGTCCACGGTGAGCGACGTCCCGGCCACCAGCATCACGTCGCAGTCCAGCACCGCCATCCGCGCCGCGCGCAGCACGTCGTCGTGCACGGGCTCGCCGAACGCCACCGCGGCCGGCCGCAGCACACCGCCGCATACCGTGCAGTCCGGCGGGACCTCACCACCGCGCACCCGCGCCAGGGCGTCGCGCATCGCGGTCGAGCGGTCGCATGAGACGCACACCACACGCGACATCGACCCGTGCAGCTCCAGCACCGTCGACCCGGCCCGCTGGTGCAGCCCGTCGACGTTCTGCGTCAGCACCGACCGCACCCGCCCCGCCCGCTGCAGCCCCGCCAGCGCGCGGTGCGCGGCGTTCGGCTCGGCCGTCCACAGGGGATCGTCCAGCCAGGACTCCCACGCCTCGCGCCGCACCCGTGCCGACGTCAGGAACGCCGTCGCGTCGAACCGGAACCGCACCACGCCCGACTCGATCGACAGGCCCGCGCCGGTGAGCGCGGTGATCCGCCGGGCGAGCGCCATCACGTCCCGTGCACTCATGCCACCACCGTCCCACACGCCTGAGAGCATGTCGGCATGCGCGGGACACGTCGGCGGGGCCGACCATGAGACGACCGTCGGCGGCGTCGACCACCAGACGACGGACGGGCGCGGCGCTCGGAGTTATCGGTTTGGTCACGGCGGTGGTGGGTTTCTTCCTGCCGTGGCTGCGCTCCGGAACGGTCACCAGGACCAGTTACGAGGTGCTCGCTCTGCGTGGTTTCGCCGGGTTGGACGGTGTGCCGGGCGAGGTGGTGCGCGGGACGTGGGTGGCACTCACCCCGTTGGCGGTGTGCTGTGTGGTGCTTTGGTTGGTGGGTTTTCACCGGATCGCGGCATGTTTCGCACTAGTGTTTGGCACGATTGCGGGAACGGTGGCGGCACTTGCCGCCGTCCAAGGGGGCAACGAGGCGGCACTGGTCGGGATCAGCCTGACCGGACCGGTGGCCACCCTCGGTGGTGCTGTGCTGGGGGTCGCCGGGGCGATCACCGTGCTCACCGCGAGATCCCGCACAGCTGTCAGCACTCCAGGAGGAGCACCGTGACGTACCCAGGTGGCGGCGGAGGCGAATGGCCACCGCAGAACAACCCGTACGGCCAGCCGCAGGGGGGTTACCCGCAGCAGGGCCAGCCGGGCGGTTACCCGCAGCAGGGTGGTTACCCGCAGCAGGGCGGCTACCCGCAGACCGGCCCGCAGCCGCAGCAGGGTTACCCGCAGACCGGACCGCAGGGCTTCCCGCAGCCCCAGCAGCCCGGCTACGGGCAGGAGTTCGGCCAGCCCTACGGTCAGCCGCCGCAAGGCTTCGCGGGTGGTGAGCCGCCGAAGAAGAAGCGCACCGGCCTGGTCATCACCGCGGTCGTCGCCGTCCTCGCGCTCGCCGCGGGCACGGTCGCCACGGTGTGGGCGCTGCGCAGCTCCGACGACGTCGCCGCCGGCTCCGAGAGCCCGTCCACCGCGGCGAACAACCTGCTCAGCGCGCTGGGCAGCGGTGATGTGCTGGGCATCATGAACGGGCTGGCGCCCGCCGAGGCCAAGCTGAGCAAGGACTACACCGAGGCCACGGTCAGCGAGGCCAAGCGGCTGGAGATCCTCAAGCCCGAGGCCGACCCGAACAAGGTCACCGGCGTCCAGATCAAGAGCGAGGGCATCAAGTTCGACGACGCCGCCGCGGAGAAGGTCAACGACCGCCTGACGATCAACAAGGTGGTCGAGGGCAAGATCACGATCACCTCGGACGTCAAGCAGATCCCGTTGACCGACAAGCTGGTCGACGCGCTCGGTGCCGACCTGCAGAAGCAGGCCAGCGAGACCGAGACGCTGGACTTCGCCAAGGAGAAGGCCGACCGGGGCGGCAAGCCGATCGGCATCGCCACCATCAAGGTCGGCGACGAGTGGTACCCGAGCCTCTTCTACACCATCGCGCACGCCGCGCTGGAGGAGGAAGACCTCAAGTGGCCCGCCAAGGGCATCGCGCCGGCCGGTGCGGGCACGGCGAACGACGCCGCGAAGCAGATGGTCGAGAAGGCGCTCGACGGTGACATCGAGGGCGTCATCGCCCTGCTGCCGCCGGACGAGATGGGCGTGCTGCAGGACGTCGGCCCGGTCATCCTGGACCAGATCGGCAAGACGCCCGCCTCGGGCGCGAAGCTGATCGAGCTGGAGACCGACTCGAAGGACGTCTCGGGCGGCTCGCTGCTCACCATCCGCAAGCTGGTCATCGAGGCCGAGGGCGAGACGGTCGAGATCAGCCGGGACGGCGACTGCTACAGCGCCAAGGTCCAGGGCCAGTCGCAGCGGCTGTGCGCGGACGAGATCACGCAGCTGGTCGAGCAGCAGGGCGGCGGCGACATCCCGTCCGCCGCGGTCGACGTGATCGCCCGCGTCGGCGCGCAGGTGCTGAAGGACGGCATCGGCGTGGTCGCCACCGAGGTCGACGGCAAGTGGTACGTCAGCCCGATCCGCACGTACAGCGAGCTGTTCCTGACGCTGATGCGCGGCTTGGAGCCGAAGGACATCGACGAGCTGATCAAGGCGATCAAGTAGCTCGACGAGCACGACCGGCACGCGACCGTGCTGCGCAGGGGTCCTCGCCAAGGGGACCCCTGCTTTTATTTGCCGGCAGGGTACGACAATTCCGGGGGGTCGAGCCCGTGGCGGTGATCCTGGTGACCGGCATGTCCGGCACGGGCAAGTCGACCGCGTTGGGCCGGTTGGCGCGGCGGGGCTACCGGGTCGTGGACACCGACTTCGGCGACTGGGTCGAGCACGTGCCCGTCGGCGACGGTGTGGAGCGGCAGTGGCGCGAGGACCTGGTCGACGCGCTGATCGCGGAGCACGAGCGTTCGGGTCGACCGCTGTTCATCGCCGGCACGGTGTGGAACCAGGGCCGGTTCCGCCACCGGTTCGACGAAGTGGTCCTGCTCAGCGCGCCTCTGGCGGTGATGCTGGACCGCATCGCCGGCCGCGACACCAACCCGTTCGGCAAGACCGCCGGGGAACGCGCACGGGTCATCGCGGACAAGGCCGAGGTCGAGCCCCTGCTCCGGGCGTCGGCGACCGTGGAGATCGACACCCGGGCGACGCTCGCCGAAGTCGTGGACCGGCTGGCCGCACTCGCTCACCGCCGCCCCCGCCGCGACCGGCGACACTAGCCGCGGCGGGGGCCCAGTGCCGTGCCCAGCCACGTCGCGCCGGCCACGAACAGCACCGCGACCACGCCCGAGACCGCCAACGCCGACGTGACGCCATCGCCGTGGGACAGCGCCCACAGCACGTTGCCCACCGGAGGGGTGCGGCCGAACAGGAACACCAGCACGACCAGCGCGGTCGCGGCGAGGACGGACCAGCCGGCCTGCGTGATCACCGGACGGCCGCACAGCAGGCCGACGCCGACGCCGACCAGCGCGCACACCGCCAGCGCCGCGAAGCCCTGCGCCACCGTGCCGGGCGGGTACGGGCGGGGTTGCGTCACCACCGGCACCACGGTGGCGATGAGCGCCACGGCCAACGCCGCCACCACCGACAGCGTGGCCACGGCGGCCTGCGCACGCGCCCAACCACCCGCCGTGACCACGGTGATCGTCCGGCGCACCGGGTCCTCGGCGGTCGCGATGACCACCGTCAGCCACGCCGACACGGGGTAGACCAGCACGCACGTCCCGGCGTAGGCGGGCAGCGGCGGGCCGGCGTCGGAGGCGTAGAGCATCCCGAGCACGGCCGCGAACACCAGTGACGGCGGCAGCCAGCGCTGCGTGCGCAGCACGTCCACCAGCAGGTACCGCACCAGCGCCGTCACGACCGCACGCTCCGCACCGAACAGCCCAGCCGCAGCGCCTCGGCCAGCACGCCGTCGCTGAAACCGGCCCGCACCTCGACTCGCGCGCCACCGCCGACCTCGTGCGCCGCGAACACCCCTTCCAGCGCACTGATCAGCGAGAACGCCTCCCCCACCCGGTCCAGTTCGATCACCACACCACCGGGTCGGGCCGCGCCGAGCGCCACCTCACGGGCGCCCGGCAGGTCGTGCCCGTGGTGATCGGTCAGCACGACGGCGGCCCGCGACGACTTCACCAGCTCGCCGAGCACGGCACCCGCGGCGGCGTCCAAGCCGGACCACGGCTCGTCCAGCACCAGCAGGTCGGTCGCGTGCAGCGCCTGGGCCAGCGCGACCTTCTGCGCGTTGCCCTTCGACAGGGTGGCCATGGGCGCGTCCGGGTCGCCGACGAACCCCAGCGCCTCGGTCAGCTCCCACCGCACCGGCACACCGCGCACGGCGGCGAGGTGGCGCAGGTAGTCGCGGGCGGACAGCTTCACCCCGGTCGGGAACCGCTCGGGGGCGTACCCGACCGACGTGCCGCGGCTCACCCGGCCGTTCGTCGGCGCCGTCACGCCCGCCGCGATCCGCAGCAACGTCGACTTCCCCGCGCCGTTGCCGCCCCGCAGCACGACCACTTCACCGGGTTCGACGGCGAGCGAGACGTCCCGCAGCACCCACGGGCCGCGGCCGTAGCGCTTGCCGATTCGATCAAGACGCACCACGGGTGTGATGATGCCCCGACCAAGGTAGGGCCGGGTTGAAGCGGAATACAGGACACGCGTACTGTTTGGGGTGAGAGGGCATCGCACCCGCGGGTGCGGGAGACTCAGCAGTAGTTCCCCAACCGACTTTGCGCGTCACCAGATGGAGTTTCACGTGACTGCACCAGCGAGCAAGGACAGCTTCGGCGCCCGCGGCACGCTCACCGTCGGCGACGCCTCGTACGAGGTGTTCCGGCTGAGCGCGGTCGAGGGCGCCGAGCGCCTGCCGTACAGCTTGAAGATCCTGCTGGAGAACCTGCTGCGGACCGAGGACGGCGCGAACATCACCGCCGACCACGTGCGCGCGCTGGGCAGCTGGGATCCGTCGGCCGAGCCGGACACCGAGATCCAGTTCACGCCCGCCCGCGTGGTGATGCAGGACTTCACCGGCGTGCCGTGCGTGGTCGACCTCGCCACCATGCGCGAGGCGGTGACCCAGCTGGGCGGCGACCCGACCAAGGTCAACCCGCTGGCGCCGGCCGAGCTGGTCATCGACCACTCGGTGATCGCCGACATCTTCGGCAGGCCGGACGCGTTCGAGCTGAACGTGGACCTGGAGTACCAGCGCAACAAGGAGCGCTACCAGTTCCTGCGCTGGGGCCAGACCGCGTTCGACGAGTTCAAGGTCGTCCCGCCGGGCACCGGCATCGTGCACCAGGTGAACATCGAGCACCTGGCGCGCGTGGTGATGGTCCGCAACGGGCAGGCGTACCCGGACACGCTGGTCGGTACCGACAGCCACACGACGATGGTCAACGGCATCGGCGTGCTCGGCTGGGGCGTCGGCGGCATCGAGGCCGAGGCCGCCATGCTCGGCCAGCCGGTGTCCATGCTGATCCCGCGCGTGGTCGGCTTCAAGCTGCACGGCGAGCTGCCCGCCGGCGCGACCGCCACCGACCTGGTGCTCACGATCACCGAGATGCTGCGCAAGCACGGCGTGGTCGGCAAGTTCGTCGAGTTCTACGGCTCGGGCGTCGGCGCGGTGCCGCTGGCCAACCGCGCCACCATCGGCAACATGAGCCCGGAGTTCGGCTCGACCTGCGCGATCTTCCCGATCGACGGCGAGACCATCGACTACCTGAAGCTGACCGGCCGTTCCGCCGAGCAGCTGGCGCTGGTCGAGGCCTACGCCAAGGAGCAGGGCCTGTGGCACGACCCGGCCGCCGAGCCGGTGTACTCCCAGACGCTGGAGCTGGACCTGTCGACGGTGGTGCCGTCGATCGCCGGCCCCAAGCGCCCGCAGGACCGCATCGAGCTGACCGACGCCAAGGAGGCGTTCCGGCAGGCGCTGGGCGCCTACGTCGCGCACACCGACGGCGTGGCGAACTCGCCGGTGGACGAGGCGTCCGAGGAGTCGTTCCCGGCCAGTGACTCGCCCGCGCTGAGCAACGGCGACGAGGGCGGCAAGCCGCGCGTGTTCCACACCGCGGCCGAGGGCGCGGAGGGCAGGCCGTCCAACCCGGTGCAGGTGACCGTGGACGGCGCGGAGTTCGAGCTGGACCACGGCGCGGTGGCGATCGCGGCGATCACGTCGTGCACCAACACGTCCAACCCGTCGGTGATGCTGGGCGCGGCGCTGCTGGCGAAGAAGGCCGTGGAGAAGGGCCTGGAGCGCAAGCCGTGGGTCAAGACGACCCTCGCGCCCGGCTCCAAGGTCGTCATGGACTACTACGAGCGCGCCGGGCTGCTGCCGTACCTGGAGAAGCTGGGCTTCCACCTGGTCGGCTACGGCTGCACCACGTGCATCGGCAACTCGGGCCCGTTGCAGGAGGAGATCTCGGCGGGCATCAACCAGGGCGACCTGGCGGCGGTGTCGGTGCTGTCGGGCAACCGGAACTTCGAGGGCCGGATCAACCCGGACATCAAGATGAACTACCTCGCGTCCCCGCCGCTGGTGGTGGCGTACGCGCTGGCCGGTTCGATGGACAAGGACATCACCACCGAGCCGCTGGGCACCGACGCCGAGGGCAAGCCTGTGTACCTGGCCGACATCTGGCCGTCGCCGCAGGAGATCTCCGAGGTGGTCGCGTCGGCGATCTCGCCGGAGGGCTTCACCAAGGGCTACGCGGACGTGTTCGCGGGTGACGAGCGGTGGCAGTCGCTGCCCACGCCGACCGGCAAGACGTTCGAGTGGGACGCGCAGTCGACCTACGTGCGCAAGCCCCCGTACTTCGAGGGCATGCAGATGGAGCCGGCCCCGGTGACGGAGATCAGCGGCGCGCGCGTGCTGGCGCTGCTGGGCGACTCCGTGACCACGGACCACATCTCGCCGGCCGGTGCGATCAAGGCCGACTCGCCCGCGGGCAAGTACCTGACCGAGCACGGCGTCGAGCGCAAGGACTTCAACTCCTACGGTTCCCGGCGGGGCAACCACGAGGTGATGATCCGGGGCACGTTCGCCAACATCCGGCTGCGCAACCTGCTGCTCGACGACGTGCAGGGCGGGTTCACCCGCAACTTCCTGGAGGAGGGCGCGCCGCAGACCACGATCTACGACGCGTCCGAGGCGTACGCGGCGGCCGGTGTGCCGCTGGTCGTGCTGGCGGGCAAGGAGTACGGCTCGGGCTCGTCGCGCGACTGGGCCGCGAAGGGCACCTCGCTGCTCGGCGTGCGCGCCGTGATCGCCGAGTCGTTCGAGCGCATCCACCGGTCGAACCTGATCGGCATGGGCGTCCTTCCGCTGCAGTTCCCCGACGGCTCGTCGGCGGCGGAGCTGGGCCTGGACGGCACGGAGACCTTCGACTTCACCGGCATCACCGCGCTGAACGACGGCGAGACGCCGCGCACGGTGCACGTGGTGGCGACGAAGGCCGACGGCTCGAAGGTGGAGTTCGACGCGGTGGTCCGCATCGACACGCCGGGCGAGGCCGACTACTACCGCAACGGCGGCATCATGCAGTACGTGCTGCGCAAGATGGTGCGCAGCTAGTCGTTAACGCGTGACAGGGCCGTCCACCTCCGCGGTGGGCGGCCCTGTCGCCGTTCAGCGGACCCGTGCCGCAGGGCTCAGGCACGGCGCGGGCTGGTGAGGACGCGTCGTCGCCGCATTGTCGTCACAATTTCAATTTCGCCCGTAACGATCCGCAGATCGAAAACGACCGATGATTCTTTTTAACCCGATCGGGTGAACCGATTGCTCCGTGGTGAAATTCGCGTTTAACCTCTTCCTGCCGACGCATCCGACTCGCACGGAACGTCACTCGGTCGGATCTTCGCTGGTCCGCACCTGTTCGGGGACTGACTCAACCGGCTCTACCGGAATGCGCTACGTGAATCCAGAGGGGACTTCACGTCTGGTCGGCGCGCACGAGGAGGTGCGAACCGAAATGCACAAGAACACCCGAAGACGGGCTTGCGGCGTGACCGCGATCCTGTTGGCCGCACTCGCGGCACCACTGGCCACGACCACCGGGGCGGCAGCCGCGGGCGGCACCGTCAACGGTGCCAAGACCCTGGGGGCCACCGACATCACCTGCGGCGGGTCCGTCCCGGTCACCGTGACGCTCGACGCCGAGACCGGCATCGCCGGCAACCCCGTCGACATCGAACTGGTCCTCGACCGCTCCGGCAGCATGCAGGGCGCCATCGGTGACCTCAAGACCGCCGCCAAGTCCTTCGTGGACATCATCGACGAGGCCACCGACGGCTCGCTGAACGGCGTCGTGGCCAACGGCAGCCGCATCGGCGTGGTCAGCTTCGCCGACGGCGCCTCCGTCGACACCCCGCTCTCGTCCGACGCGAACGCCGCCAAGTCCGCCATCGACGCGCTCGTCGCGTCCGGCGGCACGAACCACTCCGCGGCCATCACCACCGGCCAATCGCAGCTCGCAGGCTCGGAGCCGACCAACGAGAAGATCATGGTCATCATGACCGACGGCCAGACGACCGTCGGCCCCGACGCGAGCCCGGCCGCCGAGGCGGCGCGCAACGCCGGCACCGAGATCTTCGGCATCGGCCTCGGCTCCGTGGACGCGAACGAGATCCGGGACTGGACCACCGATCCCGACTCCACGCACTACTACCAGGCACCGACCGCCGCGCAGCTCCAAGAGGTCTTCGAGGCGATCGGCGCGGCCATCGTGGTGCCCGCGGCGACGAACGTGACCGTGGTCGACACGGTGGCGCCGCAGTTCTCGGTCAGCGGCGCGGCGGTGTCCAAGGGCTCGGTCGCCCAGAACGGCAACCAGCTCACCTGGACCATGGCCGAGCTGGGCACCGAGACGGTGACCCTGACGTTCACCGCGACCCATTTCCCGTCCGCCGGTGGCGGCGCGCTCGCGGTCAACCCGACCGTCGCCTACACCGACGCCGAGGGCCACGTCGTGACGTTCGGCAACCCGACGGTGAACGTGCGCGGCTGCGCCGCGGCCATCGACGTGGAGCCGGAGCAGGAGACCAACGAGCTGGGCACGCCCGGCCAGACGCACACCGTGACCGCGACCGTCACCGACGACTTCGGTGACCCGGTGGCGAACGTCCCGGTCGACTTCTCGATCCTCAGCGGCCCGAACGCGGGCGGTACGGGCAACGGGGGCACCTCCGGCACGGGCACGGTCGACTTCACCTACCCGGCCACGCAGGGGCTCGCGGGCCTCGGCCAGGACTCGATCCGCGGCTGCTTCACCCACGCGGCGGGTCACCAGCTGTGCGACGACGTGCTGAAGGACTGGGTCGACACCACTCCCCCGGTCGTCACGTGCCAGCCGACCAACAACCCCGGCGGCGGCAACGTCCCGCCGGCCGACAACGAGGACGGGTTCTTCGTGCTGACCGCGACCGACGCGGTCGACCCGAACCCGCAGCTCTTCGTCTCCGACTCGGCCAGCTCCGCCGTCTTCGGCGGTTTCCCGACCGGCACGAAGATCAAGCTGGTGCAGGCGCCGGGTGCGACGCCGAACCAGAAGCCCGGTGTCGGTGACATCGACTGGCGCATCACGCTCAACGGCGACGCCCTCGTCTACGGCGTGGACGCGTCGGGCAACCAGTCGGCTCCGGTGAGCTGCCTGGTCCCGCCGCCGCCGAAGTAAGCGGATCCGACCGTGAGGGGCGTTCCGACCGGGACGCCCCTCACCCCACGATCGGGCCCAGGTAGCCGAGCAGCACCTTCTTCAGCTCCGCCGCCAACGCCGGCCGCTCGTCCTCGTCGGCCGAGACGATCATCGGGATCAGCCCGCCGAACAGCCGCATCGTCACCTGTGCGGTGCGGGCGCGGTCGGCGTCGGGCAGGTCCGGGCGACGTGCGGCCAGGACCGCGTCGATGCGCCCGAACACCGCGGCGTGCACGGCTCGGGTCGGCGCGGCCAGCTGCTCGGGCATGTCGGAGCGGCCGAACAGGGCCTTGAAGCCGGGGTTCGCCAGGTTCACCTCGATCATCGGCCCCGCCATCCGGTCGATCAGCTCGTCCAGCGGCAGGTGCGCCAGCTCTACCCGGCCGAGCTGGCGGACTTCCGCGACGCCCTCACCGACCGGGTGCCGCTGGTGGTCGGCCTGATCCTGGCGGTCACGTTCGTGCTGCTGTTCCTGATGACCGGCAGCGTGCTGCTGCCGCTGAAGGCGACCGCGCTGAACCTGCTCAGCCTCGCGGTGATGTTCGGCGTGGTGGTGTGGGGCTTCCAGGACGGCAACCTGGCGCACGTGTTCGGCTTCACGCCCACCGGCACGGTCGAGCCGAGCATCCCGATCCTGATGTTCTGCATCGCGTACGGCCTGTCCATGGACTACGAGGTGTTCATGGTGTCGCGGATCGCCGAGGAGTACGCGCGCACCGGCGACGAGCGCTCCGCCGTCACCACCGGGATCCAGCGCAGCGCGCCGCTGATCACGGCCGCCGCCGCCATCCTGGCCCTGTCGTTCGCCGCGTACACCACCGGCAGCGTGATGTACCTGCAGATGCTGGGCGCGGGCATGGCGGTGGCGATCCTGGTGGACGCGACGTTCGTGCGCGCCGTGCTGGTGCCCGCGTTGATGCGACTGGCCGGTCGCGCCAACTGGTGGGCGCCGGGGTGGCTGCGCCGGGCACACACCCGGTTCGGCCTGGCGGAGGGCCGCTAGGGTGGCGCCCTTATGGGGGCCGTCGTGTGGGTGTTACCGGTGTTGGTCGGGCTCGTCCTCCCGCTGTGGGAGGACGGTCCGCCGCTGGACGTCACGCTCCCGCTGGTGATCGCCGGGTTGTTGGTGAAGGCACGCGAGGTGCACGCCGAGCGGCCCGGCGCCTGGTTCCCGTTGCTGGTGACGGGTTCGACGGCGTTCGCGGTGGCCTGGTTTGGTACGTGGTACTGGCCCGCGTTCGACCTGTGGCAGTTCCTGTTCGGCCTGGTGGTCGCCGTCGGACTGGGGATCTGGGCGTGGCGTGCGCGCAGTTACGTCGTCGCCGTCACGGCGCTGGGATACCTGGCCGCGGTCTGGTACTTCCGGCAGGAGCCGGCCGAGGAGTTCGGCTGGTTCGCCTACGCGCCGCTCACGACGCTGCCCCCGTTCGGCTTCCCGCCGCACCCGGAACTGGTGGTCGTGGCCGGTGCGGTGCTCGCGCACACCAGGGTCGACCGGGTCCGGCCGTGGCACGTGGTGGCGATCGTCGGGCTGCTCGGCACGTTGTGGCACTACAGCACGCTCGCGCTGGTGGTCGCGGCGGTGGTGCTCGCGGCCTACGACCTGAGCACCCGCCGTCCCGGCGCCTGGTACCCGTTGCTGCTGGTCGGCACCGGTCTGGTGGTGTGGCCGGTGGTGGACCGGGTGTTCCTGGCGCCGGAACTGCCCGCGATGCTCGCGAACGCGCCCGGCGGGCGGAACCAGAGCGGCGGGCTCGAAGGGGTGTCCATCGCCGTGGCGGTCGGCCCGTGGACCGACTACGACGAGCTGTTCCTGGCGTTCGTCGTCGCGGTCGGGCTGGCGGTGTGGTCGTGGCGGCGCCGGAGCCCGATCATGCTGCTCACCGCCGTCGTCTACCTGGGTCTCACCTGGTTGCGCACCATGCCCGTGCAGACGGAGCTGGTCGTCCTGGCGGGTGCGGCCGTCGCCTTCGCCACGGCCGCACCCGGTGCCACTAGAACGGCTGGGCGTTGGGCTGGAACACCTGACCGCCCGCCGGGGCCTTGAGGTCGACCAGGTAGTCGGTCACCGCGGTGTCCACCCCGGCGCTGTCACCGAGGATGCAGTGCCCGAACGCGTCCACGCTGAGCAGCCGGGCGTTGCCGAGCTGGCGGACCATGCGCTTGCTGAACTCGTACTGCGTGGCCGGGTCGTAGTAGTTGCCCACCACGACGATCGGGTTCGGCGTGCGTCGGTGCCACGGCCCGTCCCAGCGGTCCGGGCGGGGCACCGGCCAGGTCGCGCAGGTGAGCAGGTCGGACGCGGCCTGCGAGCGGCCGAACGTGGGCGACTCCCGTTCCCACTTCGCGGCCAGCACGGGGAACAGCTGCGGCACGCGCGCGAACGGCTTGTCCGTGCAGTTCACGCCGTAGTACGAGTCGTCGTACAGGTACTCGGTGTCACCCGTGAGCCCGGCGCGGACGTCCGCCAAGCCGTGCTTGTTCGCCAGCGGCGGCAGCAGGTCGGCCTGCTGCTGCGCCGAGAACGTGGCGGCGCCCGGGTGCAGCACCGCGTAGACGCTCTGCAGCCACGCGGCCAGCGCCTTGAACCTGGTCGGCGCGTACAGGTCACTGCCGACCCGGCCGATGTAGCCGTCGTAGGTCACGACCTGGTTGTTCGGCAGCGTGATCGGCTGGGTGCGCAGGTGGTCGCGCACCTCGTCGAACTTGGCCCGCGGGTTGCCGTCGCTGTAGGCGCACTTGTCGCCCTCGGTGTCGCAGCGCTTCAGGAACGCGTCGAGGGCGAGCTCGAAGCCCTGCGCGCGCTGCCGGTCGTACTCGGCGCCGTTGGAGGTGCGCAGCGCCGGGTCGACGTTGCCGTCCAGGACGAGGGCGCGGGACTTGGACGGGAAGATGTTGGCGTAGGTGGCGCCGAGGAGCGTGCCGTAGGAGAAGCCGACGAACGTGAGCTGCCGGTCGCCGGCGCCCTGCCGGAGCAGGTCGAGGTCACGGGCCACGGCCTCGGTGGACATGTGGTTCAGCAGCGGGCCCGCGTTGCGCGCGCACGCGTCGGTGTAGTCCTCGGTCGCGTCCATGGTGTCGCGGATCTCGGTGCGGGTGACCGGGACGGCGGACATGCGGCCGAAGACCTCGTTGGCCTCTTCGAGGGTCTTGAAGCAGCGCAACGGCGAACTGCGCCCGACGCCGCGCGGGTCGAACCCGATCAGGTCGAACCGGTTCATGACCTCCGGCTGGAAGAACGAGCTGCCGTAGGCGGAGTAGATGAGGCCGGCACCACCCGGGCCGCCGGGGTTGATGAACAGCGAGCCGACCTTGTTCGCCTGGTCGTCGGCCGGGCGCTTCATCAGCGCGATGGTGATCTTGGCGCCGGTGGGCTTGCGGTGGTCCAGCGGCACGGGGTGGTTGGCGCAGGTGACCTTGTCGCGCTGCGCGGCGGGGATCTCGGCGAGGACGTCCTCGGCGCAGGTGGTCCACTGGATCGGGGTGGCGCCCTGTGCTTCCTGGGCTTGCCGGGCGGCGGCGGTACTGGTTCCCGCGAGGCCGGACACCGTAGTGCCCACGGCCAGCGCGAGGACCAGCGCTCTGGTGCGGAGTTGCATGCGGTAGCGCTCCCTCGGTTCGCTCGACGTCGCCCCTCGGTGACACCGCGACGCCATCGCGCGATGGCTTTCACTCGATCGTGGCCGGCACTACCCGCAGAACGGAGGATTCGCGCCCTACCGACGGCGTGTCCTACGTTCCCGTCACGCGTGTCCTACGTTCAGAACACCCGAGTTGAACGCTCAGAACACGGGCCGGCTGTTCTGAGCGTTCAACTCGGGGTACGCGAACGTAGGACACGCGCGTTCCGAACGTAGGACACGCGGGTGGTCAGGGGAGGGCGCGGGCCAGGGTCAGGGCGAAGCGGCCCGCCGGGTCGGTCCACCAGCGGTGCAGGGTGAAGCCGGCGGCGGACAGTTCGCGGGTGACGGTTTCGCGGCGGAACTTGGCGGAGACTTCGGTGCGGAGTTCCTCGCCCTCGGTGAATTCGACGTCCAGGGACAGGGCTGCCACGTGGGCCTTGACCGGGCGCAGGGCGCGCAGGCGCATTTCGATCCACTCCTCCTCTGCGTTCCACAGCGCCACGTGTTGGAAGTCGGAGGGGTCGAAGTCGGCGTCCAGCTCGCGGTTGATCACGCGCAGGACGTTGCGGTTGAACTCCGCGGTGACGCCCTGTGCGTCGTCGTACGCGCGCACGAGGGTGTCGGGGTCCTTCACCAGGTCCGTCCCGAGCAGCAGCCACTCCCCCGCGTTCAGCACGTCGCGCACGGAGGCGAAGAACTTGTCCCGCTCCTCCGGGATCAGGTTGCCGATCGTCCCGCCCAGGAACGCCACCACCCGGGGCGGCACGCCGGGCAGCAGGCCGAGGTGCTCGGTGAAGTCGCCGACCACCCCGTGCACCCGCAGGCCCGGGTACGCGGCCATGATCGCCCGTGCCGCCTCCGTCAACGCCGACGGCGACACGTCCAGCGGCACGAACTCCTGCAACGTGCCGTGCGCCCGCAACGCGTCCAGGAGCAGCCGGGTCTTCTCCGACGAACCCGAACCCAGCTCCACCAACGAGTGCGCGTCGGTGAGCGACGCGATCTCCGCCGCCCGCGCCACCAGGATCTCCCGCTCCGCGCGGGTGGGGTAGTACTCCGGCAGCCGGGTGATCTCCTCGAACAGCTCACTGCCGACCGCGTCGTAGAACCACTTCGGCGACACCCACTTCGACCGCGCGGTCAGCCCCGCCCTCGCCTCGGCGCGCAGCGCGATCGCCGCGTCCTCGGGGGTCAGGTGCACGTCCAGCACAGGCTCGGTCATCCTCGTCCAATCGGTTGAACGTCCACAGTAGACATATCTGCCGTGACGACGTGCCCGTCGGGCACCTCCCGCCAGCGCGGGTCGTCGTCCAACGGCTCGGAGGCCAACGTCACCGCGCCGTCACCGGAACGCACCCACAGCGAGTGCGTCCACGTCGTGCCGGCGAGCACGGTCCCGTTGGTGAGCAACAGGTTCAGCCGCGAACCGGGCGCGGCGGCGGCCACTTCGGACACGACGGACGCCAGCGCGGCACCCGGCGCGGCTCCCGCGGCGAGACGGGACCGCACCAACGCCCACAGCAGCGCGGCGTCGGTCGGCGCGTCCAACGTCAGCAACGAGGCCACGGGCAGCGTCTTGGCCACGTCGACCACGGACTCCGGCCAGTCGGCGACCCGCCCGTTGTGGCTGAACAGCCACTGCCCGTCGGTGAACGGCGCGCACGCCGTGTCCGCCACCGGCATGCCGACCGTCGCCGAGCGCACCGCCGCCAGCACCGCGCCGGACACCGTCACCCGGCTCAGCGCGAGCAGGTTCTCGTCCGACCAGATCGTGCCCGCCCGGCGGTAGCGCACCGCCGGACCGCCCGGCGCGGGGTACCACCCCACGCCGTAGCCGTCCACGTTCACCGTGCCGCCGCCGCGCATGTCCCGCGGCGAGTACGACTGCCGAACCAGCGAGTGCGGCGGGTCGTGCACGAGCGCGGCGACGGGCACGGCGGGGCCCAGGTAACCCAGGTGGCGGCACACGGTCAGGCCAGTTCGTCCCGCGAGGCGTCCCGCGCGCAGCGGAAGCCCGAGAAGATCTGCCGCCGGATGGGGTAGTCCCAGTTCCGGAACGTCGACCGCACCGCCGCCTGGTCGCTGCCGAACGACCCGCCGCGCAGCACCTTGTAGTCCGGCCCGAAGAACACCTGCGAGTACTCCGCGTACGGGAACACCTCGAACCCGGCGTACCCGTGGAAGTCGGAGCTGGTCCACTCCCACACGTCACCGATGAGCTGGTGCACCCCCAGCGCGGACGCGCCCGCCGGGTACGCGCCGACCGGGGCCGGCGTGAGGTGCCGCTGGTTGAGGTTGGCGTGCGCCTCGGTCGGGTCCTCGTCGCCCCACGGGTAGCGGCGGGACCGGCCGGTCGCCGGGTCGAACCGGGCCGCCTTCTCCCACTCCACCTCGGTCGGCAGCCGCTTGCCCGCCCACCTCGCGTACGCCTCGGCCTCGTAGTAGCAGACGTGCACCACCGGCTGGTCGGGGTCGAGCGGCTCCGTGCGGCCGAACGCCGTGCGGTACCACTGGTCGCCGATCCGTTCCCAGAACCGGGGCGCGACCAGCGAAGCCTTCTGCACGTGCGCCCAGCCGGCCTCGCTCCACCACCGAGGGTCCTGGTAGCCACCGTCGGCGATGAACTCCGCGTACGCGCCGTTCGTCACCGGCGTGGTGTCGATGAAGAACGGCTCGGTGACGACCTGGTGCGCGGGCCGCTCGTTGTCCAGCGCCCACGCCTCGGTGGACGTGCCCATGGTGAACGGCCCGCCGGGCACCAGCACCTCGGCCGGTCCGACGGGGCCACCGCGCGGCGGCGGTGGCGCGTCCAGCACCGGCTCGCCGACCCTCAGCTGGTGCGTGGCCAGCATGGTCTCGTCGTGCTGCTGCTCGTGCTGCACGATCATGCCGAACGCGAACCCGCCGTCGACCAGCCGGTGGCCTTCCAGCGGCGTGCGCTCGAGCACGTCGAACACCTTGTCCCGGACCTCGCCGACGTACTTGCGCGCCTCGGTCGGCCCGAGCAGCGGCAGTTCCGGCCGGACCGACCGGGCGTGCTTGAACGCGTCGTACAGCTCGTCGATGTCCGCCCGGACCGGCTCACGCCCGCCGACGTCGCGGACCAGCCACAGCTCTTCCTGGTTGCCGATGTGCGCGAGGTCCCACACCAGCGGTGACATCAACTTGGAGTGCTGGCGGACGAGGTCGTGGTCGTCCACCGCGTCGGTGAGCTGCCTGCTGCGGTCGCGGGCCCTGGTGAGCTGGGCGGCGACCCGGTCGCGCAGGTTCTCGGTGCTGGTCATGAACGGCCCCCTCCGGTCTTCTCAGCGAGCGTGCGGTGCAGTTCTTCGGCGATCGCGTCGGTCTGGCCGACCGACAGGTCGGTGTCGGACAGCGCGGCGCAGCCCAGTTCGACCACGTCGCGCGCCGCACGGGCGAGCACCGGGTCGTCCAGGCCGTACCGCGCGGCGGCGAGCCAGCGGTTCGCCGCACCTTCGGTGGCCGCGAGCACACCGTCCACCGCTTTCGGCGTGCCGAACAGCGCCGCCATCAGCACGACCGGTGGCAGCCACCGGCCGTGCGGCGGGGAGTCCAGGTAGCGGACCTCCAGGTACCCGCGCGGCCGAACGGGCGGGAACTGCAGGGTGAGGTGGTAGTCGAGGTCGTCGGTGGTCGCCGGGCGGTCCAGCGCACCGTCGATCCAGTCGGCGAAGGTCAACCGGTGCGGCGGCAGCCAGTTCGGCCCCGGTCTGCGCACCGCGATGACCGGCGTGTCGAGCACGCGCCTGGCCCACGCGTCGGCCGGTCTCGCGCACACCGCCGCCGGGCGCGTGCGCACCGGGTCGGTGGCGTAGAGGGTCCGCATCCGCGCGCTGGCCCAGTCCGTCCGGCGGCCGTTGACGCCCGGCGAGTTGGCGAACAGGGCGGTCACGACGGGTCCGAGCGCGTGCACCGCGGCCCACCGCAGGGGCAGATCGTCGGCCTGCCCGAAGTCGAGGCAGACCTGGAGGCCCGCGGTGCTGCACATCATCGTGATGCCCTCGGGCCCGAGCGGGGCGAAGGCGTGTTCCATGGCCGCGTAGCGCGGGACCTGGAGCATCCGGCGCGGCGGGCGGAACGGGTCGGCGCCGTGCTGGCCGAGCCGCAGACCGGCCGGTTCGAGCAGGCTGTTGAGGTGGTCGATGTCCGCCGCGACGGTCTTGAGCAGGTCCGTCAGGGAATCGCGTGGCGGGGTGGAGATCTCGACCTGGCCACCCGGTTCCACGGTCAGCGGGGTGCCGGAGGGCAGTGGCCGCTGCGGGCTGTCGGGGACGAGGGTCGGCGGTGCGTGCGGGCCGAGGGCGGACGCGAGGGTCTTCGCGTCGAGCGGCCGGGTGGGATCTTCGACGTGGTGGACGGTCCATTCCAATTCGACTCCGAGCAGCCTCGGAGGTCCGTGCTTGAAGCAGACCGAGGCGACGTAGGCCTCGGCCTCCGCTCGATCCCGGAACACCGCCGGGGTGGGCCCCGGAGCCGGGGCATTACGGACAGCAGTCACTGGTGGCACTCCCCGTGATCAATCTCGTCCGTTCGACGCTACACGCAGGCACCGACACTCGCAGCTGTGCAAAACCCTTACGGATCAACGACATGTCGGTTGACGGACGGGTCGCCGGCGGCCGGTCGGGTGGCCGCGGACGCCGGTCCGGCGGCCACCGTGCTGCTCCTTGTGGGCGTTTTCGCAGTACTAAACGGACGATCCGGTCACGGGGTGAACAGCTCGTGGCATCCGGGTGACCGTCAAGACCCCGGGTATTCGACATCGACGTGCAGCACGCGGTCGTTGTCCACCACGTCGTCCAGGTCCCACGTGGTGGTCAGCCAGAGGTCGCCCTCGCGGTCCACCTCCAGCGTGCGCAGCCGCCCGTACGCGCCTTGGAAGTAGACCTGCTGGTCGACCAGCTCGTCGCCGTCGATGCGCAGCCGGTAGATCCGCCGCCCGACCGTGGTCGCCACGAACAAGTGGTCGTTGATGATCGCCAACCCGCTCGGCCCGGCGGCCGACGTCGGCCACGTCTTCTTCGGCGCCACGCTGTCGTCGCAGTACCCGGCCGTGCCCTCGCACCCCGGCCAGCCGTAGTCGGCACCCCGCTCGATGAGGTTGAGCTCGTCCTGCGAGTTGTTGCCGAACTCGGTGGCCCACAGCCTGCCCCGCGAGTCGAAGTCCAGGCCCTGCACGTTGCGGTGCCCGTAGCTCCAGATCGCCTTGCCCGGGAACGGGTTGTCCGCCGGGATCGACCCGTCGGGGTGGATGCGCAGGATCTTGCCCGCGTTGGTGTCCAGGTTCTGCCCGTAGCTGCCGTTCTGCGCGTCACCGGTGGAGACGAACAGGTACCGGCCGTCCGGGCTGAACCGCAGCCGCCCGCCGTTGTGGTAGCGGTTCTTCGGCATGCCGCCGAGGATCGTGGTCCAGCCCGACAGCTCGCCGCCGACCAGCCTGGCCCGCACGACCTGGTTGCCGCCCGCCGCCGTGTGGTAGACGAACACGAGCCCGTCGGCGGCGAACGTCGGCGAGACCTCGACGCCCAGCACGCCGCCCTCGCCGTCGGTGCCCTGCGCGCCCGGCACCCGGCCGACGTCGATCCGCCTGCCGTCCGGGAAGAGCCGGTAGATCGTGAACGCCTCCCGCTCGGACACCAGCGCCGAACCGTCGGGCAGGAACGCCAGGCCCCACGGCACGTCGGTGCCCTCCCGCAACGTGGTCACCGCGCCGAGCTCCGGCTCACCGGCGGGCGCCGTGCCACCGGGTACGGCGATGACCTCCTCGCTGAACGGCGAGAGGTTGCCCGCCGCGTCCTGCGCCCGCACGCTGAACCGGTACCCGGTGCCGGCGGCCAGGCCGTTGACGGTGGTGGCCGGGCCGTCGGCCGTGCCCGCCTGCGCGCCGTCGCGGTGCACCACGTACCCGGTCACGCCGACGTTGTCGGTGGCGGCGTCCCAGGCCAGCGACACGCTGGTCGACGACCGGCCGGTGACCCGCACGTTGACCGGTGCGGTGGGCGACTCGTTGTCCAGCACCACGCTGTCGGTGCGCACCACGACGTTGTTGCTGGCCCGCGAGACGTTGGGCGCGGCGTCGCGCGCGAAGACGGTCCAGTCGTACCGGGTGTCGGCTTCGAGCCCGATGACGGTGGCCTCCAGGGTCGTGCCGGACACGCTCACCATCAGCTGGCCGTGCTGGTAGACGTCGTACCCCACCACGCCGACGTTGTCCACGGACGGGTCCCACGCCAGCGAGACGCTGTGCTCGGTCTTGCCGGTGACGCGCAGGTTGCGCGGCGGCGTGGGCGGGACGATGTCGGTGGCCGCGGAGACGCGGTCGGTGCTCGGCCCGCTGTGCCGGGCGACCTCGGACAGGTCGCCGGTGAGCCCGCTCGCCGCCGCGCCGGAGGCGGCGAGCAGGGACAGCGCCGTCGCGATCGTGACCGCGAGCCGTCGTCGCCGGGTGTCCGGCACCGGACGCGAGCGCAGCGTGTGCGATCCCATCGGTCCCCCTACCGGTTCCGGTAGTGCGCGGCTTGGCCGCGCAACCGCGCCCGTGACGACGGCACGTCGAGCGCGATCCGGTCCAGCACCTCGGCCTGGCGGCGCCCGTCGGGCAGGGCGAACGACGACCGCAGCGCGCCGGCGTGACCTGCGGCGAACGGCACCAGCCGGACCGGCGCGTCGGTCCGGTCCGCGAGCGCGTCCAGCTGGTCGGCCATGACCGCTTCGTCGCCGACGCGGACGTGCAACGCGGCCTCGTGCACGAAGAACCGGGTGGCGGTGTGCGGCAGCCGGTCGACGCCGGTGCCGCCCGCGTCGTCGCCGAGCGCCAGGGCGTAGGCGGGCGTGCGCAGCGGCTCCGGGACGCACAACGCCTCGAACACCACGATGGCACCACCGGGCGGGGCGTCCGCGACGTCGCCCGGACGACGGCCGACGAGCCTGATCAGATCGATCAAGTCCGGGCCGTGCCGACTGCGGTCCACCGTGGACGGTCGGCTCGACCAGCCCAATCCCGGCACCAGCCTCAGCGGCGGCCGGATGTCCTCACCTGCGGTCACGGTGCGCCACCGTAGTGACGACGACCTGGGGTTTCGAGCCGAGACGGCGAAGTACACCCCAAAGTGGACCCGGCAAGCCGTACGTACTGATTGGATTTCGTCCGGCGGCCCTGGCAACATCGACAGGTGCCCAGGGTGAGCCAGGACCACCTCGATGCCCGTCGACGTCAGATCCTCGACGGCGCCCGTGCGTGTTTCGCGCGTTTCGGCTACGAAGGCGCGACCGTGCGCCGTCTGGAAGAGGCTACCGGCCTGTCCAGGGGCGCGATCTTCCACCACTTCCGGGACAAGGAATCGCTGTTCCTCGCCCTGGCCGAGGACGACGCGCTGCGCATGGCGGAGGTCGTCGCCGAACAGGGCTTGGTGCAGGTGATGCGGGACCTGCTGTACCCGCCCGACCCCGACGACCTGGAGCACCCGGCCGACTGGCTCGGCACCCGGCTGGAGGTGTCGCGCCGGCTGCGCACCGACCCGGAGTTCCGGGCGCGGTGGGCGGAGCGGTCGCGGCAGCTGACCGACGCGACGCGGCAGCGGCTGGAGCGCCAGCGCGAGGCCGGGAACCTGCGCGACGACGTGGACGTGGACGTGCTGACGTCGTTCCTGGAACTGGTGCTGGAGGGCCTGGTGTCGCACCTGGCGATGGGCCTGCCCGCGGACGACCTCGAACCCGTGCTGGACCTGGTGGAGGAGAGCGTGCGCCGACACCGGCGCAAGACCTGATGGGTCGCTACCTCTGGGCGGCCGGCCTCGCCCGGCTGGCCGACGAGATGGTGGCCGTGGCCGTGGTGCTGCTGGCCTTGGCGCGCAGCGGGTCGCCCGTGCTGTCCGGCGCGGTGATCGCCGCGTACACCGTGCCGTCGATCCTGTCCGGGCCGCTGCTCGGCGCGTGGCTCGACCGGGCGCGGCGGCCGGTGGCGGCGTTGGCGGCCAACCAGTTCGTGCTCGCCGCGATGGCGGTGGCCATGGTGTTCGCGCCGGCGCCCTGGCTGGTGCCCGCGGCGTTCGTCGCGGGCATCACGTTGCCGATGACCAGCGGCGGGTTCACCAGCCTGGTCCCGCGCCTGGCCACCGACCTGCCCAAGGCCACCTCGCAGGACGCGTTGCTGTTCAACGCGGCGGCGATCGCCGGACCGGGGTTGGCCGGTGTGTTGAGCACGGTCGCGTCGCCCGCCGTCGCGGTGGCCGTGGTCGCCGCGCTGTCGTTGGCCGGCGGGCTGTGCACGACCGCGTTGCACGTGCCGCCGCACCCGCCCGGCGACCACCCTTCGCTGCGTGCCGCGATCAAGAAGGGCCTGCGGCACCTGGCCACCACGGCGCCGTTGCGCGGCGCGACGATCGCGTCCGTGGTCGGGTACGGGTCGGTCGGCATGCTCGCCACGGCGCTGCCGCTGCACGTCGGCGCGCTCGGCGTGGACGGCGACCAGGCCGGGGTGGTGTGGGCCGTGTTCGAGGTCGGCGCCGTGGGCTGCCTCCTGGTGGTCCGCCGGTGGCTGCACCTGTGGCGACCGGAGCGGGTGGTGTTCACGACCGTCGCGCTGTACGGCGTGACGCTCGCGCTGTGGCCGCTCGCGCCCCACTTCCCGGTGTTGCTGGTGCTGGCGCTGGTCAGCGGGCTCGCGCAGGGGCCGGTGCTGACCGCCACCATCACCGCGCGGCAGCGGTACACGCCGGGTGCGCTGCTCGGCCAGGTCTCCACCACGGGGGCGAGCCTGAAGATCGGGGCCTACGCGGTGGGCGCGGCGGGCGGCGGCGCGCTGCTCGCCACGTGGTCGCCGACGTCGGTGATCTTGCTGGTCGCGGCGGGCCAACTCGTCGGCGCGTCACTCGGAGCAGTCACCTCTAGGCCGACGCGGACCGTCTACGTGACCCCATAGGATCGCCGACATGGCTGACGCCCGACCTGCCCACGTGCACCGGGTGCGGGTGCGCCCGGTCGACTGCGACCGCCAAGGGATCGTGCACGCCTCGCGCTACGCGGTGTTCTTCGAGGCCGCCATGGTGGAGACGCTGCGGTCCCTGCTCGGGTCGTACAAGGAGCTGGAGAAGCACGGCATCGACTTCGTGATGGCCGAGACCTCCATCCGGTACCTCAGCCCGGCCCGGTTCGACGACCTGCTGCGGATCGCGGTGCGGGTGCGGACGCTGGGCACCACCACGTTGACCATGGGCTTCGACGCGGACGTGGACGGCACGCCGGTGGCCACCGGCTGGAACCGGTACGTCTCCTTCGGCACGCCGGAGCTGCGCAGCACCCCGATCCCGGCGGACTTCCGCAAGGTGCTGGAACGCCGCCCGGCCACCACCAGGCCGGCGGCTAGGTCCGCGGCACCCGCGCCCCGGCACTGACCGCGTGACCCGCGCCTGACCCCTCGGCCCGCGCCACCACCCGGCCGCCCTCGACGCGGATCGCGACCTCGGTCTCGTCGCTCACCGACGGCACGCCCGCCGCACCCGCGACCGCGCCGGTGTCGTCGCACACCACCCGCAGCCGGGGCCACGCCTCGACCGGGAACGCCTGCCGCAGGCTCACGCACAGCTGCGCCAACACCAACCGCGCCAACGGCGCCAACTCCCCCGGCGTGCCGGTCACCATCACGAGGGTCACCCGTGCGCCGGCGCGCACCGCTTCCTCCACGGCGGCCAGGCGGTTCAGCCCCAGCACGACCACCACGCCGTCGTCGTCCGGCGTCACCTCCGACCCTCGCACGAGGTCGACGGCGGTCGGCGGCGCCCACGGCCGGTCCTCCCCCACCAGCACGGCCGCGGTGGGCGGTGCCCACCAGTCGTTCAGCTCCAGGCCCGCGAGCTGTTCGCACGCGCTGATCACGTCGAACGGCTCCAGGAAACCGGGCGCGGCGGTGGCCAGCCCGCTCGCGCCGTGCAGCGCGGCGAGCACGACCTCGGCGACGCGGACCATCCGGACCGGCGGCGCGTCGGACGGCGCCACGACCGGGTCGAGCGCTTCCAGCGCGAGGCTGAGCAGCAGTGCGTCCAGCTTCATCAACTGCGTGAACGGACGGCGGGTCGCCTCTTCGGCGGCCACCTCGGGCAGGAGGTCCCGGGCCAGTGCGTCGTGGCTGAGCGACGTCACCCACGCACGGGCCAGCGCGCCGAGCGCTTCGCGCCGGTTCAAGCCGCGTTGCGGGTGCGCCGGCGCGGTCGCCCGTTCCGCCAGGTCGGCCAAGACCGCGAAGTAGAGGGCGCGCTTGCCGGGGAAGTTCGAGTACACCGCGCCCCGGGTCAGCTCGGCGCGCTGCGCGATCGTGTCGACCTTGGCGTCCCGGAAACCGCGTTCGGCGAACTCGGCGCGGGCGGCGTCCAGCACCCGCGCCCGGTTGCGCTCCTGCGCCTCCGCCCTGCTCAGCCGCACCATCACGCTCCCCGTTTGCCAGGCGTCGCGCGGCCAAGATACCGTGACCACTCAGATGATGAGAACATCTGATCTGAACATCCGGAGGATCGCGTGACCGTTCCCGAGATCGACCCCACCAACCCCGAGGTGCTGCTCGACCCGTTCATCGCCTACGGCGAGGCCCGCGAGCGGTGCCCGGTGGCGCGGATGACCGTGCCCGGCATGGGCGACATGTGGGTCCTCACCCGGCACGAGGACGCCAGGGCGATGCTCGGCGACCCGCGCTTCGAGCTGAACGCGAACAGCTTCCAGGGCCTGCCCGGCATCCCCGAGCACTGCAAGCCGTACCTGCGCACGATGTCCGAGATGAACGGTCCCGAGCACCTCCGGCTGCGCAGGCTCGCCGCGCCCGCGTTCACCGCGCGCCGGGCGGAGGAGTTCCGGCCGCGGATCGAGGCGATCGTGGCCGCGCTGCTCGACGCCCTGCCGGACGACGACACCGTCGACCTCCTGGAGCACTTCGCCCGTCCGCTGCCGATGGACGTGATCTGCGAGCTGGTGGGCATCCCGGTCGAGCACCGGCCGCGGTGGCGCGAGTTCGGGGTGGCCGTGGTGAGCGGCTACGGGCCGGGGTTCCTGGCCGCGATCCCGGGTGTGATCGAGGGCGCGATCGAGGCCGTCGAGCTGCGCCGGACCTCACCGGGTGACGACCTGATCTCCCAGCTGCTGCGCGTGCGCGACGAGGACGGCGACCGCTTCACCGAAGCGGAGCTGGTGACCCTGGTGTGGCAGCTGGTGATCGCCGGGCAGACGCCGACCAACCTCATCGTCAACGGTCTCGACGCGCTGCTCACCCACCCCGACCAGCTCGCGGCGCTGCGGGCCGACCCGGACCTGGTGCCGCGCGCGGTGGAGGAGCTGACGCGGTGGGTCGGCCCGCAGCTGCTGACCGTGCCCCGGTTTACGCGGGAAGAGGTGAGCTTCGGCGACGTGGTGATCGACAAGGGCGAGCGGGTGATGACGGCGATCGTGTCGGCCAACCGCGACCCGCGGGTCTACGCCGAGCCGGACCGGCTGGACGTCACGCGCACGCCGTCGACCGGCCACCTCGGCTACTCGCACGGCGCGCACTTCTGCCTCGGCGCCGCGTTCGCGCGGGTGCAGACGCAGGTGGCGCTGTCGGCCGTGCTCGAGCGGTTCCCGGACCTCGCGTCGGCGGAGACGCCGCGGCCGACGCCGGACGGCGGCACGTGGCGCTTGGCGTCACTGGTCGTCCGCCGGCGTTAGGCGCCGAGGTCGGGGAAGAAGCAGTCCAGGATCTCGTCGGCGATCTCCCCGACCTCCCGGCCGCCGGTGTCGACCACGAGGTCGGCGTCCGGCACGACGGTGGGGACGGCCAGGCGGCGCAGGTCTTCCTCGGGCAGGCCGCGGAGGTCGTCGCCGGGGATCGCCGGCCCCTTGCCCGCGCCGCGCAGGAGCAGGCGTGCCACGAGCTCGTCGGGGCCCGCGAACAGCGAGCACACCTTCGCCTCCGGCGGGACGTTCTCAAGCTCGCCGGTGACGACCAGGTGCCGCGCGCCTGCCTCGCGGTAGACGCGTCGGACGGCGTCGAGCCGCCGTCCCTTCGCCGCCACATCCAGCGGCGGTGCGGCGAAGGTGATCTGGGCCAGGTCGACGTAGGCCGTTCTGGTGTGCGCGAAGAGGCGGGTGAACACCTCCCAGCCCACGGTCGACTTGCCGACGGCACGCGGCCCGGTGATCCACAGGACGGTCACGCGGCCCACCTCTCCCGGATCTCCGCGGCGATCTCGGCGGGTGCCCGACCGTCCGTGTCGACGGTGAAGTCGGCGAAGTGGGCGCGTTCCAGCGCGTCGGCGTCGTCGAGCGCCTGGTCGACGTGCTCGGGGAGCCACCCGCGGCCCAGGAAGCGGGCGCGCAGCTCGGCGCGGTTCACCCGCAACCGGCACAGCGTGATGTCCGCGCCGGGCAGGCGATCGGTGTAGAGGCGGGCTTCCTCGGGAGTGTTGAGGAAGCCCGAGACGACGAGCGGCGAGCCCTTGAACTCCGGCCACAACGCGCCTAGCCCGCTCGACTTGATCCGGTGGTTCTCCGGGTCGTCGGCGGTCGCCGGGTAGCACAGGCCCAGCTGGTCGGCGTCGACGTAGGAGCCGCGGTCGAGGAGGCGGTGGAGCCGCCAGCCGACCGTCGACTTGCCGACGCCGGACGGGCCGAGGAGCCAGAGCACGGTGGTCATCGGGCGGGAGCGTAGATGGGCCTGCCCCGGTGCGGCGATCCGTTTTCCGCGACCGGGAACGGCCGTGCTTGAACCTTTCTCGCGTTCGCGCGACCGTGGTGGCATGCCGTCCACGGTGAAGAACGGAACGCTGCTGTTCCTGGGGCGCGCCGTCGTCCGGGCGCAAGCCCTCCTCGGCGATCCCGCCGCCCGGTTGCTCGGGCTCAGCCCGACCCGCGACCCCTACCCGGTGTACGAGTCGGTGCGCCGGCAGGGCGTGCTGGTGAAGACCAGGATGGGCCTGTACCTCACCGCGTCGCACGAGTTGTGCGTGCGGGTGTTGCGCGATCCCGGGTTCGGCCCGCTGCCCGCGGGCGCGCTGTCACCGGTCGACTCGTCGGTCCAGCTCGACGGACGGCGGCTGGTGAACCCGGTCGAGCGGTCGTTCCTGGTGCGCAACCCGCCCGACCACACCCGGCTGCGGCGGCTGGTCGCGCCCTGGTTCACGCCACGCGGGCTGCGCGCGCAGACCGCGACCGTCGAGCGGGTGGTCGAGGAGTACCTGGACGAGGTGGCGGACCGGCGCACGTTCGACCTCGTCGGCGACTTCGCGGCCAGGGTGCCGATCCAGGTGATCGCCGACCTGCTCGGCGTGCCGGGCGCGGACCACGCGACGTTCGCCCGGTGGGGCAGCGCGCTGGTCAACGCGCTCGACGGCGTGCGGGACCTGCGTGAGCTGCGGGCGCTGCAAGCGGCGTTGCGCGAGTTCGAGGCGTTCCTGGACGACCTGATCGCGCACCGGCGGCGGCACCCCGGCGGGGACGATGTCGTGTCCGCGCTGGTGGCGCACGACGACCTGACCCGCGAGGACCTGATCGCCACCACGGAACTGCTGCTGGTGGCCGGTTTCGAGACCACGGTCAACCTGATCGGCAACTCGGTGCTGGCGGTGCTCGGCCACCCCGAGATGCGCGAGCGGTTGCTCGCCGATCCCGGCTACGCCGACGCCGTCGTGGAGGAGACGCTGCGGCACGACCCGCCGGTGCAGTACACGGTGCGGGTCCCGTTCAAGTCGACCGAGGTGGCCGGGATCCGGCTGCCCGGGGGCACGCCGGTCATGCTGGTGCTGGCGGCGGCCAACCGGGACCCGTCGGTGTTCGCCGACCCGCACCGGTTCGACCCCGGCCGTGCGGACGTGCGAGAGCACCTCGCGTTCTCGTCCGGCATCCACTACTGCCTCGGCGCGGGCCTGGCCAGGATGGAGGGCGCGGCGGCACTGCGCGGCCTGTTCCGCCGGTTCCCGGAGCTGAGAGCGGCGGGCCGGGTGCACCGCCGACCGTCGCGGATCATCCGGGGTGCCGCGAAGCTCCCGGTGACCACCGGCGCGAAAAAACAACACCCGATCGTGGAAACCATCAGCTGAGCCTCAGGAATGTGGTGCATGCTGGTACCGCGCGTCGACCCGCCGCACCGCCGCCGCGGCGGGTCGTTGCGCCCTTTCCGCATCAGTGCGGATTCTTGGCGTCGTGCGCGCTACGGGCCCGCTCGACTTTTTCCAGGTTCTCCGCCGACCACTCGGCCAGGTGCGCGAACAACGGGGCGAGGCTGCGCCCGAGTTCGCTGATCTCGTACTCCACCCGGGGCGGCATTTCGGCGTGATAGGTGCGCACGACGAGACCGTCGCGCTCCAACTGCCTCAGCCGCTGGGTCAGCACCTTGGGCGTGATCGTGGTGATGCGCTGAGCCAGCTCGCCGAACCGCTGCCGGCCGTACTCGTTGAGCGCCCACAGGATCGGGGTCGTCCAGCGGCTGAACACCAGGTCCACCACCGGCGCGATGGGACAGGCCAACTCCGGGTCGACCGCTGTGCCACTGGTCACATCAGGCCCCTTCCACGTTACTTACCCCTAGGTACCTACTATATTGAGGAAAGTAGCGTCCCCGTCGTACGAACCACACGACAACGGGGAGCGATCATGATCGTGGTGACGGGTGCGACCGGGAACGTCGGCCGACCGCTGGTGCGGGCGCTGGTCGAGGCGGGCCAGCGGGTGACGACCGTGTCGCGCGGCGCGTCGGGGCAGCCGGGTGTGCGCCACGTGCGGGCGGACCTGACCAAGCCGGAGAGCCTCACGCCCGCGTTCGAGGGCGCCACCGCACTGTTCCTGCTGGCCTCGGGCGACTTCACGGCGAACAACGGCGCCGCGCTGGGTGACGTGCTGGACCTCGCGCGTGGCGTCGAGCGGGTCGTACTGCTGTCCTCACAGGGCGTGGGGACGGGACGGCACTCACCGGACCTCGAAGAGGCTGTCACGCGGTCCGGCCTGGAGTGGACCGTGCTGCGGCCGGGCGGATTCGCGTCGAACAGCTACGCGTGGGCCGGAACGGTCCGGGAGCAGCGGTCGGCGGCGGCGCCGTTCGCCGACGTGGCGCTGCCCGTCATCGACCCGGACGACATCGCCGGGGTCGCCGCGGCGGCGTTGCGCGAGGCGGGTCACGGCGGTCGGACCTACGTGCTGACCGGGCCGGAGGCGATCACGCCGCGGCAGCAGGTCGCGGCGATCGGGGAGGCGGTGGGCGAGCCGGTGCGGTTCGTGGAGCTGAGCCGGGCCGAGGCCAAGGCCGGGATGACGGCGTTCATGCCCGAGGTGATCGCCGACGCCACCCTGGACATCCTCGGCACGCCGACCGCCGACGAGCAGCGGGTGAGCCCGGACGTCGAACGGGTCCTCGGCCGCCCCGCCGGCTCCTTCGCCGACTGGGCGACGCGCAACGCCGCGGTGTTCAAGTGACCTGCTCGGTGAGGGGCGCACGGGGCGCCCCTCACCGAGCGGCACATCAGTCGACGCCTTGCATCAACCGGTGGATGGCCTTCGTGGAGGCGACCAGCGCGACACCGAGGGCGATCGCCACCGCACCCAGCACGCCGAAGTACGCCACCGCGTTCTCGTCGCTGTAGAACCGGACCACGATCGCGCCGACACCCGAGCCGGCCGCCGTGGCGAGGAACCACAGGCCCATGGTCTGCGAGGCGAACGCGCGCGGCGCGAGCTTCGTCGTCACGGACAGGCCAACCGGCGACAGCAGCAGCTCGCCGCACGTCATGACCAGGTACATCAGCACCAGCCACAGGAAGCTGACCCGCACCGACGAGTCACCCTGGCTGGCGACCATCAGCAGCAGGAACGACACGCCCACCAGCAGCAACGCGTAACCGAACTTGCGCGGTGTCGAGGGCTGGCGCTTGGCCAGCCGCACCCACAGCAGCGCGAACAGCGGCGCCACCGCGATGATCATCACCGGGTTGATCGACTGGATGAACGACGGCGGGAACGCCACCCCCAGGAACGAGGTCTCGACCCTGGTGTCGGCGAACGCGGCGATCACCGTCGCGCTCTGCTCGAACAGCAGCCAGAACATCGCCGCCGCGATGAACAGCGGGATGTAGGCGATCACCCGGGACCGCTCCACCGGCGTGGTGCGCGGGCTGCGGATCATCACCGCGAAGTAGCCGACCGGCAGCAGCACCGACAGCAGGCTGATCAGGTTGATCACGCCCTCGGCGCCCAGCACCCCGAGCACGACCAGCGCCGCCACGACGGCGACCACGCCCACCGTCACGGCGACGATCCGGCCGAGCACCCGGCCGCGCTCCTCGGCGGGCAGCGGGAACGGCGGTGTGGCGGCCGCGTCGCCGAGACCTCGCCGGCCGAGCCGGTAGACGACCAGGCCCAGCGCCATGCCGACCGCCGCCGCGCCGAAGCCGAGGTGCCAGTCGTAGGTCTCACCGAGGAACCCGCACACCAGCGGCGCGAGGAAGCCGCCGAGGTTGATGCCCATGTAGAAGATCGTGAAGCCGGAGTCGCGGCGCGGGTCCCGCTGGTCGTACAGGCCGCCGACCACGGTGGAGATGTTCGGCTTGAGCAGGCCGGTGCCCAGCACGATCAGGATCAGGCCGGTGTAGACGCCCGTCACGCCGATCGGCAGCGCCAGCGCGACGTGCCCGAACATGATCAGCACGCCGCCGTAGAACACGGCGCGCTGCCCGCCGAGCACCCGGTCGGCCAGCCAGCCGCCCGCGACGCCGGACATGTAGACCGACGCGCCGTAGATGGCGACCAGCGACAGCGCGAAGCTCTTGTCGAGCCCGAGCCCGCCTTCAGCGGCGGTGCGGTACAGGTAGTAGGCGAGGATCGCCTTCATCCCGTAGTAGGAGAAGCGCTCCCACAGCTCGGTGAAGAACAGCGTCGACAGTCCTCGGGGGTGACCGAAGAAGCCCCGCTGCGGGGTGGAGACGGCGCTCGTGGCGCTCACGTGGATCCTCCTGGGTGTCAACGATGTCACCGTCGGCGTACCGGGTCACGCTACGCCGTACGGGTGTACTGGATGAAATCCCGATACCGCCGAGTGGCCTACTCCACAGCCTCGGGGTGCGGTCCGGTTCAACGTTTGGTGCACTCGTGGAGTGGATCTGATCGAGGCTCACGGACGCGCGATGACGGAGTTCGACTCGCGGGTGCGCCGGGTGCGCCCCGAGCAGTGGGACTGGGACACGCCCTGCAAGGAGTGGTCGGTCCGGGACCTGGTCAACCACCTGGTCCACGAGCAGCTGTGGGCGCCGGAACTGCTGGCGGGCTGCACGGTCGAGCAGGTGGGCGACCGGTTCGACGGCGACCAGCTCGGGACCGACCCGCTGCACTCGTGGGTGCTGGCGGCGGCCGCGGCGCGCGAGGCGTGGATCGCGCCGAAGGCGCTGCTCAAGCCGGTGCACCTGAGCTACGGCAAGGCGACGGCGGTCGAGTACGGCTGGCAGATGACCTCCGACCTGGCCGTGCACGCCTGGGACCTGGCCCGCGCCATCGGGGTGGACGAGCGGATCGACCCCGACCTCGCCGAGGCGGTGCTGGACTACATCGAGCCGAACGCGGAGGCGTGGGCGGCGAGCGGGCTGTTCGACCCGCCGGTGCCGGTGCCCGACGACGCCGACCCGCAGACCAGGCTGATCGCCCTGCTGGGGCGCACGCCGTAGCGGTGGTTCCACGCCGTGGGGAGAGCCCATCGGAAGCCCTCCCCACGGCGCCCATTCCTTGGCACGGGCGGGGCCCCCGTGACCAAGCCTCGTCGCGCGCGCCCCGCCCCGCGCAGCTCCCCCGATTGCACGGGACGGGACGCACCTCCCCCTCGCGGTGTGCGGAGCCCCCGACATCTCCGCACACCGACATTGATAGCCCGCAGGCGTTGTCAGCGGTCGGTGAACCGGTTCCTGACAACATTTCCCGGACAACGACATCGGGCCCCGCCGCGTGGTGCGGCAGGGCCCGAACGGTGTCGAGAGGTGGCTTCCGTGCTGGTCAGGGGCCGTTGACGCCCGGTTCCCAGCTCTCCGGCCTGCCGGTCTCGGTGAGCAGCAGCTGCCAGTCGCCGAAGCCCATCGGGGCGTCGTGGTGCCACGGGAACTTGCCGTCCGCCGTGGGCAGGATGATCTGCACCGCGGCGAAGTCACCCTTGCCGTAGAGCAGGAACGCGCTGCCGAAGAACTCCGGGTAGAAGCCCTTGAACACCCGCTCGAAGGTGACCGGCACGCCGTCGAAGAAGTCGTAGTAGAGCCGGCCGGGCACGAACCGCTCGCCACGCCTGGCCCGGTCGACGTAGGCGCGGATGAGCACCTGCGCGTGCTCGGGCGGCAGACCGAGGACCACCGCCTCGGCGACACCGAACCGGCGCCACGCGCCGACGGAGAACGAGTAGCCGGCGCCTTCGTCGTCCTCGGGCACGGTGACCACGGCGTGGCCGTGCTGCTCGGCCTGGGTCAGCAGCCAGTTGCGCAGGTTGATGTCCTGGACGGACGGCGCGGAGGGGTTCGACACCAGGCCATTGTGCCCGTTGCTCCCGTCAACCCCACATGAGCACCCGGAGGAGACGACGACAGCCCCGCGCCGGAGGCACCGGCACGGGGCTGCGCGAAGCGGTCGGGCGGAGGTCAGCCGACCTCGGCCATCACCTCGTCGGTCACGTCGAAGTTCGCGAAAACGTTCTGCACGTCGTCGCAGTCCTCGAGCGCGTCGATCAGCTTGAAGATCTTCCGCGCGCCCTCGGCCTCCAGCTGCACGGTCACCGACGGCAGGAAGTTCGCCTCGGCCGACTCGTAGTCGTACCCGGCGTCCTGCAGCGCCTTGCGCACCGCGACCAGGTCACCGGCCTCGGACACGACCTCGTAGCTCTCGCCCAGGTCGTTGACCTCCTCGGCGCCCGCGTCGAGCACGGCCATCAGCACGTCGTCCTCGGTCAGGTCACCCTTCGGCACGATCACCACGCCCTTGCGGGTGAACATGTAGGCCACCGAGCCGGGGTCGGCCATGGAACCGCCGTTGCGGGTCATCGCGGTGCGGACCTCGGACGCGGCCCGGTTGCGGTTGTCGGTCAGGCACTCGACCAGCACCGCCACGCCGTTGGGGCCGTAGCCCTCGTACATGATGGTCTGCCAGTCGGCGCCACCCGCCTCCTCGCCGCCGCCGCGCTTGCGGGCGCGTTCGATGTTGTCCAGCGGCACGGAGTTCTTGCGCGCCTTCTGGATGGCGTCGTACAGCGTCGGGTTGCCGTCGGGATCGCTACCGCCGGTGCGGGCCGCCACCTCGATGTTCTTGATCAGCCGCGCGAAGAGCTTGCCGCGCTTGGCGTCGATTGCGGCCTTCTTGTGCTTGGTGGTCGCCCACTTTGAGTGGCCGCTCATTTCTCCTCCGTCGAATGCTCAGCCCGCGGCACGGACCATGTCCACGAAAAGGCGGTGCACCCGCCCGTCACCGGTCAGTTCCGGGTGGAACGAGGTGGCGAGCACGTGCCCCTGCCGAACCGCGACGATCCTACCGGCGGCCTCACCGGCGTCTTCCGTTTCGGGCACCCGGGCGAGTACTTCCACGTCCGATCCCGCCGATTCCACCCACGGCGCGCGGATGAACACCGCGTGCACCTCTCCCACGTCGGTGAAGTCGAGTTCGGCCTCGAAGGAATCGACCTGCCTGCCGAACGCGTTGCGCCGCACCACGATGTCGAGCCCGCCGAGCTGGTGCTGGTCGGGCCGACCGTCCAGGACGCGGTCGGCCAGCAGGATCATCCCCGCGCACGACCCGTAGGCGGGCATGCCCTCCTTGATCCGCGCGCGCAGCGGCTCCAAGAGGTCGAACGTGGCCAACAGCCGGCTGATGGTCGTCGACTCGCCGCCCGGCAGCACCACGCCGTCGACCTCGGCCAGCTCCTCGGGCCGGCGGATCGGGCGGGCGAGCACGTCGGCCTCGGCCAACGCGACGAGGTGCTCACGGACGTCGCCCTGCAGGGCGAGGACACCGACAACGGACACGGCTGGGTTTCCTCCTAGGTGAACTGCCACCAGCCTAGGTGACCGGGCCGGACGGGTGCTCGTGGCACCCGCCCGGCCGTTCGGTCCTCCCGCGACGCGCGAGTCGCGCGCCGCGACCCGTTCGACCGCCTGGTGGGCGACCGAACGACGGGCTCTGGCGGCCCGCCCGCGCCGCGGAGGACGGCACGACGGGCACCGGCGAAACCTGAACGCGCTCAGCCCGACGCGGGCCTGCCTACCGCGTGTCCGTACCGGACGGCGGTGGGCGGCAATGGCGGTCGGCACTGCGGAAAACCGAATCGGGTCACGCCACCTCGGCGTCGTCCAGGATTTCCCGCGCGTTCACCGGCTTCTCGACACGGCCTGAGCGGAAGCGCGCGGTGGCCTGTTGTAGCAGGTCCGGCCCCCGAACAACCCGATTGGGGCACCCGACGGTGGCCGACTCGCGCGCGCTGTGCGCAAACCGTGACGGCGGCACGTTAGTGGCTCGCGACCGGCTCCCGGATATCGCTTGAGGAAGACTTGATGTAACCCTCTTCACAATGCCCGGAAAGGGCCTGGTCGAGGTCGTGCCAAATGTCCTCGACGTCCTCCAGCCCGACGCTGAGCCGCAGCAGGTTGCCGGGCACGCCGGAGGCCTCGCGGGCGGCGCCGGGCACCAGCCGGTGGGTCAGCGCGGCCGGGTGCTCGATCAGCGTGTCGACCGAGCCGAGGCTGACGGCGGGCGTGACGAGTCGGAGCCTGCGCACGACGGCGGTGGGGTCCTCGCGGGTGGTGAACGCGAGCATCGCGCCCGGACCCCGCATCTGGGTGCCGACGAGACCGGCCGGGTCGGCGCCGGGCAGGCTGGGGTGCCGCACCAGGACGGTGCCGCGGTGGGCGTCGAGCCTGGCGGCCAGCTCGACCGCGGTGCGCTGGGCCGCCTCGACGCGCAGCGGCAGCGTGGCCAGGCCGCGGTGCATGAGGTAACCGCCCAGCGGGTGCAGCACGGCACCGGTGATGATCCGGACCTGGCGCAACGGCCCGGCGTGCTCCTCGGCGCAGGCCACCACACCGCCGAGCACGTCACCGTGCCCGCCGAGGTACTTGGTGCCCGAGTGCAGCACGTAGGTCGCGCCGAGCGCCGCGGGGTTCTGCAGCACGGGCGTGGCGAACGTGTTGTCCACCATCAGCGGCACGTCACCCGCCTGCGCGGCCACGGCGGCGAGGTCGATCAGGTCCAGGTTGGGGTTGGCCGGTGTCTCGATGACGACGAGGCCGGTCTGCGGTGTGATCGCGTCGGCGACCCGGTCGGCGGTCGTGTACGTGGTGCGCACGCCGAGCAGGCCGGACGACAGCAGGTGGTCCGTGCCGCCGTAGATCGGGCGCACCGCGACCACGTGCGGCTTGCCGGTGAGCACGCAGGAGGCTTGCACGACGGCGGTCACCGCGGCCATGCCGCTGCCGAACGCCACGGCGGCCGACGTGCCCTCCAGCGCGGCCAGGGCCTGCTCGAACCGGGCCACGGTCGGGTTGTGCAGCCGGGAGTAGACCGGCGAGGCGGGGTGTGCCGCGCCGCCGTCGGCGAAGTGCTGCAGCGCGTGGCCGCCCTCCGCCTGGTCGGGGATCGGGTAGGTGGTGGACAGGTCGATCGGCAGGGCGTGCACGCCCAGGTCGGCGAGGTCGTCGCGCCCACCGTGCACCGCCGTCGTTCGCAACCGGGTCATGCCCGAATCTTGGACTTATCGTCGGTCGGTGCGGGAAACTTCCGCAGGTTCTTCGACGGCGAGAGGGGTTCGGCGTGCTGGATTCGGTGGACGCGGCAATCGTGCAGGAGCTGCAGAAGGACGCTCGGCTGGCCAACAAGGACCTGGCCGACCGGGTCAACGTGGCCGCGTCCACGTGCGTGGTCCGGCACCGGTCGCTGCGTGAGCGCGGCGTGATCACCGGCTACCACGCGGAGGTCGACTTGGCGGCCCTCGGACGCCCGGTGCAGGCGATCATCGCGGTGCGGGTCCGGCCGCACACGAGGGCGATCGTGGAGCCGTTCATGGACTACGTGCTGACGCTGCCCGAGGTGCTGGCGATGTCGCACGTGGCGGGGCCGGAGGACTTCCTGGTGCACGTGGCCGTCGCGGACACCGCGCACCTGCAGCGCCTGGTGCTCGACCGCTTCACGACGCGCCGCGAGGTCAGCGAGGTGCAGACGAACCTGCTGTTCCAGCACGTCCGCAAGCACACCGTGCCGCCCGAGGGTGGGGGCCGTCAGCCGTGACGGCCCCCACGCGCTCACGAGGTGATGCGCACCGAGGACGCACCGTGGGACTTGCCCGGCGAGCGCACCCCGTTCACCGTCGAGGTGTCGAAGGCGAACGTGATGACCGCCGTGGCGATGGCGTCGGAGTTCACGTCCAGCGCGACGGCGTTGACGTTGCCGCGCAGGTCGTAGGCCGCGTCCAGTTGCGCGTACAGCGCGGGGTCGGCACCGTCGTCGACCGGGGTCTGGCTGTCGCACGGCTGGTGGTAGCACGGGTCGAACGCCGCGCCCGCGACGCCGCCGTACCGGGCCGCCTGCGCCTCGGTCTTCACGCCCTCCGCGCCGGTGAACAGGCCGCCGGCCGGGATGCCCACCGCGATGAACGGCCCGTAGTCGGACCGGCCGGAGAACTCGGTGTCCTCCGCCGGCACGCCGCGGTCGGCGTAGAACTTCTCGAACACGTCCTCGATCTCGGCCGAGCCGGGCGGGATGAAGCCGGGCGGTGCCGTGCCGCTGGAGTTGTCACCGTCGTAGACGCCGTTGAAGTAGTTCGGCGAGCCGACCATGTCGAAGTTCAGGTACAGCGCGATCCGGTCCCGTTCGGCCTGCGGCAGGGTGGCGACGTAGTGCTCGGAGCCGAGCAGCCCTTCCTCCTCCGCGCCCCACCACGCGAACCGGACCAGGTTGTTGGTCTTGACCTTGGCCATCTGCACGGCGACTTCGAGCAGCGCGGCGGACCCGGTGCCGTTGTCGTTGATCCCGGCGCCGTCCTGCACGCTGTCGAGGTGCGCGCCCGCCATCACGGTGTTGTCGGCCAGGCCCTCGCGCGACTCGGCGAACACGTTCCACGCGGTGCGCGTGTCGGAGAGGAAGTCGACCTTCACGCGGACGACCTTGGGCGCGTTGGCGGCCAGCGCCTCACCGACCGCGTAGGTGGCGAAGACGACCGGGATGGCGAGGCCGGGTGTGTCGCCGATCGGGGTGGACAGGCCGGTGCGCCCCGGCTGGCCCTCGTTGAACAGGATCACCCCGGACGCGCCCGCGGCCTGCGCGTTCAGCGTCTTCTGGGCGAAGCCGCACGTGCCGCGTTGCAGCAGCGCGATGCCGCCGACCGGGAAGCCGAGGAAGTCCGCCGCCTCGCAGCCGCTGCTGTTGGAGTTCGGCGTCGGGCCGGGCGGGATGACGACGTCCACCGGGTAGGCGGGCGCGGTGGCCTCGCCGAGGAACGTCGGCGTGAAGCCGTTGCGGGTGAAGTCGCGGTCGGCGACGTAGGTGACGGGGGTCGGCAGGAGCTGGTGGAGCTCGGACCTCTCCTCGACGTACGGGAACTGGAACTCCTGCACGGTCGGCTCGTACCCGGCGGTGGTGAGCGTGTCCACGACGTAGTCGACCGACGCCCGGTAGCCGGGCCTGCCCGCGGCCCGGTCGCCGTGGGTGTCGGCGATGGCCTGGAACGCGTCGAGGTGGCGCAGCACCCCGTCGAGCGTGACGGCCTTGGTGAGCTTGGCCGGTGAGTTGTTGGTGGGATCGGCGACGGCGGGGCCGCCCGCGAGCAGTGGTGCGGTCAGCACGAGCGCCGCGGTGACGGCGATCCGCCTGCGGCGGTGACGGAACGTCATGGCTTGCCTCCTGATGTGACAGACGCCACTAATGGGGTCGCCTGGACGTGGGTCACCCGTTACACCGATCGGCCCAGCGAAGGGCAACGCTCTCGGTGAACCTGTGTTAACAAAGGTCATGGGGAATGAAGCGTTGCGTGAGCTGCTGGGTGGTCGGTGGGCGTCGTTGCGGCGCACGTCGCTGGAGTTGCTCGGCGGTCTGAAGCCCCCGGGCGAGCTGGCGCGCGAGGAGTACCGGGCCTGGGTGTCCGAGCAGATGCACGCGTTGGCCGAGGGCGGCCACCCGCTGATCGGGTTCCCCGCCGCGCACGGCGGGCAGGACGACGTCGGCGGCTCCGTGGTGGCGTTCGAGGTGTTGGGCTTCGGCGACCTGTCGCTGATGGTGAAGGCGGGCGTGCAGTGGGGGTTGTTCGGTGGCGCGGTGCAGGCGTTGGGTACCGCGGAGCACCACGACCGGTACCTGCCCGCGATCATGAGCCTGGAACTGCCCGGCTGCTTCGCGATGACCGAGACCGGGCACGGGTCGGACGTGCAGCACCTGCGGACGACGGCGACGTACGACCCGGACACCGAGGAGTTCGTGGTGGACACGCCGGATCCGTCGGCGCGGAAGGACTACATCGGCAACGCGGCGCGGGACGGGCGGATGGCCGTGGTGTTCGCGCAGTTGGTGACGGGCGGCGTGACGCACGGGGTGCACGCGGTGCTGGTGCCGATCCGGGACGCCTCCGGTGCGCCGCTGCCGGGGGTGCGGATCGAGGACTGCGGGCCGAAGGCCGGGTTGAACGGCGTGGACAACGGGCGGCTGTCGTTCGACCGGGTCCGGGTGCCCAGGGCGAACCTGCTCAACCGGTACGGCGACGTGGCGCCGGACGGCACGTACTCCAGTCCGATCGAGGGCGAGGGGCGCCGGTTCTTCACGATGCTCGGCACGTTGGTGCGCGGGCGGATCAGCGTGGCCGGTGGTGCGGGCAGCGCGACCAAGAAGGCGTTGGCGCTGGCCATCCGGTACGGCGACGGGCGGCGGCAGTTCACGCGGCCCGACACGGGTGAGGAAGTGGTGGTGCTCGACTACCTGGCCCACCAGCGGCGGTTGCTGCCCGCGTTGGCGACGACGTACGCGCTGCACTTCGCGCAGGAGGAGATGGTCTCGGCGCTGCACGACGTGTCCGACGACCGGCAGCAGCGGGAGCTGGAGTCACGGGCGGCGGGGTTGAAGGCGGTGGCGACGTGGCACGCCACGCGGACGATCCAGGCGTGCCGGGAGGCGTGCGGCGGCGCCGGGTACCTGTCGGAGAACCTGATCGCCGGGCTGAAGGCGGACACGGACGTGTTCACCACGTTCGAGGGTGACAACACCGTGCTGCTGCAGTTGGTCGCGAAAGGGCTGCTGACCAGCTACCGGGACCACGTCGGCGACCTCGACCCGTGGGGCATGGCGCGGTTCGTGGCGGACCAGGCGGTGGGCGTGGTGATCGAGCGGACGGCGGCGCGGGCGATCATCGACCGGTTGGTGTCGGGCAGCTCGGACGCGTTGCTGGACCGGGGCTGGCAGGTGCGGCAGTTCGAGGACCGCGAGAAGCACGTGCTGGAGGGGTTGGCGCGGCGGTTGCGGCGGGCGTCGCGCGACAACGCGTTCGACGTGTTCAACGCCGCGCAGGACCACGTGCTGCACGCCGCACGCGCCCACGTGGACCGGGTGGTGCTGGAGGCGTTCGTGGCGGCGGTCGACCGGTGCTCGGACCCGGAGGCGACGGTGCTGCTGGACCAGATGTGCGACCTGTACGCGTTGAGCACGATCGAGGCGGACCGGGCGTGGTTCCTGGAGCACGGCAGGCTCACGCCGCAACGCGCGAAGGCGGTGTCGCAGGCGGTGAACGAGCTGTGCGGTCGGCTGCGGCCGCACGCGCGGACGCTGGTGGACGCGTTCGGCATCCCGGAGACCTGGCTCACGGCCCCGATCGCCGGGTGAAGTCGGACAATGGGCCCATGGACGACAGCGCGCTGATCAGCCTCGGACTGGCCCGGTACGTGCAGGCGGTGGCCGAGGAGGTCGGCGTGCCGCCGGAGGGCACCGAGTTCGAGGTCAGCGACACCGCCACCGCCTACCTGGGCCTGGAGGGGCCGGGACGTGACCTGATGCTGCTGTGGAACGAGCAGCGCGGCTGGTGGATCGCGGTGGAGACGGACCCGACCGAGCAGCCGGTCGTCGTGGCACACCTCGGCCTGCCGCTCGTGCCGCCGCCGGACGAGGTGGCGCGGTTCGTGGACGAGGTGCTGGCGGGCAAGCGGGGCGGACCGGAGCCGGAGGTCGGCGCGCAGGACCGGCACCGGCTCGCCGGACGGCTGAGCGACTACCTCCGGTAACTAGGACACGCCGACGAGCCGCAGGCAGGCGGTCGTCACGGCGGCCAGCACGACGACCACGACGAACGGCGCCTTGCGCCACGCCGCCACCCCGGCGACCAGTACGCCGAGCGGCAGGGCCAGGCCCGCGAACCCCTGGCCCTTGGTCAGCGTGGACGTCGCCATCAGGGCGAACAGCAGCACGGTCGCCGAGGTGGTCATCAGCAGCTTGACCCGGTCGGACAGCTGGAGTCGGTCGCGCAGCAGCGGCCCGGCCAGGCGGAACGCGTAGGTGCCCGCGGCGAGCACCAGGACGGCGGTCAGCGTCACGCCTTCACCTCCGGTCGTGCGCGTGCCGTGACGAGCAGACCCCCGAGCGCGAACAGCACCGGGACGCCCGCGGGCAGGAACGGCGTGGCGGCCAGCGCGATGGCCGCGCCGAGCAACGCGGCGTGCCGGGTGGCCTTGTCCTTGAGCGCGGGCAGCAGCAGCGCGAGCAGTGCCGCAGGGAACGCCGCGTCCAGCCCGAACGCGTTCGGGTCGCCGATGTTCTGGCCGATCAGCGCGCCCGCGACCACGGCGACGTTCCAAGCGACGAACAGCGCGACACCGCACGACCAGTAGGCGGCCTTGGCCTTGCGCGGGTCGCTCTGGGCCAGCGCGAACGCGGTCGTCTCGTCGATCAGCAGGTGGCTGCCCACCAGGCGTTGGAGCAGGCCCTTGCCCAGCACGTCACCGACCGCCAGACCGAACGGCAGGTGGCGGACGTTGAGCAGGAGCCCCGCCAGCACCGCCGCGGCCGGGCTGCCACCCGCGGCGACCACGCCGACCGCCATGAACTGCGAGCCGCCCGCGAAGACCAGCAGCGACATCACCACGGGCAGCCACCAGGGCAGGCCCGCGCCGGTGGAGATCGCGCCGAACGAGGCACCGCTGACCGCGGCGCCGGCGGCTACCGCGGCGACGTCACGCAGCAGCTCGGCATCAAGGGTTCGCCATGTCGAACGCATCGTCTTCTACGATGAACACGGGCAACCCGTTCGTCAAGCCGAACGATTGGACTGTCATGTCGAACACAGGCGCGCCGCTCGACGTCATCGCCGCCTCACTGCGCCGTGAGCGCGAACGCGTCGGGCTGTCGTTGAGCGAACTGGCGAAGCGTGCGGGCATCGCGAAGTCCACGCTGTCCCAGCTGGAGTCCGCGAGCGGCAACCCCAGCGTGGAGACCCTGTGGGCCCTCGGCGTGGCGCTGGGCGTGCCGTTCTCCCGCCTGGTCGACCCGCCGACCCCCCGCGTCCGGGTGATCCGCGCGGGAGAAGGCCCGGCGATCTACTCCGAACGCGCCCACTACACCGCGACCCTGCTGGCGTCCTGCCCACCGGGTGCCCGCCGTGACATCTACATGCTGCAACTGGAACCGGGCCCGGCCCGCGAGTCCGAACCCCACATGCCGGGCACGGTGGAACACGTCATCGTCAGCACGGGCCGCATGCTGGCCGGCCCGCAGACCGAGCCGGTCGAACTGGGCCCCGGCGACTACCTGCTCTACCCCGGCGACGTCCCCCACACCGCCCAGGCACTCCAACAGGGGACAACCGCCCTCCTGGTCTCAGAGCACGTCTAGCACGCACGTTCGAGCGATCCAGCCATGAGCCGGCCCGACCGATACATCATATGAGCGATCAGACCACCAAGCGCGTGCACATCCGCAGCGTGCCCACCGACGTGATCGAGGTCCTGCGCACGCGGGCGAAGGAGCAGGACATGCCGCTGGCCGGCTACTTGCGCGACTTGCTCATCAAACTGGCAGCTCAGCCGCCGAAGCCCTAGGCAAGACGATCGCGGCCCGCCGGAAGTCCGGCGGGCCGCAGGTCGACCAAGCGTTACCAGCCGCGCTCGGCCAGGCGGTGGGGCTCGGGGATCTCGTCCACGTTGATGCCGACCATCGCCTCACCGAGGCCGCGCGAGACCTTCGCGATCACGTCCGGGTCGTCGTAGAAGGTGGTCGCCTTCACGATCGCCTCCGCGCGCTGCGCCGGGTTGCCGGACTTGAAGATGCCCGAGCCGACGAACACGCCCTCCGCACCGAGCTGCATCATCATCGCCGCGTCCGCCGGCGTGGCGATACCGCCCGCGGTGAACAGCACGACCGGCAGCTTGCCCGCCTCGGCCACCTCGCGGACCAGCTCGTACGGGGCCTGCAGCTCCTTCGCCGCGACGTACAGCTCGTCGGCGGGCAGGTTCTGCAGCCGCAGGATCTCGGCGCGGATCTTGCGCATGTGCGTGGTGGCGTTGGAGACGTCACCGGTGCCGGCCTCGCCCTTGGAGCGGATCATCGCCGCGCCCTCGGTGATGCGGCGCAGCGCCTCGCCCAGGTTCGTCGCACCGCAGACGAACGGCACGGTGAACTGCCACTTGTCGATGTGGTTGGCGTAGTCGGCCGGGGTGAGCACCTCGGACTCGTCGATGTAGTCCACGCCGAGGGACTGCAGCACCTGCGCCTCGACGAAGTGGCCGATGCGGGCCTTGGCCATCACCGGGATCGACACCGCGTTGATGATGCCGTCGATCATGTCCGGGTCGCTCATCCGGGACACGCCGCCCTGCGCCCGGATGTCGGCGGGCACCCGCTCGAGCGCCATCACGGCCACGGCGCCGGCGTCCTCGGCGATCTTGGCCTGCTCGGCGTTGACCACGTCCATGATCACGCCGCCCTTGAGCATCTCCGCCATGCCCCGCTTGACGCGGGAAGTGCCGGTGACCTGGGTGCCGGCGTCGGGTGAAGTGGTCACGACCAGCCTTTCTGGAAGTAGGGGGCGAACACCACCATCGTACGACCGACGTGGACCGCCGAAGCATGCCAATCAGGCACGTTCTCGGCAGGCCACTTTCACTCCCTTCGCAGGTAGTGGCCTACGCCACCCGGTGGCGCGGCCAGGTCCGACCGACGTGGCCACGACCTCCTCCGGTATTCCTCCTGCCGGGTTGGGTGTGGCCACTTGGGGTTGTCCCCCGCGGCCCGCAGGTGTGAGATCGAACACTAAATACTTGTGGAGGGTGGTCCCAATGGGCAGCAAACACTCCGACAACGGCCACTCGGCAGGCGCGGTCGCTGTGGACGACCCGGCCAAGGTCCGCAACGTCGTGCTGGTCGGCCCGTCCGGCTCGGGCAAGACGACGCTCGCCGAGGCCCTGCTCGCCAGCACCGGCGTGCTGACCCGACCAGGATCGGTCACCGAGGGCAACACGGTGTGCGACCACGACCCGGCGGCGGTGCGCCAGCAGCGGTCGGTCGGTCTCTCGGTCGCCCCCATCCAGCACGGCGACATCAAGATCAACCTCATCGACACCCCGGGTTACGCGGACTTCGTCGGCGAGTTGCGCGCCGGCCTGCGCGCGGCGGACGCGGCGCTGTTCGTGGTCAGCGCGGCGGAAGGCGTCGACCCGGCCACCGTGGCGCTGTGGGAGGAGTGCGCGATGGTGGGCATGCCGCGCGCGGTGGTCGTCGCCAGAACCGATCACCAGCGCGCCGATGTCCCGGGCGAGATCGCCTCGTGCCAGGAAGCGTTCGGCGCGGGCGTGGTCCCCCTCTACCTGCCCGACGGCGACGGCCTGGTCAACCTGCTCACCACCGACGACCCCCGCTTCGAGGAGCAGCGCAACGCGCTCATCGAGGGGATCATCGCGGAGAGCGAGGACGAGACCCTGATGGACCGCTACCTCGGCGGCGAGGAGATCGACCAGGCGACGCTGATCGCGGACCTGGAGACGGCGGTCGCGCGCGGCTCGTTCCACCCGGTGATGCCGGTGTGCGCGCTGACCGGCCTCGGCCTGCCGGAGATGCTCGACGGCATCGCCCGGGCGTTCCCCTCTCCCCTGGAGCACCCGCTGCCCGAGGTCACCGGCGTGGACGGCATCCCCCAGCCACGCCTGGAAGCCGACCCGAACGGCCCGCTGGTCGCCGAGGTCGTGCGCACGGCGGTCGACTCGTACGTCGGCCGGGTGTCGCTGGTGCGCGTGTTCTCCGGGACGCTGCGCCCCGAACGGCCGGTGCACGTGTCGGGTCACGGCATGGCCGACCGCGGTCACGAGGACCACGACGTGGACGAACGGGTCGCGCACGTCTACTCGCCGTTGGGCGCGAACCTGCGCGAGGTGCCGTACTGCGTGGCGGGCGACCTGTGTGCGTTGACCAAGCTCGGCTCCGCCGAGACCGGCGACACGGTGTCCGCGCCGGAGAAGCCGCTGCTGATGACCCCGTGGGAGATGCCGGAACCGCTGCTGCCGGTGGCCGTCGTGCCGCGCAGCCGCAGCGACGAGGACAACCTGGCGCGCAACCTGGGCAAGCTCGTGGCGGGCGACCCGACCCTGCGGCTGGAGCGCAACGCCGAGACCCACCAACTCGTGCTGTGGTGCATGGGCGAGGCGCACGCGGACGTCGTGCTGGCCCGACTGCGCGCCGGCGGCGCCGAGGTCGACACCGAACCAGTGCGCGTGGCGCTGCGGGAGACCTTCGCGAACCAGGCCAAGGGCCACGGCCGACACGTGAAGCAGTCCGGCGGCCACGGCCAGTACGCCGTCTGCGACATCATCGTCGAACCCCTGCCACGCGGCTCCGGCTTCGAGTTCGTGGACAAGATCGTCGGCGGCGCGATCCCCAACCAGTTCATCCCCAGCGTCGAAAAGGGCGTGCGCGCCCAACTCGACCGCGGCCTCCAAGGCGGCCACCCCGTCGTGGACCTCCGGGTCACCCTGGTCGACGGCAAGGCCCACTCCGTCGACTCCTCGGACGCCGCCTTCCAAACCGCCGGCGCACTGGCCCTGAAGGACGCCGCCACCAACGGCAAGACAACACTCCTGGAACCCGTGGACGAGGTCAGCGTCCGGCTACCGGACGACCACCTGGGCACCGTCCTGGGCGACCTCTCCAGCCGCCGAGGCCGCGTACTGGGCACCGAAGCCGACAGCCCCGGCTACACCACGATCCGCGCCGAAGTCCCCTCCACCGAACTACTGCGCTACGCCGTCGAACTCCGCTCCCTCACATCGGGCACCGGCACCTACACCCGCCGCTTCACCCGCTACGACCCACTCCCCCAAGCCCTCGCCGCACAAGCAAAATAACCCAACCTTTTCGGAGGCCACCGGCCGCCTTACCGCCCACAACGGACCCGCAGGAGGACCGCAAAGGCTCGATTTTACATGGGGTTCGGGTGCTTTAGGCTGGTCGAAGCCGGGCAGGCTTGGCGGGCGCTTTTCCCGCCAGGCCTGCCCGGCTTTGGCCTGCCTCCAGTACCCGTAAGGGGCCCCATGTCAAATCGAGCCGGACCCAACCACCGACCCGAACACCGACCAGAACACCGACCTCAGGTGTTCTGAGGGAAGCCCAGGTTCACGCCACCGTGCGAAGGGTCCAACCACCGCCCCGTCACGACCTTGGTGCGGGTGAAGAAGTGAACCCCCTCCGGCCCATAAGCATGCGAATCGCCGAACAGCGAGTCCTTCCACCCACCAAACGAGTAATACGCCACCGGCACCGGGATTGGCACGTTCACGCCCACCATCCCGACCTCGACCTCGTTCTGGAACCGCCGCGCCGCCCCACCATCATTGGTGAAAATCGCCGTCCCATTCCCGTACGGATTCGCGTTGACCAGCTCCAACGCGTCGTCGTACGTCGCCACCCGCAGCACCGACAACACCGGCCCGAAGATCTCGTCCCGATAGATCGCCATATCCGTCCCGACGTGGTCGAACAACGTCGGCCCCAACCAGAACCCCTCCGCCGCACCGTCGATCGCGTGCAGCCGACCGTCCACCACCAACGACGCACCCTCATCCCGCCCGCTGTCCACATAAGACAGCACGCGATCGCGATGCGCGCCCGTCACCAGCGGCCCCATCTCGCACCCCGGACGACGACCGTCACCCACGTGCAGACCCCGGATCCGGTCCACGATCTTCGACACCAGCTCGTCACCGACCGGGTCCACCGCGACCACCACCGAGATCGCCATGCACCGCTCGCCCGCCGAGCCGAACCCGGCCGACACCGCCGCGTCCGCCGCCAGGTCGAGGTCCGCGTCGGGCAGCACGACCATGTGGTTCTTCGCGCCGCCCAACGCCTGCACGCGCTTGCCGTGCCGCGTGCCGGTCTCGTAGACGTACCGCGCGATCGGCGTCGACCCCACGAACGACGCCGCCTTCACGTCCGGGTGCTCCAGGATCCGGTCGACCGCGACCTTGTCACCGTGCACGACGTTCAGGACCCCGTCCGGCAACCCGGCCTCGGCGAACAGCTCCGCGATGAAGTTGGCCGCCGACGGGTCCTTCTCCGACGGCTTGAGCACCACCGCGTTGCCGCAGGCGATCGCGTTGGGCACGAACCACAGCGGCACCATGGCCGGGAAGTTGAACGGCGAGATGACGCCGACCACGCCCAGCGGCTGCTGGATGGAGTACACGTCGACCCGCGTGGAGGCGTTCTCACTGAACCCGCCCTTGAGCAGGTGCGGGATGCCGCACGCGAACTCCACGGCCTCCAGCGCGCGCTGCACCTCCCCCGCCGCGTCGGACAGCACCTTGCCGTGCTCGGCCGTGACGATCGCGGCCAGCTCGCCCTTGCGCGCGTTCAACAGCTCCCGGAACGCGAACATCACGTTCGACCGCTGCGCCAGCGACGCGTCACGCCACGACCCGAACGCCTCGCGCGCCACCTCTACGGCAGCGTCCACAGTGGACTCATCAGCGAAGTCGACCCGACCCGCCACCTGCCCGGTCGCCGGCTCGTACACGTCACCGGAGCGCGCGCTCTCGCCATTCCACGGCTTGCCGCCGATCCAGTGCGTAATGGTGTTCACAGCACGTCCTCCAGGATGCCGAGTGCTTCCTCGACCTCGTCCTCGGTCAACGTCATCGGCGGCGCGAGGCGGATGACGTTGCCGTACAAGCCGCCCTTGCCCACCAGCAACCCGCGTTCCCGCGTGCCCTCCAGCACCGCGACCGCCTTCGCCGCGTCCGGCGCACCACCGGCGCCCACCAGCTCGATGCCGACCATCAAGCCCTTCCCGCGCACGTCACCGACCGACGGCCGGTCCGCCGCGATGTCCCGCAACCCGTCGATCAGCCGTTCACCGAGCTTCGCGGCGTTGGCCTGCAGGTCGTGGTCGAGCAGGTAGTTCAGCGTGGCCAGGGCACCGGTCGTGGCGATCGGGTTGCCGCCGAACGTGGACAGCGAGTTGGCCGTGAGGCAGTCCATGAGGTCACCGCGCGCGACCACGCCACCGATCGCCAGGCCGTTGCCCAGGCCCTTGGCGAACGTCATCGCGTCGGGCGTCACGCCGTGTGACTGGATGCCCCAGAAGTGCTCCCCGGTGCGGCCCCAGCCGGTCTGCACCTCGTCGGAGACGAACAAGATGCCGTACTCGTCCAGCACTTCCTTGAACGCGCCGAACAGCCCGTCCGGTGGCGAGGAGAACCCGCCGACGCCCTGGATCGGTTCGGCGATCATGCACGCCACGTCGCCGGCGGTCGTCGTCTCGATCACCTCGCGCAGGTCCGCCACGCACGCCTTGATGTAGTCGGCGTCCGAGAGGTCCTTGAACGGGCTGCGGAACCGGTAGCCGCCGTGCACCCAGCTGACCTTCACCGGGCTGAGCGAGGAAGCCGACCAGCCGCGGTTGCCGGTGATCGCGACCGTGGCGAACGCGCGGCCGTGGTAGGAGTTGCGCAGCGCGAGGACCTGGTCGCTGCGGCGGTACTGGGTGGCCAGCATGAGCGCCGTCTCGTTGGCCTCGGTGCCGGAGTTGGTGAAGAAGACCTTCGCGTCCGGGATGCCGGACAGCTCGGCGATCTTCTCGGCCAGCTCCACCTGCGAGCGGATCAGGTAGAGCGTGGAGCTGTGCAGCACGCCGGTCGAGAGCTGGGACCGGATCGCGTCGGAGATCTCGGCCACGTCGTAGCCGACCGCGTTGGTCAGGATGCCGGCGAAGAAGTCCAGGTAGGTGCGGCCTTCACGGTCCGTGACGCGGCGTCCGCTCGCGCTCGCCAGCTCGATCGGGTGCTCGTAGTAGAGGGCCATCCAGCGGGGCATCACGGCGCGGTGCCTGGCCAGCAACTCCTCGTGTCCCATCGCGTCCTCCGGTCGTTGGTCCCTTCCGAGGAGTGTGGTCGGCGGTGTCGGGGGCCGCCATGGACAACCTGTACCGCTTTCCGCCCCGGCGCATTACGTTGTGTCCATGTACCCCACGGTCGCCGAAGCGCTCGCCCTGCCCGTGGTCCGGCGCGGCGAGCCCGCCGTGGTCGCGGGCGCCGCCGGGATGGGCCGCCGGGTGCGGTGGGTGCACGTCGCCGAGGTGGCCGACATCGCCCACCTGCTGCGCGGCGGCGAGCTGGTGCTGACCACCGGCATCGCGTTGCCCGACGACCCGGACGGGCTGCGCCGCTACGTCGCCGACCTCGCGTCGGTCGGTGCGTCCGGGCTGGTGGTGGAGCTGGTGCGGCGGTGGAGCGACGAGGTGCCGGGCGCGCTGGTGGCCGCCGCCGAGCAGCACGAGCTGCCGCTGGTGACGCTGGCGAAGGAGACCCGGTTCGTGTCGGTGACCGAGGCCGTGGTGTCGCTGATCGTGGACGCGCAGCTGGTGGAGCTGCGGGCGGCCGAGCAGGTGCACGAGGCGTTCACCGCGTTGACCGTGGCCGGTGCGGAGCCGGCCGAGGTGCTGCGCGAGGTGGCCCGGACCGCCGGGCTGCCGGTGGTGCTGGAGACGTTGGGGCACGAGGTGCTGGCCTACGACGCGGCCGGTCAGGACCCGACCGCGGTGCTGGCCGACTGGGGCCAGCGGTCACGGGCGGTGGCCGTGCCGGAGCGGACCGCGTACCACGAGCAGGCCGGGTGGCTGGTGACGGTGGTCGGCGCGCGTGGCGCGGACTGGGGGCGGCTGGTGCTGCTCTCGCCGGAGCCTCCGCCGCACCGGCACGTCGTGGTCGCCGAACGTGCCGCGTCGGCGTTGGCCGTGCACCGGTTGGTGGCGCGGGACCGGGAGTCGTTGGAGCGGCAGACGCACCGGACGCTGCTCACCCAGCTGCTCGGGCAGCCGCCGCACGACCTGCCGACGCGGGCGGCGGCGCTCGGCGTGCCGTTGGAGCGGCGGCAGCTCGTCGGGGTGGCGATCCGGCCGGGCGCGGCGAGCGTGCCCGCGCAGGCGTTGGCGTCGCAGGAGGTGCTGCGCGACTTGGCCGAGGCGACCGCGCTGGCGGCCCGACGGGTGACCGTGCCCGCGCTGGTCGGCGTGGTGGACGACACGAGCGTGCGGGCGTTGCTGTCGCTGCCGCCGCAGGCGGGGTTGGACGGCGTGCTGCGGCGGTTGGCGCGGGAGGTGCACCGGCGGGCGGCGGCGACGCAGCACGCGCTGCCCGTGGTGGTGGCCGTCGGCACGACCGTGACCGCGTTGCCGGACGTGCGGCGGTCGTTGGGCGAGGCGGCGCACGTGGCCGGTGCGGCGCTGCGATCGCCCGGGAACCGGCTCTACCACCGGTTGGACGACGTGCGGCTGCGCGGGTTGTTGCACCTGCTGCGCGAGGACGAGCGGGTGGTCGCGTTCGCGGACCGCGAGCTGGGCCCGTTGCTGGCGCGGGACGCCAACCAGGGGACCCGGCTGGTGGAGCTGCTGCGGTGCTTCTGCGAGCAGGGCGGCAACAAGTCGGCCGCGGCCGCCGCCGCCCACCTCTCCCGGACCGCGTACTACCAGCAGTTGAGCCGGATCGAGCAGGTGCTCGGGGTGTCGCTGGAGGACCCGGAGTCGGTGCTCTCGCTGTACGTGGCGCTGTTGGTGCAGGAGATGGGCGAACGGGACCCTCAGCTGCCCCGCCCGCCCACCTCCGCGACCTGACCCAGCGGCGGCGCGAGCCCTACGCCCGACTCACCCGCCTCTGCGGCTCAGCCAGCGGCCACACGAGCCAAGCTCCCAGCTCGCCCACCCCTGCAGCTCAGCCAGCAGCGACACGAGCACTACGCCCGACTCGCCCGCCTCTGCGGCTCAGCCAGCGGTATGAGCCCGGCGAGCCCGGCTTTGCGAACTAACCCAGCGGCGGCAGGGGCAGCTTGCCCAGTTCGCCGCCCAGGTCGGGCGCCTGACCCACCGAGACCGCCGGCGCCAGCGGGAGCTCCGGGACGGCCGGGAGACCGGGCAGGGTGCGGGGCTGCGGTGCGAGCACGTCGCCCGCCACCGGCAGCTGGGGTGCGGCGGGCGCCTTGAGCGCGGCGGGTGCGGCCACCTGCGGCGCCTTGACCTCCGACGCACCACCGGGCAGCGGCGCGGGCAGCTTCACGGCCTGGCCGCTGAGCAGTTCGGTGACGGGCTTGGTGGCGTCGGTGCCGACCTCGGGCGCGTTGCCGATCTTGCCGTCCACGATCTCGGTGGGGCCTTCGGCTGCGGACGCGGCGGACGCGAACAGCGGAGAAGTACCAACGGCGAGCAGGGCGGCGGCACGCAGGAGTCCGCGCGTGCGGTTTCCGGACACGGTTTTCCTAACCTGGTTGGGGACCTGCAAGTTGACCTACTCCGCATCGGCCACGATCACCCCCACCCTTGACCGCTCGATCAGGTGACTGACGCTCCGTGTCCCCACGCCACTCGATCGAGTCGCACCGGACGGGTTACCCCCGCGCAGGGAAGAGCCCCGCGGGTCCGGGGTACCGGAACCGCGGGACCGCCCGCCCCCTTGGCGGATCTCGGACCGCCGGCGGGCCCGTGTCGGGGAGACGTAAGGGCGACACGGACCCGCGGCGGTTCCCCCGTGCGGCTAGGGGTTGGTGACCCCCAGCGTGTAGCTGCCGGAACCGCTGTACGCGTGCACGCGGTAGCGGTAGTAGCCGGCCGTGCCGTTGTAGTTGACCGTCTCGCTCGCGGCCGGGCTGTCACCCTTCGCCACGACGGCCCACCCGCTGCCGTTCCACTTCTCCAGGTACAGGTCGAAGTCGGCGCCGCTCGGGCCGACCAGGCAGCCGACGTGCGCGCCCGACACCGTGGACCGGTAGTAGCTGTTGTTGGGCTGGTACGCCTGACCGCCCGCGGCCAGGGTGCCGTTGTACCGGGTCTCCGAGTTGTCGCAGCCGGTCGGCGGGTTCGGGTTGCCGCCACCACCGGTGAGCAGGGTCAGGCCGTAGACCTGCAGGATCTCGTTGACCGGCTGGAAGTACGTGGTGCCGCCGGTGCGGCAGTTGCCCGAACCGCCGGAGGTCACGCCCTGCGCCTGGGTGCCGGCCAGCAGGGAGCCGCCCGAGTCGCCCGGCTCGGCGCACACCGTGGTCTGGATCAGGCCGGTCACCGTGCCCTGCGGGTAGCTGACCGAGGAGTTGCGCGCCTGGATGGTGCCGCAGTGCCAGCCGGTGGTGGACCCGGAGCGGCAGACCGTCGAGCCGACCGGCGCGTCCTGCGAGCCCGCGACCGACACCGTGCCGCCGGAGTAGTTGTTGACCAGGCCGCGCGGGGTGTTGCCCGCCGCGACCTGCACCCACGCGTAGTCGTTGCCGGGGAAGCTCGACCCGCGGAACGTGCCGCTCGGGTTGGACGTCGACGCGCCGGTCGAGCCGCAGTGCCCGGCGGTGACGAACCCGCCGGTGACGGAGAAGCCGACCGAGCAGCGCGAGCCGCTGCCGATGTTGTAGGCGTTGCCGCCGATCACGTCGATGAGCGGGCGGGGAGCCTCGGTGGTGGTGAGGTACCGGACGGCCGCGGCGGGGACGCCGGAGGACGCGACGAACGCGCGTGCGGCGGCGCGCTTGCCGGGCTGGGACTTGACCACGACGGTGTTGGTCGGCACGTCGACGTACCAGCCGGGCACGGACCGCGGCGCCTTGGCCACGTTCGCGTCCAGGGCGGACTTCACCGCGTCCAGGTCGCTCTCACTGCGCTGGACGAGCTTCGTGCGCACGCCGCCCTGGTCCACATCGGACGCACGGGTGACGCCGACGGTGAGCGTGCCGGAGGAGTCGATCCACGCGCCGCCGAACCGGCCGTCCAGCCGCTTGCGCAGGCCGCGCGCGGTGTCGGCGGAGCGCTCGTCGGCGGCCAGCCGGGCACGTGCCTGGTCGGCGTCCAGCCCGAGGTCGCGTTGGATCGCGGACAGGATCTCGGCTTCCTGGCCGGCGGGAGTGGAGGGTGCAGCCTGCGCCGCGGTCGGGCTCAGGAGGCCCGTCGCGACCAGTGCCGCGGCGAGCGCGAGGGGTCTCAACAGTGCTGACATGGGGAATTCTCCTCGAGGGAGGGCAGGGATTCCCCGTGAAACTAGGTCCGCGCGGCCGGTCGCGGTAATACCACTTAGGTCATAAGACGCGGTGATGACCGATCGGCCGCGACGGAGAACCCCTGGTCCCGAGCTCGGCGGCCGACCGCGCGGTCAGACCAGTGCCTGGTGCGGCACCACGCCGTACTCGGGGTGGCCCGGCAGCCAACCGGCGTAGCGCGGGCTGCGCTCGGCGGTCTCCCGGTAGGCCTCGGCGGCGTACCTGAGCACCTGCGGCCCGAACGCGGCGGCGGGTCCTTCCGGGTCCCAGCCGATCAGGTGTCGCCACCGCAGCGGCGCGCCCGCCAGCGGCATCGCGACCAGGCCCGGGGTGCGGCGGAACGTCGGTTGGCACAGCGCGACGGCGTCACCGGACGAGGCCAGGTCGATGCAGCTGTTGATGTCGACCTCGTACATGGTGCGCGGGGTGAAGCCCGCCCGGCTGCACGCGGCCACGAAGCAGTCGCCGAAGCACCCGTCGCCCGGCACGACCGCCCACTGCGTGTCCTTCAACGCGGCCAGCTCCACCTCCTCCAGCAGCGTGAACGGGTGGTCCTCGGGCATCAGCACGAACACCGGCTCGACCGCGATCACCTGCCACGTCAGCCCGTGCTCCGACGGCGGTGGCGCGTCGCCGCACACGCCGACCAGCACGTAGTCCAACCGGCCCGCGGCGACCATGGCCGACAGCTCCTGGCCGGACCACGACACCTGCGTGGAGACGTGCGCGCCGGGGTGCGCCTCGGTCAGCCGGTGCACCAGCCCGCCGAGCATCGGGCCGTTCACCGCGCCGACCCGGTACCGGTCGGCGGGCACGGTGTCGTCCACCAGGCGCAGGGCGTCCTCCTGCAGCCGGGAGAACGCGGGCAGCAGCACGCGCGCCCGTTCGAGCACCAGCTCGCCGAGCACGGTCGGCCGGGCGCCCTTGTGGTCGCGCTCGAACAGCTTGCCGCCGAGCAGTGCCTCGATCCGGTGCAGCTGGGCCGTGAGCGCCGGTTGCGCCAGGCCTAACAGGGAGGACGCCTTCGACAGGCTGCCCGCGTCCGCGATCGCGCAGACGACCCGCAGGTGCCGCAGTTCGAGCTTCATCCCACGGACGTTAGGTCACCGTTCACCCGCCAGTCGAGGGCCGACCGGAGCCCGTCGCACGGGGCCGGACCAGCGGCCGGAGTGGCAATGGACAGAGTGTGCCCTGATCATGGCAAGCGTGGACACTTTGCCACTGCCGGGGCGCGCGGGCCGACCGGAGGATGCCGGGATGGAAATCGCGCCGAACCGCCCGCACGAAGGGTGTTTCACGAGCGTAACAGGGGAGTGACCGATGGCCCTTGACTCCGCAACCCAGGTCACAGCCGATCCCGACGGCCGCGTCGAGCTGCGTGATCATTCCGCGATCGCGGACAGCCCGCACTACAACTCCGACCTGGCGCCGGTGCCGCTGGAGCGGCGCACCTGGTCCACGTACAACTTCTTCGCGCTGTGGATGGGCATGGCGCACAACATCCCCAGCTACACGCTGGCCGCGTCGCTGGTGGCGCTGGGGATGGACTGGGTGCAGGCGTTCCTGACCATCACCCTGGGCAACCTGATCGTGCTGGTCCCGATGCTGCTCAACAGCCACGCGGGCACGAAGTACGGCATCCCGTTCCCGGTGTTCGCCCGTGCGTTCTACGGCGTGCGGGGCGCGAACCTGGTGGCGTTGCTGCGGGCGTTCATCGCGTGCGCGTGGTTCGGCATCCAGACGTGGGTGGGCGGCAAGGCCCTGCACGTGATCGTGGGCAGGCTCGCGGGCGACGGGTGGGTGAACGCGCCGGTCGTGCTGGGTCAGGTGTGGACGCTGTGGCTGTGCTTCCTGGCGTTCTGGGTCGTGCAGATGCTGATCATCTGGCGCGGTATGGAGGCGATCCGCCGGTTCGAGAACTGGACCGCGCCGCTGGTCAGCGTGGGCTTCCTGGTCCTGCTGGCGTACGTGGCGGTGAAGGCGGGCGGGTTCGGCCCGATCCTGTCGGAGCCGTCCAAGCTCGGCTGGGGTGCGGACTTCTGGAAGGTGTTCTTCCCTTCGCTGATGGCCATGATCGCGTTCTGGTCGACGCTGTCGCTGAACATGCCGGACTTCACCCGGTTCGGCGGCAGCCAGCGCAAGCAGGCGATCGGGCAGGTCCTCGGCCTGCCGACCACGATGTCGTTCATCGCGATCGTGGCGATCCTGACCACGTCGGGCGCGATGGCGCTGTACGGCGAGGCGATCTGGGACCCGGCGGAGCTGGCCAGCCGGTTCGACAGCACCGCGGTGGTGCTGGTGGCACTGGTGGCGCTGGTGCTGGCGACGGTGTCGGCGAACCTCGCGGCGAACGTGGTGAGCCCGTCCTACGACTTCTCCAACGCGTTCCCGAAGAAGATCACGTTCGCGGTGGGCGGGCTGATCACCGGCGTGATCGGCATCGTGATCCAGCCGTGGCGGCTGATCTCCGACCCCGGCATCTACATCTTCGCCTGGCTCGGCTTCTACGGCGGGCTGCTGGCGTCCGTGGCGGGCGTGTTCATCGCCGGCTACTGGATGCTGGCCAAGACCCGGCTGGAGCTGCCCGACCTGTACCTGGCCGGGCGGGGCGCGTACTGGTTCAAGGCTGGCTGGAACTGGCGGGCGGTCGTGGCCACGCTGGTGGGCTCGGTGCTGGCGGTCGGCGGCGCGTACAACGGGCCGTTCCCGGCCGACGGCCTGATCCCGTTCCTCAAACCGCTCTACGACTACAACTGGGTCGTCGGCCTGGTCGGCGGCATGCTCGTCTACCTGGCGCTGGCGCCACGGAGGGAGAACGCGTGAGCACCATCATCCGAGCGGGTCTGGTCCAGCAGAAGTGGACCGGCGACAAGGAGTCGATGATCGCGAACGCGGTCGAAGCGGTGCGGTCCGCCGCGTCGCAGGGCGCGCAGGTGGTGTGCCTGCAGGAGTTGTTCTACGGGCCCTACTTCTGCCAGGTGCAGGACGCGGACTACTACTCCTACACCGAGGGCATCCCCGACGGCCCGACCACCGAGCTGATGTGCGAGCTGGCCGAGCAGCTCGGCGTGGTGCTCGTCGTGCCGATGTACGAGGAGGAGCAGCCGGGGGTCTACTACAACACCGCCGCCGTGATCGACGCGGACGGCACGTACCTCGGCAAGCACCGCAAGAACCACATCCCGCAGGTCAAGGGGTTCTGGGAGAAGTTCTACTTCAAGCCCGGCAACCTCGGCTACCCGGTGTTCGACACCGCCGTGGGCAAGGTCGGCGTGTACATCTGCTACGAGCGGCACTTCCCCGAGGGCTGGCGGGCGCTCGGGCTGAACGGCGCGCAGATCGTGTTCAACCCGTCGGCGACCAGCCGCGGCCTGTCGGAGTACCTGTGGCGGCTGGAGCAGACCGCGGCGGCCGTGGCGAACGAGTACTACGTCGGCACGATCAACCGCGTCGGCGTGGAACCGTTGGGCGACAACGAGTTCTACGGCCAGTCGTACTTCGCCGACCCGCGCGGGCAGCTCGTGGGCGAGGCGGCGTCCGACACCGAGGAGGAGGTCGTGGTCCGCGACTTGGACATGGACCTGCTGGCCGAGGTTCGCGACCTGTGGGCGTTCTACCGCGACCGCCGCCCGGACACCTACGAAGGGCTGGTGCGGCCGTGAGCATCCTGATCAAGGGCGGCACGGTGGTCAACGCCACCGGCGCCGTGACCGCCGACGTGCTGGTCGATGGTGAGAAGATCGTGGCCTTGCTGGCGCCGGGTTTCGCGGTGCAGGCCGACGAGACGATCGACGCGGGCGGCAAGTACGTCATCCCCGGCGGCATCGACGCGCACACCCACATGGAGATGCCGTTCGGCGGCACGTTCTCCGCCGACACGTTCGAGACCGGCACGATCGCGGCGGCATGGGGCGGTACCACCACGATCATCGACTTCGCCGTGCAGCCCAAGGGCTCCTCGCTGCTGTCCACACTGGACAAGTGGCACGGCAAGGCGGACGGCCGGTGCGCCGTCGACTACGGGTTCCACATGATCGTCTCCGACGTCACGGACACGTCGTTGAAGGAGATGGAGTCCTGCGTCGACGCGGGCGTGAACACGTTCAAGATGTTCATGGCCTACCCGGGCGTCTTCTACGCCACCGACGGCGAGATCCTGCGCGCCATGCAGAAGGCCCGCGAGATCGGCGCCACGATCATGATGCACGCGGAGAACGGCATCGCGATCGACCAGCTGGTCGCGCAAGCGCTCGCGCAGGGCCGCACGGACCCGGTCGAGCACGGCCTGACCAGGCCCGCCGAGCTGGAGGGCGAGGCCACCTCGCGCGCCATCACGCTGGCCAAGGTCACCGGGTCGCCGCTGTACATCGTGCACCTGTCCGCCGCGCAGGCGCTGGACGCGGTGACGAAGGCGCGCGACACCGGGCAGAACGTGTTCGCCGAGACGTGCCCGCAGTACCTGTACCTGTCGCTGGAGGACCTGGCGAAGCCGGACTTCGAGGGCTCGAAGTACGTCGCCTCTCCCCCGCTGCGGCCCAAGGAGCACCAGTCCGAGCTGTGGCGCGGCCTGCGCACCAACGACCTGTCGGTGGTGTCGACCGACCACTGCCCGTTCTGCTTCAAGGACCAGAAGGAGCTGGGGCGCGGCGACTTCTCCAAGATCCCCAACGGGATGCCGGGCGTCGAGCACCGGATGGACCTGCTGCACCAGGGCGTGGTCGCCGGTGAGATCACGCTGGAGCGGTGGGTGGAGATCTGCTCGACCACGCCCGCGCGCATGTTCGGCCTGCACCCGCGCAAGGGCGTCATCGCGCCCGGCGCGGACGCCGACGTGGTGGTGTACGACCCGTCAGCGCAGCAGGTGATCTCCGCCGCCACGCACCACATGAACGTCGACTACTCGGCGTACGAGGGCATGGAGATCACCGGCAAGGTCGACACGGTGCTCTCGCGCGGTCGGGTGGTCGTGGACGCCGGCGGTTTCCACGGCTCGGCCGGGCACGGGAAGTTCCTGTCCCGCGAGCTGAACCAGTACCTGGTCTGAGGGGGCGGACGTGGACTTCGGGGTAGTGCTCCAGACCGACCCGCCCGCGCGGGACGTGGTGGCCGGCATGAGGGCCGCCGAGGACAACGGGTTCCGCTACGGCTGGACGTTCGACTCGGTCGTGCTGTGGCAGGAGCCGTTCGTCATCTACTCGCAGGTGCTGGCCGCGACCAAGGACCTGGTGGTCGGGCCGATGGTGACCAACCCGAGCACCCGGGACTGGTCGGTGACCGCGTCGTTGTTCGCCACGTTGAACGACATGTTCGGCAACCGCACGGTGTGCGGCATCGGGCGCGGTGACTCGGCTCGCCGGGTGATCGGGCAGAAGCCCGCCTCGCTGGCCACGCTGAGCCGGGCCATGACGGTGATCAAGGACCTGGCCGAGGGCCGGGAGGCCGAGCACCACGGCACGCCGGTGCGCATCCCGTGGGTGCGCGACGGCAAGCTGGAGATGTGGATGGCCGCGTACGGGCCGCGCGCGTTGAAGCTGGTCGGCGAGCAGGCGGACGGGTTCATCCTGCAGACCGCGGACGTCGACATCGCGCGGTGGACGATCGGGAGCGTGCGCGAGGCGGCCGTGGCGGCGGGCCGCGACCCGTCGGCGATCACGATGTGCGTGGCCGCGCCCGCGTACGTGGGCACGGACCTGGCGCACCAGCGCGACCAGCTGCGCTGGTTCGGCGGGATGGTCGGCAACCACGTGGCCGACCTGGTCGCGCGCTACGGCGACTCGGGGGCGGTGCCGGCGGCGTTGACCGACTACATCAAGGACCGCGAGGGCTACGACTACGCCCACCACGGCAAGGCGGGCAACCGGTCAACCGACTTCGTGCCGGACTCGATCGTGGACCGGTTCTGCTTGCTGGGCCCGGCGTCCGCGCACGTGGACCGGTTGCAGGAGCTGCGGGAGATCGGCGTGGACAACTTCGCGCTGTACCTGATGCACGACGACAAGGACAAGACGCTGGCGTCCTACGGCAACGAGGTCATCGGCCGGGTGTGACCCCGATCGGGGGGTGTTCGCGCCGTGTGGACGCACCCCCCGATCCCGTCCACCCGGAATTGTCGGACCTCGTTGCTAGCGTCACCGCCATGATCCTGCCGACCGCTGCCGAAGAGGCCCGTTTCTGGGCGATGCTGGAAGACGCCTGGGCCGGCCTCGGCCCGGGCCCGAACGACGTGCGCCGCGCGTTGGCCAAGCGTGACGTGTCGCTCGACGCCTTCGAGGAGGCCGCCGAGCTGGAGGAACACCTCGACGCCGTGCTGCGGGCGTTGGCGCGGGCGTGCGAGGCGCTGTCGGCCGAGGAGCTGACCGCGCTGGACCGGGTCGCCGAGCGCAAGCTGTACGAGATCGACCGGGCCGACGTCCAGGAGGTCACGGACGGCTCGGACGACGGCTTCCTGTACGCCCGCGGTTTCATCCTCGCGCTGGGGCAGGAGTTCTACGAGGCCGTGGCGCGCGATCCCCGGGTGGCGGTGGTGGACGCCGAGTGCGAGGCGTTCTGCTACTTCTTCGCCCACGTGCACGAGGCGCGGTTCGGGGATTACCCGGAGACGGGGTCGGGGATCTCCCGGCAATCGGTCTCGAACCCGGCCGGGTGGCCCAGGTAGGCGGTAGCGTCGGAGGGGTGATCGACTTCGAGAAGCAGTCCGTCTTCAAGCTGGCGCCGTGCCGGCCCGAGGACATCGCGTCGCAGGTGTCGCCGATCCTGATCCAGGGCGAGCAGATCGTGTCGAGCTTCAAGACGGTGCGCGACTTCGTGGTGTTCACCAACAAGCGGGTGATCGCGGTGAACGTGCAGGGCATGACCGGCCGCAAGAAGGACTTCACCTCGCTGCCCTACAGCCGGGTGCAGGCGTTCTCCATCGAGACCGCCGGCACCTTCGACATGGACACCGAGCTGGACCTGTGGTTCAGCGGGCTGGGCCAGGTGCGACTGGAGTTCAAGGGCCACGCCGACGTGCGGCTGCTCGGTCAGATGATCGCCACGTTCATCCTCTAGTTCTGGTTGGGCGTACCGTTCGTCAGTTCCGACGCGTCGACATCAGTGCCGGGTAGGCCCTCGGCCACCCGGGCGGCCATGTCCGTGATCAGGTCCTGCGCCTTCGTGAACGGCATGGCCTGAAGCAGCGCCTGCGCGACTCCGCCGTCCGTGCCGCCGATGTAGTTCGGCACGTTCGCCTTCACCCACTGCGCCAGCAGGCGCTCCAGCGACACGTGCTCGGCGCCGAGCAGCTTGACCTGCACCTTCAACCTGATGAGGTCCAGTTGGCGACGCTCCTCGTCCACCCGGATCCGCTTCAGTTCGATCTCGCTCCGCACGTCCTCCTGCCGGTTCCTCTCTCGCAACTCGGCCAGCTCCTCCTGGACGAGCCTGACGCGTTCCTGCTGGAGCGCGATCAGCCTGCGCATCTCGTTGATCTCCGGCTGGTCGCACCAGAAGTTCGACAGGGTGGTGCGGATGGCCTGCACCCCTGTCTGCGCCAGGGCCTGGCGCACTTCGCCCGCGAGCTGGTTGCCCACCTCGTCGTAGCGGGTGATGAACTCCTGGATCCGGTAGCGGGCGGAGAGCTTGCGGAAGTAGCCGTCGACCGTGGCCGCCAGCACCTTCTTCACGAACTCCTGCACCGAGCTGCGCCCGCCGGCCTCGCCCCGCCCGCCCAGGCCGTAGCTGCGCACGATCTCCGGCGCCGCGGTGGCCGGGATGCGGACCGTCTGACGCATGTCGAGTCGGACCGTGTGGCCCTGCACGTCGAGGACGATCCGCCCCAGCGAGCTGTCGAAGTTTCCGGCGGTCTTCCCGCCCTCGCTCCATTCCAGGATCAGCTCTCGAGTCGGCACCTCGACCACGCGGGCGAACCAGGGGTTGATCTCGTAGTGCCCGCCCTCGTCCAGAGTCTCCTCCTGCACGCCCCGGCGCCCTCCTCGGGCCACGAACTCCACGGGCAGTTGGAACGCGACGTGGCCGTCCACGCGCGGGCCGAGGACGTCGGGGACGGTCTTGGCCCCCACGTGCGCGATCACCACGCCGGTCTGGCCGATCGAGATCTCCACCGCGGTCAGGTCGTGGCGGGTCAGGCCCTCGCGTTCCATCGCCTCCGGCGTGTCGACCGTGATCACCTCGAACAGGTGGGTGTTGATGTTGTAGTAACCACCGGTCAACACCTGCAACTGCCTGCCCTGCTGGCCACCGCGCCCGGCTCCGTTGCCCCGGAGAAAGCTCACGCCATCCTGGAAGTAGTCGCAGTCGACGGGCTCGGCAATCCACGTGCCAGGTGGCTTCACGGCCCCTGCCTTGGCCACGACCAAGCCGATCGTCCCGTGCGGCACGTACGTCTGCGGGACCAGCTCGACCTCGTAGAGGTAAGGGACCAGCCAGGTGCGCGTGTTCCCCCGGAGCAGCCGCGCCTGCGGACCGATGCCGTCGAACGCGCTCACCCTCGGGTCGTCGTCGGGGTGCCGTGGGCGCAGGCTGAACCGCTTGGTGATCAGGCCCACCTGACCGGGCGGAACGCTCCGCAGCCCGGTGACACCGAGCCAGCCGGCAGCGGCCAGCAGGACGAGCACGACGACGAACACCATCTCACCGCTCCCAGCGCTGCAATCGGACGTGCACGGCCATGACGGTCACCGACCAGTCGTCGTGCCAGTTCTCGTGATCTTCTCGCTCGGGGTTTCGCAGCGTCGGGTAGAACGGATTCACCGTCCCGCCGGCCCGGCGGCTGAATTCCCCGTAACGCGGTATCACCTCGTCCTTTTCGGTCCGCCACCCCAACCGGACGGAAAGCTCCCGGAACTCCCTCGACCCGGAAAGCGCCAACCCTTCGAGCCTCGCACGTTGGACACGGAATCCCGCCTCGCCCGCGGAGAAGTCCGACCAGGCGAGGTCCAGCTCGCTCAGCAGCGCGTCGGTCAGCGCGGCCCCGTCCTTCCCGCGCAGCCACCCGCTGTCCCAACGCCCCGCCTCCGTGAGCAACGCGCACGTCGTCATCGCGTCCGCACCGCGCAGGTCACCGCGCGCCAGCGCTTCCCGCACCTCGCGCACGGCTTCGCGCACCTCCGGTGCCAAGTCGACCGGCGGGGGCTCGACCACCTCCACCGCCGCCTGAAGCGGCTCACGGGCGGCCGGTGGTTTCGGGGGTCGGATGCGGCGCAGGGACTTGATCAGGTCCGCAATGCTCGGCTGTTCTGGTTCCGTGCGCCCGACGGGCGGAGGCGGAACGTGCGGTGTCGCGGTCTCGTGCGGAGGCACGTACACGTACGCGTTCTCGTGGAATCCTTTGGCCGGCAGATCGACCCGGACCTGGCGGAACTGCCGCGGGCGCAGTCCGCCGAGGCCCGAGAGCACGGCCTTGCGGTAGAGCACCTCGGAAATGATCTGAGCGAGGTTGGCGTCCGGCGCCTCCGTGAGCGCCGCCCGCACCGGATCGGCGTCGAGCAGCCTGCTCAGCACGGTCAGCGCGGGACCGGAGTACCCGAGCGGCCCCGGCTCCCGCACCACGACGTCGGAGTGCATCGCCACCCGCAGGCGGATGCGTGTGCCGGCGCCGTGGTCCTCGTTGTGGTCGGCGAGCCTGGTGTCGAGTTCGGCGACGAACCCCCGCACCGCCGCGAGGAGGTCGACGTCGGGCGGCAGCACCGCCACCTCGCCGTCACCGCCGGGGTGGCGGGTCCACAGGCCCCGGTCGAGCCCCACGCTCGCGGCGGCCTCACCGAGCATCCGGTGCAACGCGTCCTGGACCAGGATCTGCCTGCGGGTGACAAGCGCGGAGAAGCCCTTGATGTCCACCCCGACGACGAATCGCTCGACCAGTGACACGGAGCCTCCCGATGGCCCGGACAATTCGACGTGGCGCACCCATCGGTTAACCGGACCGGATCATCCGGGGATCGACCGGCCGACCGCACACCCATCCCGCGTTGCCACTCACAATAGTCGGACCCATCGGCGAGAGTCCGCATAAGTGCGGTATAAGTGCGGTCGCCTCGAGCAAATGCCCGGAAATGGGGACCGGAAAGGCGAAGTGGGCAGGCGGGCGGCACGGTCGGCGACGGGCCACCCGTGCCGGTGGGCTCCGCTGCGGCGGACGCCCGGCCCGCCGGTCACACCTCGTGCGGCAGCGAGTTCCAGACCTCGACGAACGCCTCGCGCGGGATCGGCTTGACCGGGTCCTCGTGCGGGTCGATCGGCTCGTCGGTGAGACCGCCGAACACGTCTTCCAGCCGGCGCCACGAGTAGCGGTGCACGCCACCCGCCGAGGGCAGCTCGATCTGCCGGATCGCGATCAGCTCACCCTCGTGCTCCACGGTCTCGTAGAGCGCACGCGCGCCCTCGTCCACCCAGCCCTCGACGTCCACGAACTCGAAGTACGCCCGCGGCCGGTCCGACTCCTCCAGGGCGCGGTAGAACGAGACGACGTCGTCCACCCGGCTCGAGATCCCGATCATCGGACCGAACGGGTCGTGCCGTCCCACCCGACCAGCGCACCGGGCAGCACGTCGGCGAGCTGCACCGGGTACACCGTCGCGTCGGTCGACGCCAGTTCGTCCACCGACCACCACTTGTGCCGGCGGATGGTCTGCCGCTCGATCTCGTTGAACCTTGAGGTGTCCACGTCGACCGCCTCCACTTTCCCGACGAAGAACCACTCGACCGCCGCGTAGTTCAAGCCGTCGAAGGCGAACACGGCGTGCCGCTTCCACACCGGACCGATCAGCTCGTCGCCGGAGACCTCCACACCGGTCTCCTCGAACAGCTCCCGCACCGCGGCGGTCCGGACGTCCTCCCCCGGCTCCACCCCACCGCCGACGGTGAACCAGAACAGCTCGTCCGGCCGGTTGGGGTCGAAGCCCTCGAACAACAACACCCGGTCCTCGGCGTCCAGCAGCACGACCCGCGCGGACACGCGCTGGGTCAGCGTGGACGCCTCGATGTCGCCGCCGGGTTCGGCGATCTCGAAGTAGGACGGCGTCGGCGCGGTGCCGGCGAGCCGCAGCCACCGCACGGACCGCCGCCGGCGCAGCGCCAACGTGTCGCGCACCGCGTCGTTGTGCACGCGCCGGGCGAGCACCACCCGCTGCTCGGCGTCGGACAGCTCGGCGGCCAGCGCGGGTTCCAGCACGGACCGGTCGAGCCCTTCCAGCAGCGCCGAGAGCCGGTTCTCCGCCGCCTCCCGGTCCGACCGGGGCGACCGCTCGGCGCGGTCCGCCGCCGCGCGCAGCTCGGGCTTGCCGCACACCGCCGCCACCGCCCGCGTCACCACCGCCCGCCGCGCCAGGGCCGCGTCGAGCGCCGCCCAGGCCGCGTCCGTGCGCACGTGCAGCCGGTCCAGCCGGTTGGCGGTGCCGAGCGTCCACGGCCCGATCAGCACGGCCAGCGCCAGCAGGACCAGGAACGTCGTCGCGACTCCGGAACTGGTCACGCCTCGCCCACCCGACGGGGATCTGCCGCCATAGCGCTCTCATACACCCGAAGGACCTGGTTCGCGACCACCGACCAGTCGAACATCATCACCCGCTGCCGCGCCGCGTCCACGTAGTCCGCCCGCCGCGCCGGGTCGGTCAGCAGGTCGCGCAGCGCCGCGGCCAGCGCGGACGAGTCGCCGACCGGGGTCAGCACGCCCGCCTTGCCGTCGTCGAGCACGCGCCGGAACGCGTCGAGGTCGCTGGCCAGCACCGCCGCACCCGCCGACATCGCCTCGGTCAGGATGATCCCGAAGCTCTCGCCGCCGGTGTTGGGCGCGCAGTAGACGTCCACGCTGCGCAGCGCGCGCGCCTTCGTCTCGTCGTCCACCATGCCGAGGAACACCATCCGCGACGCCAGCTCCGGCCCGGCCTGCTTGCGCAGTTCGTCCTCGTCACCACGCCCGACGACCAGCATCCGGACGTCGGGCAGGTCGAGCTCGCGGAACGCCTCCAGCAGCACGGGCATGCCCTTGCGCGGCTCGGTGAACCGGCCGACGAACCCGACCGTGCCGCCGGGGCGCGGGTAGCCGTCCAGCGGTGCGGCGTCGGCGAAGAACCCGACGTCCACGCCGTTGGGGATCTCCACCGCGTCGCCGCCCAGGTGCTCCACCTGCACCCGCCGGGCCAGCGCGGACACCGCGATCCGGGCGGTGATCTTCTCCAGGAACGGCTGCAGCACCGCCTGGAACGCCGACAGCATCTTCGATCGGGGCGTGGAGGTGTGGAAGGTGGCCACGATCGGGCCGTCGGCGACCATCAGCGCCAGCATCGACAGCGACGGCGCGGTCGGCTCGTGCAGGTGCAGCACGTCGAAATCGTGCTCGGCGATCCACCGCCGGACGCGGGCGAACGACACCGGTCCGAACGACAGCCTGGCCACCGAACCGTTGTACGGGATGCCGACCGCGCGCCCGGCCGGGGTGACGAACTCCGGCACCGGCGTGTCGTCGTCGGCGGGCGCCAGCACCTCCACCTCGTGCCCGAGGCCGCGCAGGGCGTGCGCCAGGTCGACCACGTGGGCCTGCACCCCGCCGGGCACCTCGAAGGAGTACGGGCAGACTATGCCGACCTTCACGCCGATTCCCCCCGGCGGGCCAGCACCCGGCGCAGCGCCTTCTGCCTGCTCTCCGGCAGGTCGGCCAGCCACAGCTGCTGCATCATGTGCCAGTCGGTGGGGTGGGCGGCGATGTCGGCGGCGAACACGTCGGCCAGCTGCTGGGTCGCCGCGGGCACACCCGCCGTGCCCTGGACCCGGACCGGCGGGTGCAGCCGGACGACCCAGCCGTCCTCGGTGAACCACAGGCCGGCCGGGATCAGCGCCGCGCCGGTGGTCGCGGCCAGGTGCGCGGGACCGGCGGGCATCAGGGTGCGCTCGCCGAAGAACGTCACGGGCACGCCGCCCGCGGTGAGGTCGCGGTCGGCGAGCAGGCAGACGACCTGGTTGGCGCGCAGCCGCTCGGCCAGCACGAGCGCCGGGTTGCGCTCGCCCCCGGTCAGCGGCACCACCTCGAAGCCGAGGCTCTCCCGGAACGCGATGAACCGCCGGTACAGCGACTCGGGCTTGAGCCGCTCGGCGACGGTGGTGAACGTCCCGCAGTGCCCGACCAGCCAGACGCCCGCCATGTCCCAGTTGCCGCAGTGGGGCAGCGCGATCACCGCGCCCCGGCCCTCGGCCAGCGCCGCGTCCAGGTTCTCCACGCCGGTCATCGTGCGGTCCAGCTCGGCGTAGAGCTCCTTCTGGTCCATGGACGGCATCCGGAACGCCTCGCGCCAGTACCGCGCGTACGAGCGCACGGCCAGCCGCACCAGCTCGTCCAGCTCGGCCTCGCCCGCTTGGGGCACGACCCGGCGCAGGTTGGACCGCAGCTGCCGCACGCTGCCACCGCCGCGTTTCGCGGCCCGGTCCGCGACCGCCTCGAACAGCGCCCTGGCCGCCTTCTCGGGCAGCAGCCGCACCAGGCGCCAGCCGGCCGCGTAGCCGAGGTCCGCCAGCCGTTCGTTCACTCGCCCAGCTCCTTCGCGGCACGGCTCACGGCCAGGATGCGCTGCAGCACGGTGATCGTCACCAGGGCGGCCAGCAGGTACAGCGCCACCGGGAGGATGTAGGGCACGCCGAGCCCGTGCAGGCCGACGCCGACCAGGGCCACGATGAACCGCTCGGCGCGTTCGGCCAGCCCGCCGTCGGCGGAGAGCCCGGACGCCTCGGCGCGTGCCTTCACGTACGAGGTGACCTGCGCGCCGACCAGCGAGACCAGGGTCGCCGCGGCCAGGCCGTGCTCGTCCGCGCCGAACGCCCACCAGGCGATGGCGGCGAACAGCGCGCCGTCGGCGATCCGGTCGCAGCTCGCGTCCAGCACGGCGCCGAACTTCGTGCCACCGCCCTGGGCACGTGCCATCGCGCCGTCGATCAGGTCGAACAGCACGAACGCGGTGACCAGCGCCGCGCCCGTGAACAGCTGCCCGCGCGGGATGAACCACAGCGAGGCGGCGACGGAGCCGACGGTGCCCAGCACCGTGACGGTGTTCGGGGTGAGGCCGCGGCGCAGCAGCCACGCCCCGATCGGATCGGTGACGCGCGAAACCGACGCGCGGGCGAAGATGTTCAGCATGGGGTGGCGAGGCACCTACCGACGGGGAGGAAGTGGTCCCCGGCAGCCTAACCGCCCAGCTCAGCCGAGCTTGCGGTGGTCCCTGGAGATCTGCTCCAGCAGGTCCTCCAGCGCGTCGCCGCGCACCGCCAGCCGTTCGAGCCTGCCGAACAGGGCCAGGTACTCGCGCACGTCGTGCGGGTCGGTGATGGTCGCGTTGCCGGTCAGCACGCTCAACGTCACCACCCGCTCGTCGTAGACCTGGAACCCGTGCAGGGCCACCATGTTCGCGTCCGCCGTCCAGGGCACCACGCCGAGCTGCACGTTCGGCCTTCGGATGATCTGCACGAGGTGGTCGATCTGCTCGCACATCAGGTCCGCCGAACCCATGCGCCAGCGCAGCGCGCTCTCCGCCAGCAGGAACACGAACCGCTTGCCCAGGTCGTCCATGCGGGCACGGCGGCTGCGCAGCGTGGCTATCGCGCTGTCCTGCTCGTGCGGGGGCATCGTGTTGTGCACGACCCGCAGGTAGTTCTCGCTCTGCAACAGCGCGGGCACACCCGCGTTCTGGAAGAAGCGGCTGGTGGTGGCACGGGCCTCGATACGGGCGATGGTCTGCTGGTGCCGGTGCGCCCCCCGGTGCAGCACCACGCGGCGGGTCTCCGCCTCGGCGTGCAACTGACGGGCCAACTCCACCAGCTCGACCCTCGTCTCCCTGGTCGCGGACAGCTCGGCGACCAGGCGCTCCACGTCGGTCACGGACGGGAGGAGCATGCCGTTCTCGATCTTCGACAGCTTGGACTGGCTCATCCCGGTAGCGCGCGCCGTGGCCGTGCCGGTCATCTTGGCCTCGGTGCGCAGCCTTCGTAACTCGCGCGAGAGCCGTTCTCGGGCCAGCCGCGAACGCTCAGGTGCGGTCATGCAACGCACCGTATCGACGCTCACCCCTCTTGACGATCGGCCAGGAAGGTGTCTGCGGCTGGGCCGGCCGTGGCCGCGGGTGATCTGGAACACGTATCCACCTCCCGGGACCGGCGCACGTGCACCGGGACGTGCAGTTGCTCTTGCAGCAGGTCCTCGGCCTGCGGGAACGCGGTTCGCGGAGGATGGGCGCCGGGAGGCGGGCGGTCAGAACGTGACGCGGAGCAGGACCAGGTCTTTTTGCACCAATCTGATCTCGATGCCGGTGATGTCCGACCGGCCGAGCTCGGTCGTGGCGACCGGCCGGGTGGTGGAGCCGGGTCCGGCGGTCCAGGTCGCGACCCTCGCCGAGGTGCCGTCGGCCGCGACCACGTGCAGGGAGTAGGCGAAGACGGGCGGCGGCGGCCCGTCCGGCACGGCGTAGGAGCACAGCACCTCGATCCGGGTGCCCCACGGCTCGTCCACCAGCTGCACGCTGGCCGTCACCGGGCTCGGCACGGTCTGGTGCATCGCCACGTCGGGCACGGGCGGCGGTGCGACGACCACGGCGTCGGGGGCGGCCGGCCGCACGGCCAGCGCGACCGCCGCCCCCGTCGACGCCGCGACGACCAGTGCGGCGGCCACCAGAATCCGCGCACGCCACCGGCGCGACCGCTCGGCCGCCACCATTCCGCTGAACACCGCCGCGGGCGGCTCGTCCGCCTCACCCTCGGGTTCCAGCAGGTCGAGCGCCCGGTCACGGGGCACCGCCGAGAGGATGCCGGGCACGCCCGCGAAGGACGCGACGTCACCCGAGCACTCCGGGCACCCCGGCAGGTGTCCCTCGAACTCCCGCCGTTCGCCGGGCGACAGCGAACCCAGGACGTACGCGGCACCCCAGTCCCGGTACGGATCGACTGGCGAGCTCAACGTCCGGTGACCCCTTTCTCCTCCAGCGCCAGCCGCAGCGCCCGCAGACCGTAGTGCAGCCGGGACTTCACGGTTCCCTCCGGCAGGTCCAGTGCGACGGCCAGCTCGGCGACCGACTGACCCATGTAGTACGCACGCACGATCACCGTGCGGTGCTCCGGCGTCAACTGGGTGAGCACGTCGGCCACCAGCCAGGCGTCCAGGGCGGAGTCGCTGTGGTCGGACCTGGCCCGCTCGGGCAGCCGTTCCGAGCCGATCTCCCAGCGCGCCCGGGCGCTGCGCCGCTCGTCGATCACCACGTTGCGCGCCACCGTGTAGAGCCAGGCGCGAGCCGCCGCCGACCCCTGCTCCAGCACCTTGGGGTTGCGCCACGCCCGCAGCAGCGCTTCCTGCACCACGTCGCGGGACAGCTCGTCGTCCCCGGTCAGCCGGCGCACGTACCGCCACAGCGCGGGCGCGTGCTCGTCGTGGAGGGAGCGCAGCAGGGCAGTGTGACTGTCGTTGATCGCGCACCTCCTCGGCTAGTCGTGGAGCAGCGGTTCCCCGGTGGCGCCGGTGAACGCGGGCCGGCGCTTGGCGAGGAACGCCGCCGTGCCCTCGCGCATGTCGTCGGTGGTGAACGCCTCGCGGAACGCGTCGAGCTCGAACGCCAGCCCCGCGGCGACGGTCGTGCCGCGGGAGGCGTTCACCGCGGCCTTGGCCAGCGACACCGCCGTGGCCGAGTTGCCCGCGATCCGGCCGAGCACCGCGCGTGCGACGGCCAGCATCTCATCACGGTCGTCGAACACCGCGTTGACGAGCCCGAGCCGCGCCGCCTCCGGCGCGTCCACGTGCCTGCCGGTGTAGATCAGCTCCCGGGCGACCGCAGGGCCGACCAGGCGCTGCAGCCGGACGCACCCGCCGAACCCGGGAACGAGACCGAGCACGACCTCCGGCTGGCCGAACACCGAGCGGCGGGTCGCGTAGGCGAAGTCGCACGCCAGCACCACCTCGCAGCCGCCGCCGAGCGCGTAGCCGTCCACGCACGCGACGACCGGGCACGGCACCTGTTCCAGCAACCGGGTGACGCGTTGGCCGAGCCGCCCGAACCGCTCGCCCTCCTCCGGCGTCATCACGGCCATCTCGCGGATGTCCGCGCCCGCGATGAACGCCGGACCGGGCGCCCCGGTGAGGATGACGCCCCGCGGCGCCGGCCCGTCCAGGATCCCGGACAGGAAGTGGTCGAGCTCGCCGAGGACCTGGCCGGACAACGCGTTGCGCGCCCGCGGCCGGGACACGGTGAGGGTCGTGACGCCGTCCCGTTCGTCGATGAGCAAGGTCGAGTAGTCCACGAAGTCTCCTCACGAGTCCCAGATCGCGCCGAAGGCGGGCACACCCCGCGCTTCCAGCTTCTCCACGACGTGCCAGGTCGTCTTCTTGTTGGAAATGCAGATCACGGCTTCGGCGTCGAACTCCCGGTGCGCGCGCAGCGCCAGCTCGACCAGGTCGGGCTTGCCGTCGCGGACGGTGTCCCAGACCACGGCGTCCGGCTGCACGGCCTCGATCTCGTCGACCAGGTCGTCGCCGTAGGTCTCGCGGGGCGTGCGGGTGGACCACACCAGGCGGGCCGGCGTCTCACCCGACAGCAGGTGCGGCAGGCACGGCCCGATGCCGCTGCCGGTCGCCACCCACACCACCCTGGTGAACAGCTTGTCGATGTTGCCGACACCGGCGGTGGGCACGCCCTTGACCCACAGGTGCGTCGGCAGGTCGTCGATCAGCGCGCCCGTCCAGTCCCCCGCGCGCGAGATGGTGAGCCGGAAACCGGTGCGGCCCGGCGTCGGCACGTTGGCGAACGAGTGCCACTCCAGCAGCGGGTGGCGGCTCACCGCGGTCGAGGAACCGGCGAACGGCGTCACGCCGTGGTCGAACGACACCAGCGCCACGTGCCGCGACGGTCGGACGATCCGCACCGGCACGCGCCGCAACCGCACCCAGGGCAGGGCGACGCTCGTGACGACCAGCAGGAGCAGCCAGAACCGGGTCGAGCCGACGAAATCCGGCTGCCGGGACGAGTGCGCGGCGAACAGCACGAGCACGGTCCAGCCGGCGAAGCGGTGCACGCGCTCGAACAGGTCGTGCCGCCGTGCGCGCAGGGAGGGCAGGGCGAACACCACCATCGCGGCCATCAGGGCGAGGATCGTCCACGTCATGGCGTCGTCCAGGACCCAGGCCAGCACCGCGAACCAGGCCGTGGCGCTGATCGCGGCGCCGACGTGCAGGCCGCCGAAGTGGTAGACCTTGCCCAGCGTCCAGCGGACCCGCAGCGGCCACGTCGTCGGCGCGCTGGTGGCCAGCCGGAACAGCAGGTTGATCACGTGCTGCTGGCGGATCAGCACGGCCAGGGCGACGTTGGCGACGACCAGGTCCGCGAGCGCTTGCGCGTCGTCCACCGCGAACGCCGCGACCACGTTGACCAGGACCACCGCGACGGCGAGCCGGTTGTGGTGGGTGAACGGGCGCTTTCTCAGCCACGACGCCGTCGGCGTGCCGGTGCGCGTGGTGGTCATGCGACCGGCACCAGAGACGACAACGCGGCCCGGTCCACCTTGCCGCGTGCGGTCATCGGCAGGTCGTCCACGGCGATGACCAGTGACGGCACGCAGTAGTAGGGCAGCGCGCGGGCCACCGCGTCCGTGGCGGCTCCGGGTTCGACGGTGGCGGGGCTGACGAAGCCGACCAGCCTGCCGTCGTGCAGGACGGTGGTCGCGCGGGCGCAGCCGGAGGTCGTCTCCAGGGCGGAGGTGACCGCGTCCAGCTCGACCCGGAAGCCGCGCACCTTCACCTGGTCGTCGGTGCGGCCGTGGTGCTCCAACTCGCCGTCCGGCGTCCAGCGGCCCAGGTCCCTGGTGCGGAACATCAGGTGGTCGCCGCCGAGGAACGGGTCGGGGCGGTAGCGCTGGGCGGTCAGCACGTCGTTGCCGAGGTAGCCGGCCGTGACGCACGCGCCGCCCGCCCACATCTCGCCCACGTCGCCGATCCGGCACGGCCGCAGGTCCTGGTCGAGCACGTAGACGGTGGTGTTCGGGACCGGGCGGCCGATGGTCAGCCTGCCCACGCGCGGGTCGTAGCGCTGCACGGTGTTGACGATCGTGACTTCCGTGGGTCCGCAGGCGTTGTGGAACGCGGCGCGGGTGGACCAGGCGTCGGCCAGTGGCTTGGGGCAGCGCTCCCCGGCCACGGCGACCACCCGGACGTGCGGGCACTCCTCGGGGTCCACTGTGGACAGCACACCCGGTGTGGCGATGAGGACGGTGGCGGTGCTCGCCGTGCGCGCGATGTCCCGGCCGCGGATGACGGACGTGGCGCCGTGGGCAAGGGCGCCGAACAGCTCCCAGATCGCCATGTCGAACGCGATGTTGAGCAGTTGCGCGACCCGGTCGCCCGGTCGGACGCCCAGGTCGCCGGGTGCGGTGAGGAGCACGTTGCACAGGTTCGCGTGGGTGACGCGGACGCCGTTCGGGACGCCGGTCGTGCCCGAGGTGAAGATGACGACGGCGGTGTCGCCGCCTTCCGTCCGCGGTGCCGTGACGCGGCGGTCGGGCAGGGTGTCGATGGCCAGCACGGTGGGCGCTTCGAGCCGCGGTGCGTGCTCGCGGACGGTCAGCACGACCTTGATGTCGGCGGTGCGCAGGACGTGGTCGAGGTGGGGGCGCGGGGTGATCCGGACGTCCTGCGGCACGTAGGCGGCGCCGACCTTCAGCACCGCGAGGATGCCGACGACCAGGTGGATCGACCGCGTCAGGAAGACGCCGACGTGATCGCCCGGTAGGACGCCCGCGTCGAGCAGTTCGGCGGCGACGACGTTCGCGCGGTGGTCGAGTTCGGCGTAGGTCAGGCAGTTGCCCTCGTGCTCGACCGCCCGCGCGTGCGGCGAGCGTGCGACGTGGTGCTCGAAGGCGTGGTGGATGCGGTGGAACGGCGGTGTCGCGCTCGGGCCGCGGCCGAATCGTCGGAACAGCGGACGATCGTCCGGGGGTAAGCCTTGCACGGCGGTGGGCTCGGTCATGGCCGTCACAGGGTGTGCGCCTCTCGTCAGCCGGGCGTGGTCACCCGGTCTGAACGAGACAGCCCCACCCCTCGTTCAACCCGAACCCGAAAAACCTGCGCGAGTCGAACGCTCAGCGCCCGTGTGTCGAACGCTCAGGACCCCTGAATTCCACGCTCAGGTACCCCGCGCCCGACCTGAGCGACGAACTCGGGGGACGCGAGCGTTCGACACACGGGACCCGAGCGTTCGACACGCGGGACCTGAGCGTTCGACTCGCGGGTCAGGGGGTGGTGGACCAGGCGTCGGAGAGGAGTTGGCGGGTCTCGCCGAGCAGCTGCGGCAGGACCTTGGTGTGGCCGATCACCGGCATGAAGTTCGCGTCGCCGCCCCAGCGCGGCACCACGTGCTGGTGCAGGTGGGCCGCGATGCCCGCGCCCGCCACCACGCCCTGGTTCATGCCGATGTTGAACCCGTGCGGACCGGAGGCGGACCGGATCACCCGCATCGCCTTCTGGGTGAACGCGGCGAACTCCGCCGTCTCGGCCACGGTCAGGTCCGTGTAGTCGGGCACGTGCCGGTACGGCAGCACCATCAGGTGGCCGGGGTTGTACGGGTACAGGTTGAGCACCGCGAACACCAGCTCGCCGCGCGCCAGGATCAGCCCCTCGGCGTCGTCCAGCCCGGTCACCCGGCAGAACGGGCACCCCTCCGGCTCGTCGCCGACGGCCTTGCCCTCACCGCGCACGTACGAGAGGCGGTGCGGGGTCCACAACCGCTGCAACGCGTCGTGAACCCCGACCCCGTCCTGCTCCTCGTACCCCTGGGTCACTGGACGAGTTCCGCCGTGGGCGAGGCGTTCTCACGCCGCGCCACCCAGTCCACGATCGTCTCGACGGCCTGCTCGACCGACACGCCGTTGACCTGCGTGCCGTCGCGGAACCGGAACGACACCGCGCCCTGCTCCACGTCCTTGCCGCCCGCGAGCAGCATGAACGGCACCTTCTGCGTGGTGTGGTTGCGGATCTTCTTCTGCATCCGGTCGTCGGAGGCGTCCACCTCGACCCGGATGCCCTTCGCCTTGAGCCGCTTCGCCACCGCGAGCAGGTGGTCGACGTGCTCGTCCGCGATCGGGATGCCCACCACCTGCACCGGCGCGAGCCACGCCGGGAACGCGCCCGCGTAGTGCTCGGTCAGCACGCCGAAGAACCGCTCCACCGAGCCGAACAGCGCGCGGTGGATCATGACCGGACGCTGCCGGTTGCCGTCCGGGCCGGTGTACTCCAGCTCGAACCGCTCGGGCAGGTTGAAGTCGACCTGGATGGTGGACATCTGCCAGGTGCGGCCCAGCGCGTCCTTGGCCTGCACGGAGATCTTCGGCCCGTAGAACGCCGCACCGCCCGGGTCCGGCACCAGTTCGAGCCCGGAGTCCTCGGCCGCGACGCGCAGCGCCTCGGTCGCCTGCTCCCAGACCTCGTCGGAGCCGACGGACTTCTCCGGGTTGCGGGTCGACAGCTCCAGGTAGAAGTCGTCGAGGCCGTAGTCGCGCAGCAGCCCGAGCACGAAGCCCAGCAGCGACTTCAGCTCGTCCTGCACCTGGTCGGGGGTGCAGAAGATGTGCGCGTCGTCCTGCGTCATGCCGCGCACGCGGGTGAGGCCGTGCACCACGCCGGACTTCTCGTACCGGTACACGCCGCCGAACTCGAACATGCGCAGCGGCAGCTCGCGGTAGGACCGCCCGCGCGACTTGAAGATCAGGTCGTGGAAGGGGCAGTTCATCGGCTTGAGGTAGTAGTCCTGGCCGGGCTTGCGGACCGTGCCGTCCTCGTTCATCTCGGCGTCGAGGTGCATCGCCGGGTACATGCCCTCGCGGTACCAGTCGAGGTGGCCGGAGGTCTCGAACAGGTTGCCCTTGGTGATGTGCGGCGAGTAGACGAACTCGTAGCCCTCTTCGGTGTGCCGGGCCCGCGAGTAGTCCTCCATGGCCTTGCGGATGATCCCGCCGCGCGGGTGGAACACCGCCAGGCCCGAGCCGATCTCGTCCGGGAAGCTGAACAGGTCCAGCTCGACGCCCAGCTTGCGGTGGTCGCGCCGCTCGGCCTCGGCCAGCAGCTCCAGGTGCGCGTCCAGCGCCTCCTGCGACTCCCACGCCGTGCCGTAGATGCGCTGCAGCTGCGGGTTCTTCTCGTTGCCGCGCCAGTACGCGGCCGCGACGCGGGTGAGCTTGAACGCCGGGATGTGCTTGGTCGTCGGCACGTGCGGGCCGCGGCACAGGTCGCCCCACACGCGGTCGCCGGAACGCGGGTCGAGGTTGTCGTAGATCGTCAGCTCGCCGCCGCCGACCTCCATGACCTCGGCGGTGTCCACGTCGCTCTTGATGTCGACCAGTTCCAGCTTGAACGGCTCGGAGGCCAGTTCGGCCTTGGCGGCGTCGACCGACTCGACCACGCGGCGGTTGAACCGCTGCGCGCCCTTGATGATCGACTTCATGCGCTTCTCCAGCGCGGCGAGGTCCTCGGGCGTGAACGGCTTGTCGACCTGGAAGTCGTAGTAGAAGCCGTCCTTGACCGGCGGGCCGATGCCCAGCTTGGCCTCGGGGAACTGCTGCTGCACGGCCTGTGCGAGCACGTGCGCGGCGGAGTGCCGGATGACGCTGCGGCCGTCCTCGGTGTCGGCGGCGACCGCCTCGACCTCGACCTCGACCTGCGGCGTCCACGACAGGTCGCGCAGGTGGCCCTCGGGGTCGCGCACGACCACGACGGCGTCCGGGCCCTTGCCCGGCAGCCCCGCCTCACGCACCGCCGTCCCCGCGGTAGTCCCCGCCGGCACCACCACGCGCGGTGGGGCGAGAGCGGCTGCGGGACGTGGCTGGGACACGGTGACTCCTCGGTGGGCGTAGTTGCCTGCTTCGCCGAAGATGTTATCGGTGCTCACCGAGTGGATTTCCGGCGCACCGGGTCGGCCGCTCCGGTGTCCCGCGGATCACCCGGTCGGGTGGGTCCTCAGCCGCGGATCAGGGCGGGGAGCGCGTCCGTCGAGGTCACGGCACGTCCGGTGGTGCGTTCGTAGCGGCGGACGAGGTCGCGGTGGCGGACGCGGTGGCCGATCCCGCGGTCGAGGGTGAGCAGCGGGTTGCGGCGCGGGGGCGGGAAGGTCGCGGCCAGGTCGGCGAGCAGGGCTTCGCGGTCGACGCCGGCGGTCTTGAGCACCCAGGCGACGCCGGGGTCCAGGGCGATCAGGGCGAGGGCGAGGTGTTCGGGGCGGTGCTCGCGTTCGCGACGGGCCAGGGCCAGGCGCAACGACGCCTCGTACGCCGCTTGGGCGTCCAGGCCGAGCGGTGGGGTCAGGCGGGCGCAGCGCCGGCGTGCCTTCGCCGCGCCGAACGGGAGGAGCGGTTCCCGGCCAGCGCGTCGGTCCAGCGCGGGTGTGCCGCCGAGCAGGCGGTCGAGGTCGACACCGAGCGGCGCCAGGACGGCCTGGTCGACCGCGCCGCCCGCACCGAGCGGCGCGGCGAGGTGGGCCGCGTCCCGGATGGCGGCGGGCGTCGCGCCGTGACGGGCCAGGACCGCGGCGACCAGGACGGCGGCAGGCCGCAGGTCGAGGGGTGGACCAGCGGGTGGATCAGCGGCGGGCGAGCCGGCGGCGGTCGGGCCGGCCGAGGTCGGGCCGGCGGCGGGCGAGCCGGCGGTGAGCGAGTCCGGGGCGGACGAGCCAGCGGGCGGGCCGGCGGCGGGCGAGCCGGCGGGTGGATCAGCGGCGGGCGGGCCGGCGGGCGGGCCGGCGGTGAGCGAGTCGAGGGCCTGCGGGTTGGGGGTGAGGTGGCCGGTGGAGAGGGCGGCCAGGAGGTGTTCGCTGCCGGTGCGCGGGTGGCCCAGGTCCAGGGCGAGCTTGAGCGCGCGGCCGATGGTGCGGGTCAGGTCGGGGTGGTCGCCTCGGAACACCGGTCAGTCCTCTCGGCCGTACTTGCGGTGGACGGTCTGCTTGGTGACGCCCAGGCGGGTGGCGATGTCGCGCCACGACCACCCTGCCCGGCGCGCGGCGGCGACGTGTTCGGCTTCCAGCTGGTCGACCAGCCGGCGCAGGCGGGCCACGGCGCGCAGCCCCGCGTCCGGGTCCTCGCCGTGCGCGGCCGAGTCGAGGTCGGCGATCGCAGCCATGCCGTCAACATATGCTGACGCCTCCGCGATCGTCAACACATGCTGACGACAAGCCGGGCCGCCACCTGCGGGGTTCCTGACCGGACGGGCCACCTGACCTAGCCGGGTGGGTAGGCCGGTGTGCCCGCTGCACCGGCCCCTCCGGGTCTTCCGCGCTCCCCGCGCGCGTCGGAAGGATTCTTCCGACGTCCATCGACCCAGACCCGGAGGCTGCTCACCGAGTGGCGCCCGCAGTGAGGCATCCATGACCATGTCCGGCAGTCGTCCCCGGCACCGGGGACAGCACCACGGGAAGGCCCTGCGCGCGGCGCTCGACGCCGCCGCCGAGATCGTGGGCGTCGACCGGGTGGAGATCCGCGTCGACGACGACGGGAACCCGGTCCAGACCGCGCCCCGGCCCAACGTCGGCGAGTTCCGCGCCCGCCGGGTGCACGGCCTGGTCTCGCCGCGCACGGCGGACGAGGTCACCCGCGTCGTGCGCGCCTTCGCGGGCGTCGGCGGGCTGCACCCGGTCAGCACCGGCCGCAACTGGGGACTCGGGTCCGGCGAGCCCGCCCGGGACGACGTGGTCGTGCTGCACCTGGGCGGCTTGGACCGGGTGCGCGACGTGAACGTGAGCGCCGGCTGGGCCGTCGTCGAGCCGGGTGTCACCCAGGGCGTGCTGGCCGGGCTGCTGCACGGCACCGAACGCATGGTGAACGTGACCGCGTCCTCCGCGCACACCAGCGTGGTCGGCAACGCGCTCGACCGGGGTGTCGGCCTGCGCAGGCAGCGGGTGGACGACCTGCTGGGGCTGGAGGTCGTGCTGCCGGACGGCGAACTGGTCCGGGTCGGCTGGTGGCCGCGCCCCGACCGGCCGACCCCGGTGTACGCGCACGGGCTCGGCCCGTCGTTGACGCAGCTGTTCGTCCAATCCGACCTGGGCGTCGTCACCGCCGCCGCGGTGCAGCTGCCGCCCCGACCCGAGGCGCAGCGGGTGCTGCGGCTGAACTTCACCGCGGACGTGCTGCCACGAGCCATCGACGAGATGCGCCGCTGGATGGCACAGGGGCTGGTCGGCGGCGTGCTGAAGGTCTTCGACTTCACCGCGGCCGAGCTGTACGGCGGTGAAGTCGGAGGCTTCCAGGCCCACGTCTGCGTCGAGGGCACGCCCGCCGCGGTGGACGCGTTGACCGCCGTGCTGCGGACCGAGGCGGCGGAGCTGTTCAGCGAGGAGGACGGCGAGCCGACCGACGCGATCTCCCGGGCCGTGGCGAAGCTGTACGCGGGCGATCCGCGCGACAACGACGACGTGCTCGCCGCGACGCTCGGCCGGCCTGCCGACGAGGTGGACCGACACGGCCTGGGGTGGCTGTTCTTCCTACCGCTGGTGCCGTTCACCGGCACCGACGTGGAGCACGCGCTCGCGCTGCTCGAACGGGTGTCGGCCGAGACCGGCGTCCGGTGCGGCGCGACGTTGAACGCGTTGAGCCCCGACCTGGTCGACTTCGTCGTCCCGATCAAGTTCGACCGGTCCCCGCGGACGGCCGAACGGGCGCACCGCGCGCTCGACTTGGCCTACGAGCGGTTCAGCGCGGCGGGCTACGTCCCGTACCGGCTCGACATCGACCACGCCGACTGGCTCGACCGCCTCAGCCCCGATCCCGCCGCACGGGCACTGGCCCGCCGGCTCAAGGCCGCGATCGACCCCGACTGGACCGTGGCCCCGGGGCGCTACGCCTGACGCCGGACCACACCACCGTGAAGGGAGCAGTCAGCACATGACCGGTTCGGAAACGCTGGAGTCGGTGGCGGAGACGCACCTGACCGCGTCGGACATCCTGGCTCGCGCCAAGGATCTCGTGCCGGTCCTGCGCGAGCGCGCCGCCGACATCGAAGCGGCTCGGCGGCTGCCCGCCGACGTCGTGGAGCTGCTGCGCGAGGCGGGCGTGTTCCGGATGGCCGTGCCGGTGTCGTGGGGCGGCCCCGGCATGACGTCCGCCCAGCAGACCGAGGTGGTCGAGGTGCTCGCCAACGGTGACGCCTCGGCCGCGTGGTGCGCCATGATCGGCATGGACTCGGGGATCTACTCGCATGATCACGAGTAATTTGGGCCGAACGGGGTAGAGCCCTTCGAACCGCAACTCCGGAACAGTCGGATCGAGCTCGCCGAGAGCTACCACGAACACGTCGAACCGGCCGTCCACGACCTCCCTCAAACCATCCTCGGGCGAATTCCGAACCTCCAGCGCCCCGACCACGGGTAACGCCGACAGCAGGCGTTCCAAACCGTACCGGGCGAGCTCGTTGCGGATGCCGATCAGTACTCTGATCGGATCAGCAGGCCGCCGTAAACCGTCCACATCTGCCCCCTCAGATCACCCTTTAGTGTACCAAGACCGCAATGCGGGTAAACGCTGATCCGAATTGCGGCGCGGACTATTGGGCGGAAGTATCCGGGGGCGATCTCACCACCGTGTCGCGCTCCGGCGGTCTCGGCGCGGTCACTGAACGGTCCTTCAGGACAGGAAGCCGCGCAGCAGCAGGGCCGTGCCGTCCAGGTGCTCGGCCATCGCCCGCCGCGCGGCCTCCGGGTCGCCCGCCACGATGTGGGTCACGATCAGCTCGTGCTGGTCGTTCGAGTGCGCCAGGTTCGGCGGCAGGAGGGGTATCCGGTCCAGCAGGGCGTTGACCCGCGTCCGGGCGTCGGCGACGGCCGCCGTGAGCGACGCCGACCCGGTCGCCTCGGCGATCGCCAGGTGCAGCCGCGAGTCCTTGCGCCGGTAGGAGTCCACCGACGCGTCACGGCACTCGGCCAGCCGCGCCAGCAGGTTGCGCCGCTCCACCGGGCCCAGCGCACGGCCCGCCGCGCACTCCGCCGCACCCGTCTCCACCGCCCAGCGCACCGTCAACGCGTCCGCCAGCTCGGCGGGGTCGACCCGGCGGTCCGGCGCGGGCGCCGGCAGCGGCGAGTTCACGAACGTCCCGCCGTACCGGCCGCGCCGCGACTCGACGTACCCGGCGTCCTGCAGTGACCGGATCGCTTCGCGCAGTGTCACCCGGCTGACACCCAACCGGGTCGCCAGGTCACGTTCCGCGGGCAACCGCTCCCCCGGCCCCACCACGCCGAGCCGGATCGCCTGCATCAGCCGCTCCACGGTCTCCTCGAACGCGTTGCCCGCCCGCACTGGGCGGAACAACGCGTCCTGCAACGGCATCACAGCGGTGTCACGTAGGCACCGGCGATACCGCCGTCCACCAGGAAGTTCGACGCGGTGATGAACGACGAGTCGTCACTGGCCAGGAACGCCACCGCCGCGGCGATCTCCTCCGGCTCGGCGAACCGGCCCAGCGGCACGTGCACCAGCCGCCGCGCGGCGCGCTCCGGGTCCTTGGCGAACAGCTCCCGCAGCAACGGCGTGTTCACCGGTCCGGGTGACAGCGCGTTCACCCGGACGCCCTGCCGGGCGAACTGCACGCCCAGCTCACGACTCATCGCCAGCACCCCGCCCTTGGACGCCGTGTACGAGATCTGGGACGTCGCCGCACCCATGGTCGCCACGAACGACGCCGTGTTGATCACCGAGCCGCGACCGCGTTCCAGCATGTGCGGGATCGCGTACTTGCAGCACAGGTACACCGAGGTCAGGTTCACCTTCTGCACCCGGTCCCACGCCTCGATGCCCGTGGTCAGGATCGAGTCGTCGTCCGGCGGTGAGATGCCCGCGTTGTTGAACGCGACGTCCACCGACCCGTAAGTGTCCACAGTGGTCTGGTACAGCGCCGACACCTGTTCCTCGTCGGTCACGTCGACCTGGACGAACAGCCCGCCCACCTCGTCGGCCGCCGCCTTGCCGGACTCCGCGTCGACGTCGGCGACGACGACCTTCGCCTCCTCCGACGCCAGCCGCCGCACCGAGGCCAGGCCGATGCCGCTGCCGCCGCCGGTGACCACGGCCACCCGGCCCTCAAGTCGCACAACCATGTCTCTCCCAATCAGTGAGCGATGAAGACGTTCTTGGTCTCGGTGAACGAGTCGAGGGCGTCGGGCCCCAGCTCGCGTCCCAGCCCGGACTGCTTGAACCCGCCGAACGGGGTCCAGTACCGCACCGACGAGTGCGAGTTGACCGACAGGTTCCCCGACTCGACGCCACGCGAGACGCGCAGCGCCCGCCCCACGTCCCGGGTCCAGATCGACCCGGACAGGCCGTAGGCGCTGTCGTTGGCCAACCGCACCGCGTCCTCCTCGTCGGTGAACGGCAGCACGGCCACCACCGGCCCGAAGATCTCCTCCACGGCCGCTCGGTCACCGGGCGCGACGGGCGCGAGCACCGTGGGCGGGAACCAGAAACCGGCGCCGGTCGGAGCCGAACCGCGGAACGCCACCGGGACGTCGTCGGGCACGTACGACGCGACCTTCTCCCGGTGCGCGGCCGAGATCAGCGGCCCCATCTCGGTGGCCTCGTCCCCCGGCGCGCCGACCACGACGCCCTTCACCGCGGGCTCCAGCAGCTCCATGAACCGGTCGTAGACCGACGCCTGCACCAGGATCCGGGACCGCGCGCAGCAGTCCTGGCCCGCGTTGTCGAACACCCCGTACGGCGCGGTGGCCGCGGCTCGTTCCAGGTCCGCGTCGGCGAACACGATGTTGGCCGACTTGCCGCCCAGCTCCAGCGTCACCCGCTTCACCTGCTCGGCGCAGCCGGCCATGACCTGCTTGCCGACCCGCGTGGAACCGGTGAACACGACCTTGCGCACGTCCGGGTGCGTGACGAACCGCTGCCCCACCACCGGACCGGCGCCCGGCAGCACCTGGAACACGTCCTCGGGGATGCCCGCTTCCCGCGCCAGCGAGGCCAGGCGCAGAGCGGTCAGCGGCGTCAGCTCGGCGGGCTTGAGCACCACCGCGTTGCCCGCCGCCAGCGCGGGTGCGAAGCCCCAGGCGGCGATCGGCATGGGGAAGTTCCACGGCACGATCACGCCGACCACGCCCACCGGCTCGTGGAACGTCACGTTCAGCCCGCCCGCCACCGGGATCTGCTTGCCGAACAGCCGTTCCGGCGCGGCCGAGTAGTAGTGCAGCACGTCGCGGACGTTGCCCGCCTCCCACCGCGCGTTGCCGATGGTGTGCCCGGCGTTGAGCACCTCCAGCGCCGCCAGTTCCTCCAGCGCGCCGTCCACGGCCTCGGCGAACCGGCGCAGCAGCCGGGCCCGGTCACCGGGTGCGACCGCGCGCCACGCGGGCAACGCCGCCGAGGCGCGGGCGATCGCCGCGTCGGTCTCCTCCAGCGAGGCCAGCGGCACCGAGCGGACCACCTCCTCGGTGGCCGGGTTGATGACGTCGAACGTGGTCACTTCACACTCCTGTCGCGGGTGGCGTCCACAAGCGCGGCGAACAAGCGGTCGTCTTCGGTGTCGGCCTCCGGGTGCGACTGCACGCCGAGCACGAACCGCGCGCCGGGCAGCTCCACCGCCTCCACGGTGCCGTCCGGCGCGCTCGCGACCACCCGCAGGCCGTCACCGAGCACGTCCAGCGCCTGGTGGTGGTGGCAGAACACGGTGGTGGCGAGGCCGACGATGCCGGCGAGCGCGGAACCGGGCGCGACCGCGATCCCGGTGTGCTCGAACACGGCGGGCGCCGGGTTGTGGCCCTCCACGTGCTGGAGCAGCGTGCCGCCCAACGCCACGTTGAGCACCTGCATGCCCCGGCACACCGCGAGCAGCGGCAGGTCCAGCTTCAACGCCGCACGCGCCAGGCTCAGCTCGACCGCGTCCCGCTCGGGCCGCGCGGGTCCGGTGCGCGGGTCGCGCGGCCGCCCGTACCGCGCCGGGTCGACGTCCGCGCCACCCGCCAGCACCAGGCCGTCGAGGAACGTGACGCTGTCCGCGTCCCACTCCCCGACCGGCGGCAGCAGCACGGGGTTGCCACCGGCGCGCACCACCGAGTCGAGGTAGTCGCGGTGCAGCACGGCCGCCTCCACGTCCCAGACGCCGAACCTCGCGCGTTCCAGGTAGGTGCTGACGCCGATCAACGGCCGTGCCCTAGAGCCGTTCGAAACCACGGATCCGCTCCCAGTCCGTCACCGACTTGTCGAACGCGGCCAGCTCGACCCGCGCCGCGTTGAGGTAGTGCTCCACCACTTCCTGCCCGAACGCCTCACGTGCCAGCTCGCTGTGCGCCAGCAGCGACGCGGCGTCGCGCAGCGTGGCGGGCACGGTGGGCTTGTCGGAGTCGTAGGCGCTGCCGACGAACTCCTCCTCCAGCGGCAGCTCGTTGTCCACGCCGTGCAGCCCGGCGGCGATCAGCGCGGCGACGGCCAGGTACGGGTTCACGTCCGCGCCGGGCACCCGGTTCTCGAACCGCAGCGACTGGCCGTGCCCGACCACGCGCAGCGCGCACGTCCGGTTGTCCTTGCCCCAGGCCACCGCAGTCGGCGCGAAGCTGCCCGGCGCGAACCGCTTGTAGGAGTTGATGTTCGGTGCGAGGAAGTAGGTCAGCTCGCGCAACGCGGCCAACTGCCCCGCCATGAAGTGCTCCATGAGCTTCGAGACGCCGTGCCCCTCGGCGAACACCGGCTCGCCGTCGGCCGAGCGCAGGCTGAGGTGGATGTGGCAGGAGCTGCCCTCGCGCTCGTTGTACTTGGCCATGAACGTGATCGACTTGCCGTGCTGCGCCGCGATCTCCTTGGCGCCGGTCTTGTAGATGCTGTGGTTGTCGCACGTGGCCAGCGCCTCGGTGTAGCGGAACGCGATCTCGTGCTGGCCGGGGTTGCACTCGCCCTTGGCCGACTCGACCACCATGCCCGCGCCCGCCATGTGGTTGCGGATGGCGCGCAGCAGCGGCTCGATGCGGGCGGTGCCCAGCAGGGAGTAGTCCACGTTGTACTGGTTGGCCGGGGTGAGGTCGCGGTAGCCGCGGTCCCAGGCGTCCTCGTAGGTGTTGTCGAAGACGATGAACTCCAGCTCCGTGCCGACGAACGCGCGCAGCCCGCGCTCGGCGAGCCGGTCGAGCTGCCGCTTGAGGATCTGGCGAGGCGAGGCCACGACCGGCGAGCCGTCCTCCCACACCAGGTCGCACATGACCAGCGCGGTGCCCTCGTGCCACGGCACCCGGCGCAGCGTGGACAGGTCGGGCTTCATCACGAAGTCGCCGTAACCGGTGTCCCACGACGACATGGCGTAGCCGCCGACGGTGTTCATCTCCACGTCCACGGCCAGCAGGTAGTCGCAGCCCTCGGCGGAGTGCGCCAGGACCTCGTCCAGGAAGTAGCGCGCGGCGCAGCGCTTGCCCTGCAGACGCCCCTGCATGTCGACGACGGCGACCAGCACCGTGTCGATCTCCCCGGTGTCCACGAGCACGCGCAACTCCTCCACGGCGAGCATCCCCGGTACCTCCAAAGGTATGTCAGCGAGCCATTGGACGCCTCATCTTGACACCTTCGAGTGAAGGCCGCCACACCCTGGCTCGCGCGAATCTTCGGTCGCCCGCCTGTTGACACGGTCAGGTGACCCGCGCCACGCTCCCTGCAAAGGAGCGCGACTGACCCATTAGGGAGCGCAGATGGCCAAACACGTCGAGTACGAGGAAGTGGGCCGCGACTACCTGGAGCACCGACAGCTCAAGCGGGGTGCCGCGGGCTGGGTGCTGCTGGCCGGGCTGGGGGTCTCGTACGTCATCTCCGGCGACTTCGCCGGGTGGAACTTCGGGCTCGCCCAGGGCGGTTGGGGCGGCCTGCTGGTCGCGACGGTCCTGATGGGCGCCATGTACACGTGCATGGTGTTCGGCCTGGCGGAACTGGCCGCCGCGCTGCCCGTGGCCGGGGCCGGGTACGGCTTCGCGCGCCGTGCGCTGGGACCGCTGGGCGGTTTCGCGACGGGCATCGCGATCCTGGTCGAGTACGCCATCGCACCCGCCGCGATCGTGGTGTTCATCGGCGACTACGTGCAGGCGCTCGGGCTGTTCGGGCTCACCAGCTCGTGGCCGGTGTACCTGGTCTGCTACGTGATCTTCGTCGGCGTGCACCTGTACGGCGTGGGCGAGGCGTTGCGGCTGATGTTCGTGATCACCGGGGTCGCGGTGGTCGCGCTGGTCGCGTTCGTGGTCGGGATGATCCCGAAGTTCGATTCCGACAAGCTGTTCGACATCGGGGACGGCAGCTTCCTGCCGTTCGGCGTGAGCGGGGCGTTGGGCGCGCTGGTGTTCGCGATCTGGTTCTTCCTCGCGGTCGAGGGCGTGCCGCTGGCGGCCGAGGAGGCGCGCGACCCGAAGAAGGACATGCCGCGCGGGATCATCGCGGCGGTGCTGGCGCTGCTGGTGTTCGCGGCGGCGATCCTGGTGTTCGCGCCGGGCGGTGCGGGGTCGGCGGCGTTGATGTCGTCCGGCAACCCGCTACCCGAGGCGGTGCGCGCGGCCTACGGCGGCGACAACGCGTTGGCGCAGATCGTGAACTACGTGGGTCTGGCCGGGCTCGTGGCGTCGTTCTTCTCGATCATCTTCGCGTACTCGCGGCAGCTGTTCGCGCTGTCGCGCGCGGGTTACCTGCCGCGCTGGCTGTCCAAGACCGGCAAGCGCAAGACGCCGTACCTGGCGCTGATCGTGCCGGGCACCATCGGGTTCGTCCTGGCGGCGATCCTGAAGAGCGGTGCGACGCTGATCAACGTCGCGGTGTTCGGCGCGGCGCTGTCGTACGTGCTGATGATGGTCTCGCACATCGTGCTGCGGGTGCGAGAGCCGGGGTTGGCGCGGCCGTACCGGACGCCGGGCGGCGTCGTGACCACCGGTGTGGCGCTGGTGCTCGCGGTGGCGGCGGTCGTGGCGACGTTCTTCGTGGACGAACTGGCCGCCGGCATCACGGCGGGCATCGTCGTGGTGGCGTTGGCGTACTTCTGGTTCTACAGCCGCCACCACCTGGTGGCCGCCGCGCCGGAGGAGGAGTTCGCCGCCATCGCCCAGGCCGAGCGGGAGCTGAAGGACTGACCGGTGGGGTCGGGTGGCGGCCGCGCACCGCCACCCGACCACCGGTCACCGCTTGCCGGGCAGGTACGGCGGCTCGCCGCCGTCGGCGCGCACGATCGCGGCGAACACCTCCACCGGCCGCGTGATGTCGCCGAAGCGGATGAGGTCGTCGCGGAACAGCGTGCCGCAGTTCAGGTCGACGCGGACCTGGTGCCGCGTCCCGTTTGGGTAGCCGAAGACGATCGCGTAGTGCCCGCGCCAATCCATCCTGCAGCCGTCGACCTCGTACGGGTAGGGGTACTCGGCGGACAACTCGTTCATCGCCCGCACCACGGTCGCGACGTCGTGCCGGATCTCGGCGCGGTAGTAGGCGCCCGGCGTCCCGCCGTAGACGCAGAGCAGGGCGTTCACCGCCGACTCGTCCGCCACCGGGCCCTCCGCTCCTTGCCGCGGGGGCTTGTGCCGCACCTCGGCGGGGCAGTCGAGCGCGGGCATCACCACGATCGGCGCGGCGGTGGCGACCGGGCTCTCCTCCCGCACGGGGTTGAACCACTGGGTGCCGACCAGCGCGCCCGCGGTCAGCGAGACGACCACGCCCGCCGCCACCACACCGCGGGCCCGGCGACGCCGCCGCACCCGTCGACCCACCTCCGCCACCCGGTCGACCTCCGGCAGGTCCGGCACGGCGTCGGCCAGCAGTCCGCGCAAGCCCTTCACAGCACTACCCCCTCGTCCATCAACGTCCTGAGCACGGCGTCCTCCCGCAGCACGGCGAGCGCGCGCGACGTGTGCGTCTTGACCGACCCGGTGGAGCAGCCCAGCACCCGGGCCGCGTCCTCCACGCTGCAGTCCTCGAAGAACCTCAGCACCACCACCGCCCGCTGCCGGCTGCTCAACCGCGCGAGCCGGGCCCGCACCGCCAGCCGCACGACCGCGTCGCCCTCCACGTCGTCCCGCGTCACGGCGTCCGGCACCGCGACCGACGGCGTCTCCGCCCGCCACCGCCGCCGCCACCAGGTCATGTACGTCGTGTAGAGCACCCGCCGGGCATAAGCGCCCGGCTCGTCGACCTTCGACCAGCGCTCCCACAGCCGCACGAGCGCCACCTGCACCAGGTCTTCGGCCTTGTGGGCGTCGCCGGTGAGCAACCACGCGGCGCGGACCAGCGAGCCGGACCGTTCGGCGACGAACTCGGCGAACCCCTCGGGGGACCCCGGATCACTGCGCATCGTTACCTCCACCCCCAAGACGACGTGGCCCCGGGAGTCCGTTGACACGAGGTCACCACGGTTCCACCTATCGTGGAATACAGGTCCTCTCGTAAGTGGGAACCCCTTGACAACAGGAACCCGCCCACGAGGAGGCACGCAGACATGGGACGCAGGACGTTCACGGCAGGTTTGGCGGTCGCGGCACTCCTGGCCACGGCCACGCCCGCCCTCGCCACCCAGACCTTCGCAGACCGGGTTTTGAGCCTGACGAACGGGGAACGCGCCGCCGTCGGCTGCCCGGCCCTCACCGCGAACGCCCAACTCGACGCGGCGGCCAGGCGGCACAGCGACGACATGGCACGCACCGGCAACTTCAGCCACACCGGCTCGGACGGCAGCACAGCGGGACAACGCGTCACCGAGGCGGGGTATACCTATCGGCTGATGGCGGAGAACATCGCGGCCGGCCTCGGCACCGCGGAGGAGGTCGTGCGCGCCTGGATGAACAGCGAGAGCCACCGCGCCAACATCGTGAACTGCGAACTGCGCGACCTCGGCGTCGCCCACGCCGTGGACGGCAACAACAAGTCCTACTGGACGCAGGACTTCGGCGCCCCGGGCTGACCCACCGGACACCACCTCGCACCCGCCGTCGCCGACGGGTGCGAGGGTCGGGTGGTCAGCAGTAGACCGAGGCGAGCAGCCCGATGACCGCCTCTCCCGGCACGTCGACGGGCAGCGGGTTGTAGGACAACGTCGCCCGCGTGCCGTCGTCGGCGCGCGTGGCGTAGGTGCGGTAGCCGATCAGCTCACCGCCGTGACCCCAGATCGAACGGCCGCACGGCAGGTCGAACCGCTGCAACCCCAGGCCGTAGGCGAAGATCGTGCCGGTGTCCTTCACCTCCACGGTCTGCCGCATGGCGTCGAGGGACGCCGCGCTGGTCAGCCGCCCGCTCAGGAGCGCGTCGAAGAACCGGTTGAGGTCCTCGGCGGTGGAGATCATCTCGCCCGCCGCCCAGTCCAGGGTCGGGTTCATCAGCGTCGCGTCGACCAGTCGTCCGTCGACCTGCGTGTAGCCGCGGGCGTGCGGGTGCGGCAGGCCGGGCCGCCATCCCGGCACGCTGGTGTGCGCCAGGCCGAGCGGGCGCAGGACGCGTGAGCGCACCTCGTCGCCGTAGGTCCGGCCGGTCACGCGTTCGATCAGCATCCCGGCGACGACGTAGTTGGTGTTCGAGTAGTGCCACCCCTTCCCGGGGTCGAAGTAGGCCTCGTGCGCGAACGCCACGTCCAGCAGCTCCCGCGGCCGGTAGCTCCGGAACCGGTCCGCGCCGCGCCACCGGTTGGTCGAGTAGCCCTCCTCGTGCATGTAGTCGTAGAGGCCGCTGGTGTGGTTGAGCACCTGGCGCACGGTGACGCGGTCGCCGTTCTCGCCCTTCGGCACACCGGCCACGTACCGGTCCACGGGGTCGTCCAGCCCGACCGCGCCCTCGTCCACCAGCTGCAGCACGACGGTGGCCACGAACGTCTTGGTCACGCTGCCGATCCGGAAGTACCCGCCGACCGACGCCTCACCCGCCGCGTCCGCGCGGGTGCCGGTGGCGTCCTCGACGGTCAGCAGCGCCGCTGAGGCCCAGTCTTGCTCGACCCACCCGTCCAACGCGGGAAACGCGCTGGTCACGGCCAGGACGACACCGGCTATCGCAGTGTTGATCATCACGACGGCAACGCTAGGCCGCGGCACGGCGGCCGACCATGAGGAGCACCGCCCGTTCGGCTGTGGAGAACCCCAGTGGAGATGTGCCCATCGGGGACGGCCCTGGCAGGATCGGGGCGTGAGTGACATTCAACGTGTTGGAGTGGTGGGATCGGGCCTGATGGGCTCCGGCATCGCCGAGGTCTGCGCGCGGGCCGGGCTGGACGTGCTGGTGGCCGAGGTCAGCCCGGACGCCACGGAGGCCGCGCGGGGGCGGATCGCCTCTTCGCTCGGCCGTGGCGTGCGCAGCGGCAAGCTGTCCGCCGAGGACCGGGACGCCGCACTGGAGCGCCTGCGGTTCACCACCGACCTCGCCGACTTCGCCGACCGGAACCTGGTCGTGGAAGCCGTCGCGGAGAACGAGCAGGTCAAGACGGAGGTGTTCGCGGCGCTGGACAAGGTCGTCGTGGACCCGGACGCGATCTTCGCGTCCAACACCTCCTCGATCCCGATCATGAAACTGGGCATGGCCACCGGCCGTCCCGAGCAGGTCATCGGCGTGCACTTCTTCAACCCGGTGCCGGTGCTGAAGCTGGTGGAGCTGGTGCCGTCGCTGCTGACCGGCGAGCGGACCAGGGCCAGGGCCGAGGAGTTCGTGACCGGGGTGCTGCACAAGGAGGTCATCCGCTCGCAGGATCGGGCCGGGTTCGTGGTCAACGCCCTGCTGATCCCCTACCTGCTGTCGTCGATCCGGATGCTGGAGTCCGGTTTCGCCAGCGCCGAGGACATCGACAACGGCATGGTGCTCGGCTGCGCGCACCCGATGGGTCCGCTGCGCCTGACCGACCTGATCGGCCTGGACACCACCAAGGCCATCGCCGAGTCGATGTACGAGGAGTTCAAGGAGCCGCTGTACTCGCCGCCGCCGTTGCTGCTGCGCATGGTGGACGCGGGGCTGCTGGGCAAGAAGAGCGGGCGCGGGTTCCACAACTACGCGTCCTGAGCCGAACGCCCGACCGGGCGTGCGCGGGGCCGTCGATCCTGGTGATCGGCGGCCCCGTCCGCTTGTCCGGGCCGCTTTACCACACCGGGTCGCCAGCGTCACGCGAACAACGCGGCGAACAATTAACAGCAGCGTCTTGAATGGTGGAACGCATTAGCCGGCGAACGTTCGACCGTACCTCGGGCGGCACTGGGGACAAAAAGCCACGATCCGTCATCGAACCCCGGCACGCGATTAGTGCGAAAGACTGACGAAGGTCTAGTCAATAGGCCGTTCGGAGTAGTCTTGATTACCGTCCCCTTCCTCGTGACCACTGATCGACAGGACCTGTGACCTGCCTTTAGAGTGCCCTACGTCACGCTACGGCCGCCCGGTGGACAAGATTGCTTCGCCTAGCGTAACTTTCGACTCGCCCCCCACGAGGAGAACCCCGCCTTGGACCCTCAAAAAGTATCCATACGCGATTTTACGGGCCGACAGCTCAGTGCCCTGCTGCATTCTCTGGGCATCACGGAAAACACCGTCAAATCCGTGGGATTGCTCGCGGACGCGCTCGGACCCGGTGGCCTGCGCCCGGTTTCCGGCAGTCCGACCTGGCCCTCCGACGTCGCCGACGACCACACCCCGGTCGAGTTCTCCACGGCGTTCGCGGCAGGAGAGTCCCCGATCCTCCGCACGATCGTCGAACCCACCGCGACCAGGCCTTCCCGTGCGGCCAACACCGCGGCGGCGCTCGCCGCGCTCGACCGGATGCGGCACCGGGAGAACCTGGACACCCGCCGTTTCGACGCGGTCAAGAGCCTGTTCCTGCCGGACCACCCGGAAAGCGATTTCACGTTCTGGTACTCGCTGGTGTTCCGCCCCGACGAAGCGCCCGCGGTGAAGGTCTACCTCAACCCGGAAGTGCGCGGCGAAGCCGCCGCCGAGGGGTTGATCCGGGAAGCGCTGACCCGGACCGGTTTCGCCGCCGGTTTCCCGGTACTGCGCGCCCACGCGGTGACCAGGCCCGGACTTGACAAATATTCGTTCTTCGCACTCGACCTGGTGGAACAACGGCGGGCCCGGGTGAAGGTCTACATCTCCCACCACGCCGCGGATGTAACGGACGTCACGCGTGCCGCGAACGCCGCGCGGGGTGTCGATGTGGACAGGGTGCCCGATTTCTGCTTGCTCACCGGCGGCAGCACCGGAACGTTCGACCGACGCCCGCTGATTTCCAGCTACACGTTCCTGGACGGCGACGCGCAGGCACCGAGCGGCTATTCCCTGTACGTGCCGATCCGCGACTACGTCGCCGATGACGAAGAAGCACGCAGGCGGGTGCTCGCGGTGATGGCCAAGTACGACCTCGACCCCACGCAGTTCGACAGCGCGCTGCGCGCCATCGCCCGTCGACCGCTGGACGAGGGCGTCGGCCTGATCGCCCACGTGTCGCTGCGCATGGGCAGACCGCGCCCCGGCATCACCGTCTACCTCTCTTCCGAGGCCTACGACACGGCCTCACCCCGTTCGATCAGCCTGGCAGGCTAGTACTAGGAGTCACCCATGCCCACGATGGAGCCGTACCGCATCAAGGTCGTGGAGCCCATCCCGATCACCACCCGAGCGCACCGCGAACGGGCGCTGGCCGCGGCCGGGTACAACCCGTTCAACCTCGCCGCCACCGATGTGACGATCGACCTGCTCAGCGACTCGGGCACCGGCGCCCTGTCGGCCGAGCAGCAGGCGGCGGGACTGCGCGGTGACGAGACCTACGCGGGTGCGCGCTCCTACTACCGGTTCCGCGACGTGGTGCAGGACCTGACCGGCTACCCGCACGCGTTCCCCGTCCACCAGGGACGCGCGGCCGAGCGGATCCTGTTCACCGCGCTGCTCAAGCCGGGCCAGGTCAGCGTCAGCAACACGCACTTCGACACCACGCGCGCGAACGTCGAGATCCTCGGCGGTCAGGCCGTAGACCTGCCGTGCCGGGCCGCCGCGGACCTCGACGACGACGCGCCGTTCAAGGGCGACATCGACCTGGAGGCGCTGGAAGCCATCCTGTCCGGCCCTCAGGACGTCGCCGTCGTCGTGCTCACCATCACCAACAACGGTGGTGGTGGGCAGCCGGTGTCGATGGCCAACATCAAGGCGGCGGGTGAGATCGCCCGCCGCCACGGTGTGCCGTTCTTCCTCGACGCGGCGCGGTTCGCGGAGAACGCGTGGCTGGTCACGCAACGGGAGCCGGGCTACGAGCACCACACGCCCCGGCAGGTCGCGGAGGAGGCGTTCCGGCTGGCCGACGGGTGCGTGGCGAGCCTGAAGAAGGACGCCATCGTCCACATGGGAGGGTTGCTCGCGATCCGCGACCCCGAGCTGGCCGCCAAGTGCGAGCTGCTGCTGATCGCGACCGAGGGCTTCCGCACGTACGGCGGTCTCGCCGGCCGCGACCTGGAGATGCTGGCGCAAGGCCTGCTGGAGGTGACCGACCCGGAGTACCTGCGGGCCCGGGCCGACGCCACCGCGTACGTGGCCGAGCTGGCCCGGGCCGCGGGGGTGGACAGCGTGCGGCCGACCGGCGTGCACGCGGTGTACCTCAACGCCGGGCGCCTGCTGCCGCACCTGCCGCCGAGCCGGTTCCCGGGGTTCGCCCTGGCCACCGAGCTGTACCTGGCGGGCGGCATCCGATGCGCGGAACTGGGCTCGCTGTACCTCGGCGAGCTGGACGAGGCGGGTGAGCTGGTCAAGCCGGCGCCGTACGAGCTGGTCCGCCTCGCCATCCCGCGCCGGGTCTACACGCAGAGCCACCTGGAGTACGTCGGCGAGACGCTGGCGGAGATCGCGAAGGACCCCGAGCGGGTGCCCGGGTACCGGCTGACGCACGTGCCGAAGCTGTTGCGGCACTTCAACTGCCAGCTCGAACCGGTGGTGTGAGGCGGGACGGGTGACCGTTCGCGGTCACCCGTCACCGGGTCGGGCTCACGCCATCGCGTCGAGGCGGTCCATCGTGTGCTGGATCAGGCTCACCAGCACCGTCTTGGCCGACTCGCGGTCCCGCGCGTCGCACAGCACGAGCGGGATGGCGGCGTCCACGTCCAGGGCCCGGCGCACCTCTTCGACCTCGTAGCTGTGCGCGCCCTCGAAGCAGTTCACCGCGATGATGAACGGGATGCCGCGCCGCTCGAAGAAGTCGATCGACGGGAAGCTGCTGTCCAGCCGCCGCGTGTCGACCAGGATCACCGCGCCGATCGCGCCGTAGGCCAGCTCGTCCCACATGAACCAGAACCGGTTCTGGCCCGGGGTGCCGAACAGGTACAGCACCACCTCGGGGTTGATCGTGATGCGGCCGAAGTCGAGGGCGACCGTGGTCGTCTCCTTGGACTCCAGGCCCAGCACGTCGTCGACGCCGACACCGGCCTCGGTGAGCAGCTCCTCGGTGTGCAGCGGCGGTATCTCGCTGACCGAGTTGACCATCGTCGTCTTCCCGGTGCCGAAGCCACCGGCGATGACGATCTTCACTGGGGTGGGTACGAGCAGTTCCCCACCCGGCCGCTCAGATTCCACGGACACCATCCAACACCGCCTGGAGCAGGTTCCGGTCCGGCACTTGCGGGACTCGGGAGGGGTCTCGGATCACGACGTCACCGCGTTGGATGAGATCGCTCAACAGCACCTTGACGACGACGAGCGGCACGTCGAGGTACGCGGCGACCTCGGCGACGGACAACGGGCGGCGGCACAGCTCCATGATCTCCATGTGCTCGACCGACAGCGCGTCCGGGTCCGACGGCGACGGCATCGCGCGCACCTGCGTCACCAGGTGCAGCTCCGGTCGCAGCGGGCGGGTCCGACCCCGCACCATCGCGTACGGGCGGACCAACGGGCCCGCGGCCTCGTCGTACCACCAGTCCTCGCGGCCGGCCATCAGGAGGACCTTCGGGCGGCGGGCAGGCTCGCCGCGGCGGTGCCGCGCGGCGCCGAGGACAGGTACGTGCCGACGCGCTTGACGAGCATGTTCATCTCGTAGGCGATCATGCCCATGTCGGAGTCCTCTTCGCCAAGGACGGCCAGGCAGGCGCCGTGGCCGGCCGCGGTGACGAAGAGGTAGGCGTGCTCCATCTCGACGATGGTCTGCCGCACGGCGCCGCCGCCGAAGTGCCGCCCGGTGCCGCGGGCCAGGCTCTGGAACGCCGACGCCATCGCCGACAGGTGGTCCGAGTCGTCCTTCGACAGCCCGGGTGAGCGGCCCAGCAGCAGACCGTCGGCCGAGAGGACCACCGCGTGCCGAGCTCCGACCACCCGGCCGACCAGGTCCTCCAACAACCAGTTCAGTTCGTTGTGCTGGCTGGTCATGTCGTTCATCGGGTTGCCTTTCCGGTTTCCAGTCGTCCGGCCACTGCTGCTGATCACGGTTCGAGGTCGTCGGGTGTCCGACGGGCGTCGCGTGTGCCCCGTTGGAACGCCGACAGGCCCTTGCGGACCCTCTCGGCGGACTTCTCGGGATCGACCTCGGGGAGCGGTTCGGGCGAAGGGTGGAAATCGTTGCGCACCAACTGTGGCGCCAGGTTCTGCTGACGGCGCCTGCGTGGCAGTTCGGGTCGGTCGGCGGCGGTGGCGGCCGACCCCGGTTCTTCGGCGGGCCACTCGGACGTGGCCCGCTTCCGCTGCGGCAGCTCCAGCTCGCCGCTGTGCTGCGACAGCTCGAGCTCGCCACTGCGCTGCGACAGGTCCAGCCCGCCGCTCAGTCGTTCGACCTCTGGAAGGGGATGTTCGTTGGCCGCGGCCTCGGCTTGGGCCCAGAACCCTTCCAGGTCTCGGGAACTGTTGGGAAACCTGGCGTCTCGCACTGAGTCGTCGCCCTGCTCCGGGATCTCGTGGAAGGAGCGGCGGGGCAGCTGCCGGGTCTCGGCGGGCTCCGTCGCCGTGGTGGGGCCCGCGACGATCGCGGACGGGATGAGGACCATCGCCAGCGTGCCGCCGTAGGGCGATTCGCGCAGCTCGACGTGGATGCCGCGGCGGGCGGCCAGCCGGGCGACCACGAACAGGCCCAGGCGCGACTCGCCGCGCAGGCGCATCGCGTCGAACTCCGGCGGGTCGGCCAGCATCGCGTTGTGCTGCTCGCGGTCCTCGGGGTTGATGCCCAGGCCGTGGTCCTCGATCTCGACCACGATCCCCTGCGGCACCTCGCTGGCGTGCACCTGCACCTGCGACCGCGGCGAGGAGAACGCGGTGGCGTTGTCCACCAGCTCGGCGATCAGGTGGATGGTGTCGGCGACGGCCGCGCCCACCAGCGCTGTGTCGGGCACGGGGTTCACCTTCACCCGGACGTACTGCTCGGTCTCGGCGACGGCGGCGCGCAGCACGTCGAGCAGCCGCACGGGCTTGCGCCACTGCCTGCCGGGCTGCTCGCCCGCGAGGATGATCAGGTTCTCCGCGTTGCGCCGGGCGCGGGTGGCGAGGTGGTCGAGCTGGAACAGCGCGTCGAGCTGCTCGGGGTTCTCCTCCTCGCGCTCCAGCTTGTCCAGGATCTTCAGCTGGCGGTGCACCAGGCCCTGGTTGCGGTGCGCGATGTCGAGGAAGACCCGGTTCACGCCTTCGCGGGCCTGGCTCTCCTTGACAGCCGCGGCGACGGCGGTGTACTGGGCGGCGTTGAACGCGTCGGCCACCTGGCCGATCTCGTCGCTGCCGTAGTCCAGCGGCGGCACCTCGACCTCGACGTCGACGTGCTTGCCCTCGCGGAGCCGGTCGACGATGTCGGGCAGCCGTTCGTGCGCCAGGGTCAGCGAGTCCTTCTTCAACGCCGCGAGACGCGTGATCAGGGCCCGGTTGACCAGGCGGTTCGACGTGCGGATCGCGATCAGGATGCCGATGATCACGGCGAGCAGCGCGACCAGGCTGCCGATCAGCACGGTGCGGAACTTGCTCTCACCGCGGGCCATGGTGACGTTCACGGCGCTGGAGGCCTGTTCGCTGACCAGCGAGGTCAACTCGTCGGAGATCGGGCCGCTGACGTTCTGCCACTCCTGCAGCGACCCGGCGTCCGACGGCTTCTCGCCGCTCTGGATCAGCCTGCCCTCGAACTCGACCAGCCGCTTCCACGCGTCGCCCTCGATCATGAACTGGTAGTGCTCGCGCACTTCCGGCCGGGCGTAGGGCGCGATCGACTCGTAGGAGGAGTGGTAGGCGCCGACGAGGTTGGCGAACTCGATGTGCTCCTCCGGTGACGAGAACTCACCGGCGGCCAGGGCGCTCGACGCGAGCGACGTGGCGCGGGACATCCAGTCCGCGGCCTTGAAGTACTCGGTGGCGGTGATGGCGCCCTTGACGGACTCGTGGTCGGGAACCACTCGGGCCTGCACGCTGAACAGCGCGTCACCGGCGTCGAGGAGGCTGTTGTAGTACGTGTAGATCTCGGACTTCGACGCGCGTCCCGCTTCGAGGGCCGAACGGCGCTGCGGCAGCTGGTCCAGCAGCACGTTGAGCGCGTTGATCTTGTCGACGATCTCCTGCGGTGCCTGCGACGCCAGCTCGTCGAACGCCGTGCGCATGGTGTCGACGGCCCGGTCGGTCTCGGCCTGCTGCACCTCGAGGTCGCTGGTGCCGCGGCCGGGTTGGCTCAGCACGGTCATGCTGAGCTCGCGCTCCTTCTGCAGCGCGGCGAACGTCTGGACCGCCGGGATCGACGCGTCCTTCACGCCGGAGGCGACGGCCCGGAGGTAGAAGCCGTCGAACAGGGTGTACGACGAGAACAGCGCCCACATGATGAGCAGGACGATGCTGGGGACGACGACGACGCCGGTGAGTCGCGATCGGATCGTCTTGTAGTTCGTCTCCGTGGTGCTCTTCTGCTTCACAGCGCTCCGCAGCCTCGTCCGTTGCCTGGTCAGGCGCAGCACTAGGAACGCTGCCTCTTCTTCACCCGATCGGCGACGGAACGGTAACACTCGAAGATCATTATTACGAAGAGACAGCGATCACTTGCGCGACGCGACGATGAGGTTACCCAGTCGAGTGATGCCACGAACAGGGGGCCGATGTGAACTTCTCGGCACCGGCCCCCTGACTTTCACGGCTTCGGCACCGAAACGGCGTTGTACGTCGTCGTGGGCGTGGGCGGTGTGGTGAAACGGGCGTTGGGCAGGTAGAGCCGGCCCGCGAACGACGCGACCGTGGTCGGCACGTCGAACCGCGAGTCGGTGACCTTGGTCACCAGTGTTCCAGCCGACCCGTCCCTGAACAGGGAAAACACCGCGACGGTGTTCAGCCGGTTCTGCACGACGTAGAGCGTGCGGCGCTCGACCAGCAGCCCGTCGCCGTTGGTCAGCACCTCGCCGCCGAGGTCGACGGCGGTCGTCACGCCCGTGCGCGCGTCGACCCGGTGCAGTTGGCCGGTGTTGCTCTGGACGATCAACAGCGCTTTGCCGTCAGGCGTCTCCGCGATGCCGTTGGCGTTGATGACGCCGGGCGTCAGCACGAAGTCACCGGTCAGCGGAATCGCGGTGTGCGACTTCGCCAACTCGCCGTGCCGACCGAACGCGACGCGATACAGCACCGCCTTGCGCGAGTCGGTGAAGTACGCGGCGTCGTCGGTGATCACGACGTCGTTGACGAATGTGTTCGCGTCGGCGGCGAACTCGTAGGACTTGAGGATCTCTCCCGTTCGAGCGTCGACCACCCGCCCGTCACCACCCGCCCCGCCGGCCACGAACAGCCGCTTGCGCCGATCGACCTTCAACCCGACCGACGCGGTCCCCGGCCCCTGGCTGAACACCTCACCGCGCCCGGTGCGGAGGTCGACGCGGAACAGGTCCCCATCGGCCCGCGACCCGAAGTAGGCGGTCGGCGCGGCCCCGATCGCGATGCCCTCGGGCAGGAACCCGTCAGGCAACCCGAACTCGGTGGGGAACGGGTGTGCTTGCGCTGCGGCGGCGGGCGCGGTGGCGACGAGGGAAACCCCCAGCACCACGGCTGCCAGCGCACCGAGTGTGCGTTGCATGAGCACTCCTTCTCACTTTGCGGCGGCCCCGGGAGTGTTTCGCAACGCTCGGCGCGCGGTGAAGCGCACCGCGCGCGTGACGCGGCATCTACAGCGAACCGACAGGAGCGGGAAGGCCGGTCCCGTCCGCACGGACAGGACCGGCCCCGGGTGTGCTCAGGCGGCTTCGGACACCTGCGTGCGGTCGACGGCGTCGATGGACCAGTAGTCCGTCGCGGCCACGACTGCGAACATCCCCAGAAGGGTGAACGCCACACCAACAAGCTTCCAGCTCTGTGACACGAGGAACCTTCTTTTAAGTCGTCCTATGTTTGACCTCCGGTCTCGGGTTCGGAGGCGAGATGATCGTGTCAGAGCCCTTCAAGGGACCGGCACTGGGGTGGAATCCCGCTGGCTACGCCGAATGAGCGGAATACAGGCGCTCGCACACACGATCGAGCGACGCGTGCCCCAGTGGTACCTCATCAGTGATCGAAAATGTGGGACCAGCGGCAGAGTCGACCACTCGATCACCGCAAGGTTAGCCCAGATGGCTGGTTACATGCTGTAACGGGACCGGCGGTATGCCCCCGATCGCGCGGCCACAGGTGTCACCCGGCCGGTTTTGTCTGCCTACGCAGCGAAAGCGCACAAATGCGGTTCCATTAACCAAGCAGGATGTCCGTCTTGGTATTTGCCCCGTCGACCAGGCAGCTCGACCTTCAGGCCTGCCGGGTTTCGCGTCCCATTCCGGAAGCCTCATCCGACCAACGTGGATCCCTGGCGTTGGGCACGGTCCGTTCACCGTCGAAGGGGTCGAGCTTGGCCGCGACCTCCGCCGCACGCGGATCACCGGCGTCCGTGAAGATCTTCAACGCCTGCTCCCACCCCTCGGTGGCCGCCGCGTACGCCTTGGCTGCCCACCTCAGGTCACCGAGCAGCACCAAGGCGTCCGCCTTGTGCTTGGAGTTGCCCACCCGGTCGTAGAGCTGGACGGCTCGACGCGCGCAGTGGGTGGCGCCGACCAGATCCCCCCGATCCCGGTGGACCGCCGCCCAGACCTCGCACGCGCGGGCGGCCAAGGCCTGTGCCCGGGTGCGCATGTGCAGGCGGATCGCCCGACTGATGTAGCCCTCCGCGGTGCGCAGTTCACCTTGCCGCCGGTGCAGCTCGGCCAGTTCGCCGAGGGTGTCCGCCTGCCCGGTCAGGATGCCGAGCTCCTCGCGCAACTCCAGCGCGCGGTGGAACAACTTCGCCGCGTCCACGCGGTTGTTGCGGCTCATCGCCAGCACGCCCAACCGGTGCAGGGTGCCCGCCGCGAGCGTGCCGTCGTTCGCCTCGCGGGCCAGACGCAGGACCTCGTCGTAGCGGCGCAAGCCGTCCTCGATCCTGTCCTCGGCGACGTCGACCCGGGCCAGGAGGTGCAACGACGTCGCGGTACCGCGTTTGCTGCCCATCCGCTGGGCCATCGCGTGCGCGTGGTGGAAGTGCTTGCGCGCTTCGAAGAACGCCGACTGCTCGAAGCACACCAGGCCGAGATCGTTGTACGCCGCGGCTTCGGCGTCCAGGTCACCCTCCAGCTGCGCGGACCCGACCACGAGCGTGAGCACTTCACGGGATTCCTCGTAATAGCCGCACCGACGGAACATGTCGGTGACAACATGGGCCAGCTGGCACACGCGGGAGTGCATGCCCCTGCGTGCGGCGCGGTCGATGACGGCGCAGAGGTTCCCCCGCTCCTCGATGAACCAGTCCTGCGCCGCCCGGTCGTGCGCGAAGTCCAGCGGCAGCACGCCGGCCACCGGGTCGTGGACCTCTTTCCCCGGCCGGTACGGGAACGCCACCGAGTCCGCCGCTTTCGCGGTGTGCAGGAAGAAGTCGACGAGCCGGTGCTCGGCGAGCGCGCGTTCCTGCTCCGTCTCGTCCGCTCGCGCGCATTCCTCGGCGTAGTCGCGGAGCAAGTCGTGGAAGCGGTAGCGGTGCAGCGGGCCCGGCTGTTCGAGGAGGTGGGCCGACGTCAGCAGTTCGAGGCAGTCCAACGCCGCCGACCGCGTCGTGCCGAGCACGGCGGTGACCGCGTCGATGCTCAAGTCCGGCCCGGGGTGCAGGCCGAGCAGCCGGAACGCCCGACGGTCCAGGCCAGTCAAGGCTCGATAGGACCACGAGAACACCGTCTTCAGGCTGATGTCGCCGTCAGCGCCGTGATTGCCGAGGTTCAACAGCCGGCGCTCGTCCCTCAGCTGGGCGACGAACTCGGCTAGCGCGGCACCGGGGCTCGCCGCGATCCGGTGGGCCACGATCTCCATCGCCAACGGCAGGGCACCGCACAGCGCGGCCAGGTCTTCCACCGCATACCGGTCGCGCACGGCCCGATCACCGATCCGTGCTTCGAGCATCCGGGCGGCCTCCGACGGTCCCAGCGGCGCCACCGGGAAGGCGCGGGGACCCAGGCCGGGTAACCGGTTGCGGCTGGTGACCAGGACGGTGCAGTCGCGCAGGAGCGGGAGCAACGGGGACACTTGGCGCAATCCGCGGACGTTGTCCAGGACGACGAGCGCCCGACGGTCCTGCAAGGTGGATTCCAGCTGCCGTGCCCGCCGGTCGGCGGTGGTCAGGTGGTCCACGTCGACCCCCAGAGCTTCCAGGAAGCGGTCGACCACCACACTCGCGTCCAACGCCTTGTCCGCCGCGAACCCCTTCAAGTCGCAGTGCAGCACGCCATCGGGGAACAAGTCGACGACCCGGTGCGCCCAGTGCAGCGCGAGGGCGGTCTTGCCGACTCCCGCGGTGCCGTGCAGCAGGACGATGCCCGGGCGGGGCTCACCCTTGGCGCAGCCCGTCACCGCATCGATCTTGGCGAGCAGGGCGTCACGTCCTACGAAGTCCTCGACGTCGTGGGGCAGCCGCCGCGGTGCGGTCAGGGTTCGGGCAGGCCCGCGCGGTCGCACTCGTGCGGGCTCTGCCAAGCCCTCGTAGAACTTCTTGAGCGTCGCCGCGGCGGCATCCTCGAACTCGTCCTGGAGCCGACGCCTCATGGCGTAGTAGTAGGCGTCCATCTCGCTGCGCAAGTGCAAGCCGTGCATCGCCTCCAGCCGGTTCATGACCAGCGGCAGGTACGCCGAGTCGGCGGGCGGCAGTCCGTCGATGTGCGCGATCACGCCGCGGAAGTCGTTGTCCACCAACAGGCTGGAGCACAACGCACTCTGCATCGGGAGCCAGACGTTCTCGTGCGCCTGGCGACGCCACGCCAGCGCCGGCTCACCCGGCAGATCGGCGAGCGGGATGTCGTCGGCCCAGTACTCCATCGCCCGGCGGACCGCCCTCAAGGTGTCCCGCGGCTCGCGGGCCTCGCGCGACCGGTCGAGCAGTTGAGCCGATAAGAAGTAGTCGACGTTAGCCCGAAGGGCGGTCACCCGGTAGCCGCCTTTTCGATTCTCCAATTCCACGCCGGCGTTCATCAAATGCAACGCCTGCCTGATCCGACCGGAGTAGTTGTAGAACGTCTGGGCCAGGTTGCGAGGCAGTTTGTCGTCCTCTGCCCACATCCATTCCAGAAGTTCGGAAGTGGTGAACCAACTCCCCGGGTTGGTCAACAACACCCCCAGCATCCCGCGGGCCTTCGGTGTCGCCCAGCTCCTGTCCAACCGGGATCCGATGCGCATTCGCGTTTCGCCCAAGATCGAAAACAAGCAGGTCACAGCGCCACCCCTCGCTGACGTCCAGTCGAAGTCTGGTGCACCTCACGACCAACAGGCAATTACCGTTGCGAAATCGCTATTCGCCGCCCGGTAGACGTTTGACAGATACCTGACAGGCTGGCCCGCATGTTTGCGGAACCGCACGTGCAACAGTGCCCCTGAACAGCGGTTCGAGGGTTTCGGAAGATCACCGAGCAGTGTCCCGACAGAGTGGTCGTCGATTCTCATGCCAACTGGTCGTGCTTACTGAGCGGAGGTGCCACGTGACCGGAGACCTGTGGACGAATGGGCCGATCGGCTTAGGCGCGGGGAGCCGAGTGACAAGGGCGGGGTGCAAGTCGGTGCTCGTCGTGGTGCCGCACGTGGTCGCGGGAACGCGGTTGGCGGACCTGGTGCCGTTGCTGGAGGCCGACCACCGGGTGCAGGTGCTGTTCACGACGGAAGGCGCGGTGCACGGGACGGCCGAGTTCGTGCGCGGGCTCGACGGCCACGTCCTGCCGTGGGGGCAGGCGATCAGGCACCGGTTCGACCTGGTGCTGGCGGCGAGCTTCCGCGGCATCGACCAGGTGCACGGCGACGTGCTGGTCGTGGCACACGGCGCGGGCGCGTTGAAGTCGCGGGCGCGGCCACGACGGCGCGACGCGCTCCCGGCACACGGGCTGGCGCGCGAGCAGCTGATCCGCGACGGGCGCGTCGTCGCCTCGGCGGTCGCGCTGTCGCACCGCGATGAACTCGGCGCGCTGAGGGAATCGTGCCCCGAGGCCGAGCCCGTCGCCGTGGTGGCCGGGGACATCTGCCTGGACCGGATGCGGGCGAGCACGCCGTACCGCGAGCACTACCGCCGGGCGTTGGGCGTCGCGCCGGGACAGCGGCTGGTCACCGTCTGCTCGACGTGGACGCCCGACTCGACCTTCGGCGCGCACATCGACCTGTACCAAAGGCTTCTGGCCACCGGTCGACCGGTGGCGGCCGTGCTGCACCCGAACATCTGGAGCGTGCACGGCGCACGTCAGGTGCGCGCGTGGCTGCCTCGCGGACTGCTCGTCATCCCGCCCGAGGAGGGCTGGCGGGCCGCGGTGGTGGCGGCGGACGTGGTGGTCGGGGATCACGGGTCGTGCACGCAGTACGCGGCGGCGATCGGCAAGCGGGTGGCGGTCGTGCCGCTGCCGGAGGGCGTGCTGCGCGAGGGAAGCCTGGCCGACCTCGTGTACCGACGAGCACCGGTGCTCGACCCGCTCCGGCCGGAACTCGACGCCGCCGCGGTGGTTCCCGGGATGACCGAGGCGATCAGCTCGTGTCCCGATCAGGCCGGCGCCATCCTGCGTCGCACGATGTACCGACTGATGGGCCTGTCCGAGCCCGCGAGAGCGGTGCCCGTGTCGCCGGTGGCGGTGCCCCGTGTCGTGGGGTGAGTGGCAGGCCGAGGCGCCCGGCGTGTGGCGGGTCGTCGGCGGTCCGCGGGACGGGTTCGTGGTGGCGGAGGACGGCGTGGCCACCGCGCGGTGGGTGGCGGTGGCCGACGCCGTCGTCTACCCGGTGAGACGTGACCGGACGCGTTCCGGTACCGGTTGTCCGGCGCGGGTGTACGCCGCCTCCGCCGCCTTGAGGTGGGCCTGCTCTCGCTGCCGGTCGTCCCTGCGTAACGCGACGTCGGCCAGCAACAGCAACACGTCGGCGATGTAGTCGGGCGACTTCGTCTCCGCCATCACCGGCAGCGCGGAGTCCAACAGGTCGGCCGCGTCGTCCACCCGGTCCAGGGCGAGGGCCGGTATGGCCGCCACGGTGCGGACGCGGGCCAGTTCGAGCACCTGGCCCAGCTCCGACATGATCGCCGCGGCGGTGGCGAACGCGGCCATGGCCTCCTCGTGCCGCGCCAAATCGGTCAGCGCCTCGCCGATCCTGCGGTGGGCGAGTGCTTCACCGCGCCGCCTGCCCAGCGCCGACTCGAACTCCAGCGACCGCCGGAAGTACGTCAGCGCGTTCTCGGATTCGCCCTGCTGTCGACAGATCCGCCCGAGTTGGCGCAGCGCGGTGGCGATCGAGGCGAAGTCCTCGGCCTGGTGAGCCAGCTCCAATGCCCGTGATGCCGCGCGGGACGCGTCCGTCTGCCGCCCCACGTTCAGGTAGCCGATCGCCAGCTGCATGCGCAGCCGGGATTCCGCCACGGCGTGCCGGTCGAGTCGCGCCGCCTCCGCACCGGCTTCGAACGCGGCGATCCAGTCGGCGAAGTGGTGCCGGTGGAGGAAGAACCCGAACATCGTCTCCGCGACCTGCCACGCGAGTGCGTGCCACTCCCTCTCGGCCGCTTCACGGATGGCCATGACCAGGTTCGCGCGTTCCTCCTCCAGCCAGTCCAACGCGGCGGTGACGTGATCGAACACCGTGTCCGCCGACTCGTAGCGCGGTCCGACGCGAGGCCGGTCCGGCACCACGGCCAGATCCGCGGCCACGGACCGTTCCAGGTACCACTCGACGATGCGACGCACGGCGGCGTCGCCTTCGGCCGCCGAGTCCCATTCCGCGTGTCGGCGTGCGTGCAACCGCAACAAGTCGTGGTACCGGAAGCGCTCGTCCGCCACCTCGCTCAGGAGGTTCTTCTCCACGAGGTCCGACAGGACCGGTTCGACGTCCTCCGGCGGCTGGCCCACCGCGGCGGCCGCCGCCTCCACACCGAAGGACGTTCCCGGGTGCAGAGCGCACAGGCGGTACGCCCGCGCGTGCCCTGGCGGCAATTCCAAGTAGGAGACGTCGAACACGGCCTCGACCGAGACCCCGTCGTCCAAGGTCAACGTGCCGAGCCGTTCCGCGCGCAGTGAACCGACTTCCTTCGACAGCGAACGTTGGGGGTGGGTCGACAACCGGGCGCCGATCACGGATAGCGCGATGGGCAGACCCGCGCACAGGTGGGCCAGTTCCCGAGCCGCGTCGGGTTCCGAGGCGACCCGCGTGCCGACCGCTCGTTCCAGCAGTTCCACCGACGACTCCTCGTCGAACGACTCGACCTCGACGAACCGGGCGCCGTCGACCGCCAGACCGCTGAGCCGCCACCGGCTGGTCACCACGACCGCGCTGCGCGCCGAAGTCGGGAGCAACGGCCGGACCTGGGCCGCGGACACAGCGTTGTCCAGTAGCACCGAGATCGAGCGGTCGGCGGTCATCGAGCGGAATGCGGCCTGTCTTCGCGGTAGTCCCCACGGGATCTCGACGGTGGGCATGCCCAACGCCAGGAGGAACGATTCAAGCACCTCTTCCGGCGTCATGGGTTCGTCGCCTGTCCGCGCGGCGAGGTCGACGTAGAGCTGCCCGTCCGGGAACGCCGACCGGGTGTCGTGCAGCCAGCGCAGCGCCAGCGAGGTCTTGCCCACGCCTCCGGGCCCGCTCACCACGACGACCAGCGGATGTCCTTCGTTCTCCACGAGCCAGCCGTCCAGCGCGGCCAGTTCCCGCGCCCGGCTGGTGAACAACCTCGGCGCGGGCGGCAGCTGGTACGGGATCAGCGGCTCCCGTCGCCGGTCGTGGAAGTGCACCTCCCCGACGCTGCCCGCTTGGACCACCGACCCGTAGACCATGCCCGACATCGAGTTGTCGCTACGTCCCCGCAAGGCACACCCCTCCCCTGACCTACCACCCACAGCAACAGATGGCCGGCGGTCCGACAACGGACAGGAGAGTGACATCGAAGATAGGGGGCGATCGAGATAACGAACGGGTAACGGGCAGGTCGCGGACTGGGTGCGGTACGTATGCCAGTGTGTCCACCGCCCACCGGCGGTCGGGGTTCAACGCACACAGGCGCGTACCTACGACGAGGTGACACATCCATGACGCGAAACCAGGGGCGGCACCGCTTCTCCCGGCGCACGAAGCTGACTGCCGGCGTGACCGGGTTGGCGCTCACGATCGGCCTGGCCGTCGCGATCAGCACCACCGGCGATCAGGGCACCGCCCAGGCGGACGGGGCGGACATCTCCCTGTTCGTCGACATCACGAAGCAGCAGCGCAACGTGAAGGTGCCCCGGCCGCAACGCGGTGCCAGCACGGGCACGTTCACCGTGGACTGCGGCCGCAACGAGAACGGGCACTTCAACCCGGACAACTTCATCGCGCAGCCGGGGGTCCGCAACGGCGCCGAGCACCTGCACGACTACGTGGGCAACGTGTCGACCGACGCCGACTCCACCAACGAGAGCCTGCTCGAAGCCGACACCACCTGCAAGAACGGCGACAAGTCGGCCTACTTCTGGCCGGTGGTGCGGATCGACCGCGAGAACGAGGACGAGGAGCCGGGCGAGCCGGCGGGCGCCGAGGTGGAATGCCCTGACGTGCGGCGCAAGCTGCGCAACGTGCCGCGTCAGGCCAAGGCCGAGGTCGACCGCAACCTCCAGGCGATGAAGGACCAGGTCGCGGAGGCCAACGAGAAGCTGAAGGCCGCGGCGGACGTCGACGACCCCGACTTCGTCAACAACACCGTGCTCCGGCCGTTGCGGGACAAGCGGACCGCGTCGATCGACCGCATCGTCCAGGCGATCGACCGGGTCGCCGAACGCCCGCGGCGCCTGAAGAGGCTCGCGCCGTGCACGGTGAAGGACGGTGACGCCAACGACGCCAAGGTCGCCGAAGCCGCTCAGGAAGCCGAGGCGGACGCGCCGGAGAAGGGTGACGGCAAGAGCGCCAGTGACGAGAACGAGCTGCCCGGCAACGAGGGCGAGATCCAGCGCCCCGAGGTCGTGGACATCACCTTCCGCGGCAGCCCCGTCGTCAAGGTCGAGCCGATGCCGCAGTTCCTCCGCGTCCTCTACGGCGACGCCAAGGTCTCCACGAACGGCCCGAAGAACGCCCGCAAGTCGTGGACCTGCACCGGGTTCGAGGACAAGGTGCTGATCGACAAGTACCCGATCTGCCCGGAAGGCAGCAAGGTCAAGCGCATCCACGACTTCGCCAGCTGCTGGGACGGCAGGAACACCGACAGCGCCAACCACCGCGACCACATCGTCTACCCGAACGAGAACGGCAAGTGCCCGCGCGGCTTCAAGGCGGTGCCGCAGTTGCGGATCAGCCTGACCTACGACATCCCGCGTGACGTCCAGGTCGCCGGGCAGTACGCGGTCGACGCGTTCCCGCAGGAGGAGCACAACCCGTTCTCCGACCACGACGACTTCGCCAACGTGATGTCCGAGGAGATCATGAACCGGCTGGTGCAGTGCGTGAACTCCGGCCGCCGGTGCCGGGAGTGACCGTGATCCAGGCGAACTTCGCGTCCGGTGTGGACGAACTGCGGGCCGCCGATGACGTGCACCAGCCGCTCGACCGCCTCGGCGAGGGCCCGCGCCGACGTCCCCGGTACGCCGGGATCGACTTCCCCACCCACTGCGAGATCCCGGTCGCCGACCTCACCGTCGCGATCGAGGAGTTCCTCGCCACCGGACAGCGCCCGACGCTCGTCCCGTGGCAGCAGGTGCGGTGAGGAAGACGCCATCCCCGGCCTGCGCGGCGGCGGGTCGGGGATGGCCCCTGCCGAAACGCGCGTTCCGCGGCCACCGTGGTCCCCGTTGCGCGAGTGAGCGCGATGTCGGACGCGGACGACGGTCGGCGAGGTTCACCCCGCTTGCAGCGCCAGGTACAGGTCGACACGTTCGGCGAAGTCCGACAGGTCCACGCCGAGCAGGTCCTCCACCCGTCCCACCCGGTAGCGCAGGGTGTTCACGTGGACGTGCAGACGCGCGGCGGCCGTGGTCCACGAGCCCGAGCAGTCCAGGAACACCCGCAGCGTGCCGACCAGGTCCGAGCCGTGTTCGGCGTCGTAGTCCAGCACCGGGCCCAGCAGCCGTCGGCGCAGCGAGCGGCGCAGTTCCTCCGGCACACCGGCCAGCAGCAGTTGGTGCAGGGCGATCTCCTCCCCCGCCACCACGCACGTCCGACCGGTCCGCCGTTCGCCCAGGCGTCTCGCGTGCGACGCCTCCTCCGCCGCGCCGCGCAGCCCCGCGTGCCCGACGGGTGACGAGATCCCGACCAGCACCCTGGTCGAGCGCAAGCCCGGTTCCAGCGTCCGCAACGCCGACCGCACCCCCTCCGTCCACGGCCCGGACGGCGCCAGCGCGTACACCTCCGCGCCGACGGCGGCCACCAGGAACGTCGACGTGACGGCCGCCAGCACTTCCTCCACCAACGCGACGGCCTGCTCGACCTGCCCGTCCGACACCGACGCCGCGAGCACGCGCAGCGGCGCGTCGGGGTCCCAGCCGACGGCCGCGATCCGCGCGGCGACGTCGCCACCGGCGAGCACCTGCCGCAGCAAGGGCCCGGCGGCGCGGTTCTCGATCTCCCGCCCCTGCACGACCCGGGCCCGCTCCACGCCGACCAGGCTGGCCAGCTCGGCGGCCACCTCGTCCCGCGCGCGGTCGCCGGAGACCACGAGGATCCAGGACGTCAACCGCGACCCGCCGCGCGCGGACACCGGCAGCAACGTCGTGCCGCGGACCACCCTCGGCAGCCGGTCGGCCAGCAGGAACTCCCGCACCAGCGCCGCCGCCTCCGGCAGTTCGGGCCCGGCGACCACGTGGCCCGTGCAGGACAGCACCCGGCACGGCGCGTCCAGCTCCGCCGCCCCGGCCGCCACCAGCTCGGACAACCCGCCGCCGTCGGCGACCACGGTCAGCAGCCGCCGGTGCCTGCCGAGCAACGCGCCCGCGTCACCCACCCGTTCGGCCGCCAGCTCCAGCACCACGCGTTCGGTGATGGCCGCGAACGACAGGTCGACCGGTACCTCCAACAGCGGTATGCCGTGCCGTTCACACGCCTCCACCAGCGCCGCGGGCAATTCACCGGCATCCGGTGAGCTGGCCGCCAACGCGGCGACCCCGGCCGCCGCCAAGGAAGCGACGAACTTTTCACAATCGGCCGCCGACCGGTGCCACAACAGCCCGGAAAGCACCAGCTCACCCCCGGACAGGTAGCGGGCCGGGTCGGGCAGTTCGGTGCCGTAAAGCCTGGTCACGGGGCTGTCCAAGGACTCGGCACCGCCGACGAGGCGAAGTCGGAGTTCCGGCATCCCGAGCAGGCTCCGAACCAGCAACACGGGCGCCTCCTCCACGTCATCTCACCGGTTTACCTTCGTCCGATCGTGTTTGTAGGAAAGCACAAATCGACTCGTCGTAGGAGCCTGGGATTCATGCGCACCGCCGTAGCCGATCACCACCCCCGGTCTGTGTACTGGCTCACACACCGCGCACTCCACTCACCGAGGTAGCCGATGGATTTCCTCCGCCCCGACACCCTCGCCGAGGCGCTGGCCCTGAAGGCGCAGCGCCCGGACGCCGTGCCCATCGCCGGCGGCACGGACGTGATGGTGGAGCTGAACTTCGACCACCGCCGCCCGGCCGCCCTGCTGGACCTGACCCGGATCGCCGAACTCCGCTCCTGGGACACCGACGGCGGCGACCACGGCACCGTGCGCATCGGCTCCGGGGTCCCGTACACGCGGATCATCGACGAGCTGGGCGAGCGCCTGCCCGGGTTGGCGATGGCGTCCCGCACGGTCGGCTCGCCGCAGATCCGCAACCGCGGCACGGTCGGCGGCAACCTGGGCGCCGCCTCGCCCGCCGGTGACACGCACCCCGTGCTGCTCGCCGCCGGCGCCACCGTCGAGGCCGCCTCGACCAGGGGCACCCGGCTCATCCCGGCCACCGAGTTCTACCTGGGCGTGAAGCGCCACGCGTTGGAGCCGGACGAGCTGATCACGGCGGTCCACGTGCCGACCACGCGGGCGCCCCAGCAGTTCGCCAAGGTCGGCACGCGCAACGCCATGGTGATCGCGGTGTGCTCGTTCGCCGTGGCCCTGCACCCGGACCAGCACCGGGTCGGCGCCGCGGTCGGCAGCGCCGCGCCCACGCCGCGCCGCGCGTCGGCGGCCGAGGAGTTCCTGTCCGCCGAGCTGACCGCCAGCAACCAGTGGGACTCCCCGAAACCGCTGCTGGACTCGGTGAAGCGGCGGTTCGGCGAACTCGTGGCCCAGGCCGCGAGCCCCATCGACGACGTGCGCGGCTCGGCCGCGTACCGCAAGCACGCCCTCTCCGTGCTGGCCCGCCGCACGCTCGACTGGGCCTGGCGCGACTACTCCGAGAAGGTGGCCTGACCATGCGCGTGAACGTGACGGTGAACGGTGAGCCGAGGCAGGCCGACGACGTGTGGGAGGGCGAGAGCCTGCTCTTCCTGCTCCGGGACCGGCTGGGTCTGCCCGGCTCGAAGAACGCGTGCGAGCAGGGCGAGTGCGGTTCGTGCACGGTGTACCTGGACAACACGCCGGTGTGCTCCTGTCTGGTGGCCGCGGGCCAGGTGCAGGACCGCGAGGTCCGGACGGTGGAAGGACTCGCCGACGGCGACCGGCTCGACCCCGTCCAGGAGGCGTTCGTGGAGGCGGGCGCGGTGCAGTGCGGGTTCTGCACGCCCGGTCTGGTGGTCGCCGCGCACGACCTGCTCGACCGGGTGCCACGACCGAGCGACCCGGAGATCCGCGAGGCCCTGGCCGGCAACCTGTGCCGCTGCACGGGCTACGAGAAGATCCTCGACGCCGTGCGCCTGGCGGCGACCCGCAAGGCAGACCCGGAGAGCTCGGCCCGATGACGCCGACCATCCTCGACGGCGTCGCGGTGGCCACCGTGGACGCCGCGGGCACCGAGCACGCGTTCGGCCACGTCGTCATCGAGCACGGCCGGATCACCGCCGTGGGCCCCGGCCAAGCGCCCAAGCCGACCGGCCCGCACACGTGGGTCGACGGCAGCGGCTGCCTCGTCACGCCCGGTCTGGTCAACACCCACCACCACCTCTACCAATGGGCCACCCGCGGCCTCGCCCAGGACGCCACCCTGTTCGAGTGGCTGACCGTGCTGTACCCGGTGTGGGGCGGCCTGGACGCGGAGATCACGCACTCGGCCGCCTCCGCCGGGCTGGCCAAGCTCGCGACCACCGGCTGCACGACCGCCGCCGACCACCACTACGTCTACCCGCGCGAAGGTGGCGACCAGTTCGCCGCCCTGGTGGAGGCGGGCCGGCGCGTCGGCATCCGCCTGCACGCCATCCGCGGCTCGATGGACCGCGGCCGGTCGCACGGCGGCCTGCCACCGGACAACCTGGTCGAGGACACCGAGGCCGCCCTCGTCGCCACCGAGAAAGCCATCTCCGACTACCACGACACGAGCCCGGACGCTCTGGTGCGGGTGGCTGTCGGGCCGTGCTCGCCGTTCTCGGTCAGCGCCGAGCTGATGACCGGCGCGGCGGAACTGGCCCGCGCCAAGGGCGTCCGGCTGCACACCCACCTCGCCGAGACCGTCGACGAGGAGGACCAGTGCCAGGCCGAGTACGGCTGCACGCCCACCGAGTACGCCGAGCGCCTCGGCTGGCTCGGTGACGACGTGTGGCTCGCGCACACCGTGCACCTGTCACCCGATGCGGTGAAGCGGCTGGGCGCCACCGGCACCGGCAGCGCGCACTGCCCCACCTCCAACGGCCGGCTGGGCACCGGTATCGCCCCGGTCCGCGACCTGCTCGAGGCGGGCGCCCCGGTCGGCCTCGGCGTCGACGGCGCGGCGTCCAACGAGTCCGGCGGGATGGTCGAGGAGCTGCACCAAGCCCTGCTGCAGGCCAGGCAGCGCGGCGGCCCGCGGGCGCTGGACGTCCGCCAGGCGCTGTGGCTGGGCACCATGGGCGGCGCGCGCTGCCTCGGCCGTGAGCACGAGATCGGCTCCCTCGAACCGGGCAAGCTCGCCGACCTGGCCGTGTGGCGGCTCGACGGTCTCGACCACGCGGGCATCGACGACCCGGTCGCCGCCCTGGTCCTCGGACCGCAGCCGAAGCTCAAGCTCCTGCTGGTGGGCGGCCGGACCGTGGTGGACGACGGCGAACTGCGCACCGCCTCCGAAACCGATCTCGCGCGCGACCTGCGCGCCGCCGCCGAGCGACTGAAGGGGAAGCGATGAGCCTCACCCCCGCCGAACTGACCTCCGCCGTCCCCGGTGGCATCGGCTTCAGCCCCCAGCGGCCGGACGGGAACCTTAAGGTGCGCGGCGAGTTCGCCTACGCCTCGGACCTCTGGCACGAGGACATGATCTGGGGCGCGACCCTGCGCAGCCCGCACCCCTACGCGCGGATCCTCTCGATCGACCTGACCGAAGCCCTGCGGGTGCCCGGCGTGTACGCCGTGCTCACGCACCGGGACGTGCCCGGGCAGAACCGGTACGGCCTGGAGCACAAGGACCAGCCGGTGCTCGCCGAGGACGTCGTGCGCTACCAGGGTGAACCGGTCGCCCTGGTCGGTGCCGACCACCCGGAGACCGCGCAGCGCGCGATGAAGCGCATCAAGGTCGAGTACGAGGTGCTCACGCCGGTCGTGGACATGGAGACGGCGGTCGACGACACGCCGCTGCACCCCGGCGGCAACCTCGTGCGGCACGTGCCCGTGCGGCGGGGTGACCAGCAGGCGGCGGCCGAGGTCGTGGTCACCGGCCGGTACGAGGTCGGCATGCAGGACCAGGCGTTCCTCGGCCCCGAGTCCGGCCTGGCCGTGCCCGCCGAGGATGGTGGCGTCGACCTCTACATCGCCACCCAGTGGCTGCACGTCGACCAGGGCCAGGTCGCGGCGGCACTGGGTCTGCCGCTGGAGAAGGTCCGGCTGACGCTGTCCGGTGTCGGCGGCGCGTTCGGCGGGCGCGAGGACCTGTCCATGCAGGTGCACGCGTGCCTGCTCGCGCTGCACACGGGCAAGCCGACGAAGATGGTCTACAACCGCGAGGAGTCGTTCTACGGACACGTGCACCGGCACCCGGCGGTGCTGTACTACGAGCACGGCGCGGACCGCACCGGCAAGCTCGTGTACGTCAAGGCGCGGATCTACCTCGACGGCGGCGCGTACGCCTCCAGCACGTCCGCTGTGGTGGCAAACGCGGCCACGCTCGGCATCGGCCCTTACGACGTGGACAACGTGACCGTCGACTGCTGGGGCGTCTACACGAACAACCCGCCGTGCGGCGCGATGCGCGGTTTCGGCGCGGTGCAGGCCGGATTCGCCTACGAGTCCCAGATGGACAAGCTCGCCGAGGCCCTGGGCCTGGACCCGGTCGACGTGCGGATCGTCAACGCGATGAGCGAGGGCTCGGTCATGCCTACCGGGCAGGTGGTCGACTCGGCCGCGCCCGTCGCGCAGTTGCTGAAGCTGGTGCGGGACAAGCCGATGCCGCCGCTGTCGACCACCGTCGACCTGCGGGACCTGCCCGGCGGCGTCTCCAACACCACGCACGGCGAAGGAGTGGTGCGCGGTGTGGGCTACGCCGTCGGCATCAAGAACATCTGCTTCTCCGAGGGCTACGACGACTACTCCACCGCGCGCGTCCGGCTGCAGGTGATCAACGGCGAACCGGCCGCGCTGGCGCACACGGCGGCGGCCGAGGTCGGCCAGGGCCTGGTGACGATCATGCAGCAGATCGTGCGCACCGAGCTGGGCGTGGAGCGGGTGACGATCCTGCCGATGGACACCAGCATCGGCAACGGCGGCTCGACCTCCGCCTCCCGCCAGACCTACGTGACCGGCGGCGCGGTGAAGGCCGCGTGCGCGGCTGTCCGGGAGAAGCTCGCCAAGCTCGCCGGCGGCCGCGACCCGGCAGACGTGGACCTGGCCGGGCTGCTGGGCGACGAGGTGATCGACGAGACCGTGGAGTGGCGGCACCGGGCCACCGAGCCCATCGACCCCGAGACCGGGCAGGGCAACGCCCACGTCCAGTACGGGTTCGCCGCGCACCGCGCCGTGGTGGACGTGGACGTGGAGCTCGGCCTGGTGAAGGTGGTCGAGCTGGACTGCGCGCAGGACGTCGGCAAGGCGCTCAACCCGCAGGCCGTGCTGGGCCAGATCCAGGGCGGGTCGGCGCAGGGCCTCGGCCTCGCCGTGATGGAGGAGATCCAGGTCGAGGGCGGCAAGGTGCGCAACCCGTCGTTCACCGACTACCTCATCCCGACCGTGCTCGACATGCCGCCGATGAGCATCGACGTGCTCGAACTCGCCGACCCGAACGCACCCTACGGTGTGCGCGGCGTCGGTGAGCCGCCCACGATCTCCTCCACCCCGGCGATCGTCGCGGCCATCCGCGCCGCCACCGGCCTCGCCCTGACCCGCGTGCCCGTGCGACCGGAGCACATCACCGGCACCTGATCCGGCCCCCGATCCGGCATTCGATCCCCGCGCCCGTCCCCGTCCCGAACGACGCGGCCACCGTGGTGCGTTCGCGCACGCCCCGAGGAGTACCCCATGACCACGTCCGTGTCCCCCGAGCACACCTGGCTGCGCGAGTCGATCGAGCTCGCCACCCGCAACGTCGCCGAAGGCGGCGGACCGTTCGGCGCGGTGATCATCCGGGCCGGCGAGGTGATCGCCACCGGCACCAACCAGGTGACCCCGACGCTCGACCCGACCGCGCACGCCGAGGTGGTCGCGATCCGGACGGCGTGCCAGGCCATCGGCGACTTCCGACTCACCGGCTGCGTGCTCGTGTCCTCGTGCGAGCCGTGCCCGCTGTGCCTGTCCGCCGCGCTGTGGGCCCGGGTGGACCGGGTCGTCTACGCCGCCGACCGGCACGACGCCGCCGCGGCCGGGTTCGACGACCGCGAGTTCCACGAGCTGTTCGGCAGGCCCCGCGAGACCTGGAGCCTGCCGGTGCACCAGCTCTCCACGGGCGAGGACACCGCGCCGTTCGCGGCGTGGCTGTCCCGCACCGACCGCATCGACTACTAGCCGGAGGAAACCCCGGAGGCGGAACCCGAGCAGACGACGTACCCCGGAGCGGCCACGAGCCGCAGGTGCTGACCGGAGCACTGAGAACACCGACTCGAAAGCGTTCGGCGGGGCCGTGCTCGCCGGCTTCGCCCGGCCGAACGCGCCCACCGGCACGGGAAGGACGTCATGGCCCGGCTCAGGGGCGACTGGAGCGCATACCCGGGCTCGGTGTCATAGCGTTCGTCCTCATGCGACTCGGGGGGGCTCTTGTTCGTGCTGTTGGCGCTGGTCGGCTGCACGGCACAGGCACCGGCGGCGGCGTCACCGCCGTCGAGCACGACCACGGAGGTGAAGCCCGACCCGGCCGCGCTCCAGGCCCAGGTCACCGCGGCACGCATCCCCGACGACGAGCTCGCGCCGCTCGGTTTCCAGCCGAAGGGCAGCGACCCGGAAGGCATGGGCTTCGTCGTGATCTGCCCGCAGGAGCTGGCGACCGATGGTGCCATGGCAACGGTCCAGGAAACCCACTACTGGGGAACCGCCAAGGGCGCGGCCGTGGTGCAGACGATCATCCCGTACCGCCGGCCCGGCGCCGCCGAGGAGACCGTCGACCTCGCACGGGCCTCGCTGGACTGCCCGCCCTCCGAACTCAATGCCGAGACCTACACCCCCGTGGGCGAGCTGACCGTGGTCGACCTGCACGCGGACGCGCAGTTCGCGATGTGCTTCCACAAGTCCGACGACACGTACCTGTGCCAGCTCGTGCTGAACAAGGGGGACATGCTGGTCGTCCTCACGCACATCGGGAGGACCGAAGTCTCGGCCGCACTGGCGTTCGCGATCGTGGGACCTGCCGCGGCGGCGCGGCTAAGCGCCTAGCAGTCCCCGTTCGTAGGCCACCGCCACGGCGGCGGCGCGGTCCTTCACGCCGAGCTTCGCGTAGACGTGCACCAAGTGCGTCTTCACCGTCGCCTCGCTGATGAAGAGCTTCGCCGCCGCCTCGCGGTTCGTGCTGCCGCGCGCGATCAGGCCGAGCACCTCCACCTCGCGGTCGCTCAACGGCTCCGCCACGGGCTGCCGCACCTGACCCACCAGCCTGGTCGCCACGGACGGTGACAGCACCGCCTCTCCCCTGGCCGCCGAACGCACCGCCCGGAACAGCTCCTCACGAGGCGTGTCCTTCAACAGGTACCCCGTCGCACCCGCCTTGATCGCGGGCAGCACGTCACTGTCCGTGTCGTACGTGGTCAGCACCAGCACCCGGGTCGGACAGTCGCGCAGCCGCTCGATGGCCGTGACGCCGTCCACGCCGGGCATCCGCAGGTCCATCAGCACGACGTCCGGCCGCAGCGCCCGCACCACGGTCACCGCCTCCTCGCCGTCCGCCGCCTCACCCACCACGTCGACGTCACCGGTGCTCGCGAGCATCCCGCGCAGCCCGTCGCGCACCACCGGGTGGTCGTCCACGATCACCACGCGGATCACGGCGCCACCTCGGCGGGGATCGCGGGCACCGACGCCGACACCGCCGTGCCGCCGCCCGGCTCGGACTCCACGACCAGCGCGCCCGCCAGGCGGGACACCCGCTGCCGCATGCCGACCAGCCCGAACCCGTCCGTCCGCGCCTCCGGGTCGAACCCCGCGCCGTCGTCGCGCACGTCCAACGTCACCACGTCCTCCATGTACGACAAGGTCAACCCGACTCGGGAAGCGCGCGCGTGCTTGGCGACGTTCGACAACGCCTCCTGCGCGGCACGCAGCAACGTCACCTCCACTTCGGGGTGCAGAGCGCGCGCCGCACCAGTCGTGTGGAGGGACGCGGCCACCCCGGTCTGATCCGTCCAGCCCGCCGTGACCTCGGCCAACGCGTCCGGCAGGTTCGCGTCCACCAGCGCCGGCGGGCGCAGGGCGTGCACCGAACGACGGGCCTCGGCCAGGTTCTCCCGCGCCAGCCGCAACGCGGTCTCGACGTGCCGCGGCGGGTTCTCGTCGGCCTGCAGCTGCGTGATGATGCCGGCGAAGCCCTGGGCGAGCGTGTCGTGGATCTCCCGCGCCAACCGCTGCCGCTCGTCCAGCACACCGGCCTCGCGCGCCTGGATCAGCAACTGGGCGTGCAGACCGGCGTTCTCCTCCATCATCGCGGCCAGGTCGGCGACCATCTCCTTGCGCCGCCGCGACTGCTCGGTGGTGACCAGGCCGAGCATGGTGAACGTACCGGCGATCGTCACGATGACCAGCACGATCGCCAGGTAGATCGCGATCGCGCCGAACTCCGCCGCCGGCAGGCCGCCGTGCAGGGACGTGGCCGCCAGCACGCCGTTGGCGACCACCCCGGCGAACTTCCACCGGCCGGGCAGCACCTCGATCGCGTAGACGTACCCGGCGAAGGAGAAGAACCCGAAGATCGGCTCACGCAGCCCCAGCACCGCGTACGCCACCAGGACGCCGACGAAGAACACCGCCATCAGCCCGGTCCTCGACCGCCAGCCCGGGTGCAGGGTGAACCACCACAGCATCCACAGGCCGGTGGCTGCCGCGATGCCGACGTTGACCACCTGGGTCTGCCACGGGTCCGGTTCGAGCGCCAGGTAGACGGCGGTCGGCAGGACCAGCACGAAGTACGGGATGAGGTGCCCGACGGCGTCCAGGCGCTTCTCCCAGTCGTCGAGATCGGCCCTGCCCACGCGCACCCCTCACTCCCAGCGGAACGACTTCGCCGCGACGGTACCCGCCGCCACCGTGACCAGCGCCAGCACGCCGAGGTGCACCGGGTCCGGCGCGGCGCCCAGCCACGACTCCTGCAACGCCTCGACGCCCGGCGGCAGGTACTCGCCGATGGTGTTGAGGAAGTCCGGCAGCAGGAACCGGGGCAGGTACACGCCGCCGAAGAACATGACCAGCATGAACACCACGGTCGCCCAACCGCCGGCGGTCCGCGCGTTCGGCGCCCAGGCCGCGACCAGCAGGCCGATGGCGGACAGCGACAGCATGCCGAGCAGGAACGTCACCAGGAAACCGAGCGGGTGGTGCGGCAGGTCGATGTCGAACACCGCCCGGCCCACGACCATGAGCAGCACGATCGAGATCACGCCCGCGATCAGGTTGACCAGCACCTGCGCCACCAGCAGGCGTGCCGGGTGGACCGGGGTGGTGGAGAAGCGGCGCAGCACGCCCTTCTCGCGGTAGGTGGCGACCGTGGTGGGCAGCTTGTTCAGCCCCAGGAACGCCAGCGTGACCACGACCAGCGAGGACATGTAGGCGTCGATGAACCGCTGGTTGTCGAAGTTCGGGTCGGGGGTGCGCAACGCGGGGATCGCGCCGAGCACCAGCAGCAGGATGGCCGGGAAGAGGACGGCGAACACGACCATGCTCGGCTCGCGCAGGAACAGCTTCCACTCGGTGTTGACGATCTTCAGCATGCGGTTACTCCGAGAGCTTGCGGCCGGTGAGGCGGATGAAGGCGTCGTCCAGGCCCGCCTGCTCGATGCGCAGGTCGGCGGCGACGATCTGGTTGCGGGCGAGGACGGACGTGACGGCGTGCAGCAGGTTGCCCGTGCCGGTCACGACGAGCTGCGGACCGTGCCGCTCGACCTGCGTGACCTCGGGCAGGTCCGCGAGCAGCGCCACGTCGAACGGCGTGGCGGGCCGGAACCGGACCCGCTGCTCACCGTCCACCCGGGACACGAGCCCGGCGGGGCTGTCGACCGCGACCAGCTTGCCCGCGTCGATCAGGGCGAGCCGGTCGCACAGCCGCTCGGCCTCTTCCATGAAGTGGGTGACCAGGACGACCGTGACGCCGGTGTCGCGGACCTGCTCGACCAGTTCCCACGTGTCGCGGCGCGCCTGCGGGTCCAGGCCCGTGGTGAGCTCGTCCAGCACGGCGACCTTGGGCTTGCCGATCAGCGCCAGCGCGATGGAGACGCGCTGCTTCTGGCCGCCGGAGAGCTTGCGGTACTCGGTCTTGGCGCGGTCGGCCAGGCCCAGGCGTGCCAGCAGCTCCCGCCAGTCGGCCGGGTCGCGGTAGAACGACGCGTACAGGTCCAGCGCCTCGCCGACCCGGATGCGGTCGGGCAGGTCGCTCTGCTGCAGCTGCGCGCCCAGCCGGGTGCGCAGCTCCGCCCGGTCACGTCGGGGGTCCAGGCCGTCGACCCTGATCGTGCCGCCGTCCGGGGAGCGCAGGCCCTCCACGCACTCCACGGTCGTCGTCTTCCCCGCCCCGTTCGGGCCGAGGATGCCGAAGATCTCCCCTTCGTCGACGGTGAACGAGACACCGTCCACGGCGACCTTCCGGTCGTAGGTCTTGACGAGGTCTTCCACCTCGATGATTGCCATGCCACCAGCGTCGTCGCGACGGCGTCCGACCGGATCACACGGCGGGCCACACCTCGCATCAACCGATCGGTTGATCTTCCCTTAGACCACCCCGAGCCGCCCTCAGGGGTGCACCTGAACGTTGAATTCAGGGGTCCTGAGCGTTGGACTCTCGCGTTCTGAGCGTTGGACTCTCGCGTTCGGGAGGTAGGACACGCGGGGGTCAGGGGATGGTGATGGCCTTCATCCGCTCGACCTCGTCGGTCTGCGACACGGCCACGTCGTTGGCCATCTCCTCGACCCGCACGTCACGGCCCGACGACAGGACCTCGATCGCCATCCGGACGGCACCCTCGTGGTGGGCGATCATCAGCTGGAGGAAGAGCCGGTCGAAGTCCGCGCCGCGCGCCGCCTTCAACGCGGCCAACTGCTCGTCGGTGGCCATGCCCGGCATCGACCGGTGGTCGACCTCCGGCAGCTGGGTGCCGTGGCCGTGCGCGGGCGCGTTCTCCGCGTACTGCCGCTGCCACTGCTCCATCGCGGCGATTTCCGGACCCTGGGTGTCGTGGATGCGCGACGCCAGGCCGCGCACGGTCTCGTTCTGGGCGCGTTCCGGCGCCAGGGCGGTCATCTCCAGCGCCTGTCGGTGGTGGACGATCATGCGGGCCACGTACTGCAGGTCCGCATCACTCGGCGCGACCCAGCGATCGGTGCCGAAATCCTCGGGCGCCAAGGTTTTCGCTTGCTCACCGGGCCCCTGCGGCGCGATGATCGGAGGCTGGTCGTCCGGCTGGGACGTACAGCCCGCCAGGACGGCCACCAACACCGCGACGAACACGATCCGCATCCCGCTACCCCCTAGAACCTCCGGTCGGCCGCCAACGTACCCGGCGGTCCCACCTGCCGGAAGTCAGAAATTTACCGACGATCGGGTCTGGTACTTAGCCTTGCGAACGGGTGATACTGCGGACCCTGCACCGGGTTGGAAGGGGAACCTGAAGTGGAAGTACGTGAAGTGACCCGCCGCCGCAGAAGGCCGGCGGCGGTCCTGGGCGCGTTCGCGCTCAGCCTGTCGGTCGTGGCCTGGGCGCCGCAGGCGACCGCGGCGCCGGACGACGCGGACCTGGCCGGACTGTCCGAGACGCAGCTGTCGAGCCAGGAGCAGGCGGCCACCGGCCTGCCCGGCGTCGACGAGATCCGCCACACCCGCAACATCAAGCACCTGGCGAACCTGCCGAAGCCGGCGCCCTTCACCGCCTCGTCCACGTGGTCCGACCTGGCGTTCCAGAACGGCTACGCGTTCGACGGCAACTACGACGGCTTCGTCATCTACGACATCCGCCGGCCGCGCAAGCCCTCCATCGTGAGCACGGTCTGGTGCCCGGGCTCGCAGAACGACATCTCGGTCAAGGACAACCTGCTCTTCCTGTCCACCGACTCCTCGCGCAGCGACAACTCCTGCGCCAGCACGCCGCTCTCCGCGACCAACAAGGACGCGTGGGAGGGCATCAAGATCTTCGACATCAGCGACAAGAAGAACCCGAAGTACGTCGCCGCGGTCGAGACCAAGTGCGGTTCGCACACGCACACGCTGGTGCCTGACAAGAAGGGCAAGAACGTCTACCTGTACGTCTCGTCGTACGGGCCGAACGCGAACTTCCCGGACTGCCAGCCGCCGCACGACCTGATCAGCATCGTCAAGGTGCCGCTGAAGGACCCGGCGTCGGCCTCGCTGCTCAGCGAGACCGTGCTGTTCCCGGACGGCGGCAACCCCGGCCGTGACGGCACGATCGAGGAGGGCTACGTCCGCGCCACCTCGGGCTGCCACGACATCACCGTGTACCCGTCGAAGGACCTCGCGGCCGGCGCCTGCATGGGTGACGGCGTGCTGTGGAACATCTCCGACCGGGAGCGGCCCCGCGAGATCAGCCGCGTCCAGGACAACGTGAACTTCGCGTTCTGGCACTCGGCCACCTTCAACAACGAGGGCACCAAGGTCGTCTTCACCGACGAGCTCGGTGGCGGCGGCGCGCCGACCTGCAACGAGAAGATCGGTCCGACCCGCGGCGCGGACGGCATCTACGACATCACCGGACGCGGTGACGACCGGGAGCTGGAGTTCCGCTCGTACTACAAGATCTCCCGGACCCAGGGCGACACGGAGAACTGCGTGGCGCACAACGGTTCGCTGATCCCGGTGCAGGGTCGCGACATCATGGTGCAGGCGTGGTACCAGGGCGGCATCTCGATCTGGGACTTCACCGACTCCCGCAACCCCAAGGAGATCGGCTGGTTCGAGCGCGGTCCGCTGCCCAACGGCGCGGGCGGCGGCTCGTGGTCGGCGTACTACTACAACGGCTACATCTTCTCGTCCGACATGGCCAAGGGCTTCGACGTGCTCGACATCCGCGACCCGCGGACCGCGACGGCGAAGGCCATCCGCGTCGGCGAGTTGAACGTGCAGACGCAGGGCTCGTACCGGGACCTGTTCCCGCGCTAGCCCGGACGGTCCACCCGTCGTGACACCCCGGAGGGGCCCGCCGCTGCCCAGCGGCGGGCCCCTTCGCCCGCTCGGCGGTGCCCCACCGCACACGACACTGCATATTCCCCCTTTTAACACCGTATTTTCGCGGCCCGGTACTCCTTGGCGGTGAATTCGTCCGCGCTTCCTCCTACTCAGCGTAGGATCGGAGCCGATTCCTCTTCACGAATTCCTCGCGAGGAGTATTTCCCATGCCGGACATGACCCTCTACCGGGGTGAGCGCGACAATGTCTGGCCGGCCCCCGCCGTGCGCCTCATCTGGGGTGGCATGACCATTCGGGACCCGTGGCCGGGTGCCCGCCTGCCGAACCAGACGGCCACCGGCGCGTGGTCGGCGCTGTCGCGGGCGATCAGCACGAGCGGCGGCGACCTGGCCGCGTTCTCGCGCAGCCTGCGCGCGGCGGGCGTCTCCTACGGCCTGAACTTCACCCGCACGCCCGTGCCCGTCGACCCGGACTGCGACCACCACTACGTGGTCACGATCCACCACGCCCGCACGTTCCTGCTGCGCTACGGCGGCGTCGGCGGCTGGACGCTGGGTGACGAGGTGCCGTGGGTGGATGACCCGGGGCCGGCCGACCAGGATTACGTGGTGCTCAACGGCCCGAGCGTGAGCCGGTCGACGGTGTTGGGTTACGGCCATTTCGCCGATACGCCGGAAGTCACCTTGTTCACCGATGTGCCGACCAATTGGGTGACTTCGGTGAACGGCCAGCCGATCGGCGCGCGCGGTGTGCGCGTTTTGACCGATTCGGCACTTTCCGACGACGAACGGCTCAGGTTGACGAAATTGCGCCGCCCGTAGCGCCGCGCCTGCTCGCGATCAGCGGCGCGACGAATCCGACGAGCACGACCGGCGGCCTACGTATGCCGAGCCAGGAGGAATGTCGGCCGGGTCCGGCCGGGTCCGGCCGGTTGACGGCGACACCGGGCGGATGCGCCCGGACCAGCCCAGGGAGTCCACCATACGGCCTACTCGACACCGTCCACGCTCACCTTCGCGGAGCCTGACACTGGGCCGTTCGGACGGTCCGCGCTCGGAAAGGGATGAATCCCGGACCCGATTTCTGCCGAATCGTCTACTCACCTTTCCGGGTGCGGTAACGGGTGCCCGCCGGCCTTCGACACCCGGTTGTCACGTGACGGAAATGCCCGAATGCCTGCCGAACCCCGAATGAAGGGCAGATCCATGCGTCACCCGCGAAGATCCCTAGTGCTGGCTGCCGTCGGCACGCTCCTGATCCCCCTCGTCGGCACTCCGTCGGCGTCCGCCGCCCCCGTTTCCGGCGAGGACGTGCTCTACACGCTGGACGCCGACTTCGACCAGGGCGTGCTCCAAGACGTCAACCACGACGCCCCGAACAACGACCAGCTCCAGCTCAACCGCCAGAGCGTGTTCTTCCCCTACGTCAACGTCGCCGCCTCCGCGCGCGGCACGATGGTCCGCATCGACGTGAACACCGGCGAGATCGTCGGCGAGTGGTTGTCCGCGCCGGACGGCCAGGGCCGCAACCCGTCCCGCACCACCGTGGACAAGCTCGGCAACACCTGGCTGTCCAACCGCAACGAGGCGGACGGCGGTCGTGGGTCGGTGACCCGGGTCGGCGTCATCCGCGGCGGCACCCGGACCAACGCCGACGGCACGCCCAACCCCGCCGGCGACTACCTGAAAGGCCCGTTCGGCTACAACACCTGCGTCGACCGCGACCAGGACGGCCTGTACGCCACGTCACGCGGCCTCGGCGACATCCGGCCGTGGACCAACGCGGGCGGTGCCGACGCCAACGGCGGCGTCACCACGGCGGCCGACGAGTGCCTGATCACCTACAGCCGGGTCGCGGGCACCAACACCCGCACGGTGGCCGTGGACGCCAACAACGACCTCTGGACCGGTGGCTCCAACACCCAGCACCAGAAGATCTCCGGCGTCGACGGCTCGCCGCTGACCGCGCCGGTCAGCTTCGGCTGCGGCGGCTACGGCGGCCTGGTCGACCAGGCGGGCACGCTGTGGTCGGCCCGGTTCGGCGCCAACCTGCTGCGGTACGAGCCGGGCACCGGCACGGGCGCCTGCCTGGACGCCTCGCACGGTGACTACGGCCTGGGCATGGACCCGGTGACCGGCGAGATCTGGCACACCCAGGTCAACTCGGGCAACACGGTCAAGCTGGACCCGGCGGGCAACGTCCTCGGCACCTTCCCGCACGGCCACCCCCGCGCCCAGGGCGTCGCGGTCGACCGGGACGGCAACGTCTGGGTCGCCCACGCGCTCGACAACGGCACGAACACGGTCGGCCACCTGCGCACCGACGGCACGTTCGTCGGCAACGTGGTCCTGCCCGGCGGCAACGGCCCCACCGGCGTCGCGGTCGACACCAACGGCAAGGTGTGGGTCACCAACATCAACTCCAACAACGCCCAGCGCATCGACCCGGCCGCCGGTCCGGTCGGCAACGGCGGGTTCACCGTCGGCGCGGTCGACCTGACCGTCGACCTCGGTGCCGGCGCCGGGCCGTACAACTACAGCGACATGACCGGTTCGGTGCTCGGCGAGATCACCGCACCGGTCGGCACGTGGTCGGTGGTGCAGGACGGCGGTGTCGCGGGCCAGACCTGGGGCACGGTCACCTGGAACACCGAGGCGCAGGGCAGCGTCCCGCCGGGCACGTCGATCACGGTGGAGGCCCGCACGTCCGACACCGAGGCGGGGCTGGCCGGCGAGGCGTTCACGCCGGTGGCCAACGGGGTGGAGTTCGCCCGGGTCGGCCGGTACATCGAGGTGCGGGCGACGTTGACGGCGAGCCCGTCCGGTGACAGCCCGGTGCTGTCGGACCTGCGGATCAAGACCTCGGAGCGGACCGGCGTGTTCTCCTGCCAGGCGACCGCGCTGAACCTGGCCGGGATCGTGGTGGCGCGGGCCAACCCGCCGGACGTGCCGTGCGTCGACGACTACGAGAACGTGGCTAACGTGAACCTGTCGGCGGGCATCCTGACCGTGCGGGCCAACGCGTTGACCGCGAGCACCGACCAGACACCGGACGACCTGCTCGCCACGCCGCCGGCACCCGGTGACGGCGCGGTGTCCAGTGCCCGGGTCGACTACACCCGCATCAGCAGCCTGCTGGTGACCATCGAGGTGGGCGTCATCCAGGCGAACGCCTCGGTGACGTGCGACGCGAACCTCAACCCGGTGTTCGCCGGTTCGTCGCAAATCGCGAGCCTGCGGATCAACGGGGTCCAGATCGCCGTGGGCAGCGCGCCGCTGACCATCCCGTTGGTGATCGGGTCGTTGCAGCTCAACAGCACCACCACCACGTCGACCAGCGTGGTGCAGCGGGCGTTCGCGCTGGACACCCTGCTGACCGACGTGGTGCTCGGTGAGGCGAGGGCCAACGTCGAGCCGACCGAGCCCGGCGGGAGCCCCTGCCGGGTCTGAGAGCGGTTCGACCGGCTCTCAGCCGCCACCGCGTCCGGCTGAGAGGACACCCGCGGGAACCGTCGCATTCCTCATGATCGGGGATGCGGCGGTTCCCGCGGCCCTATCGTCGGGCCATGGTTGATCCCGAGCGCCGGCGGCGCTGGCCGGCGTACACCTTGGCGTTGCTGTTCCTCGGGTATGCCGCGGGCAAAGCCGTGTTCGCCGCGCAGGCCCGGCTCGGGTTCCCGGGCGGGCCTCCCGTGTCGGCCGCCGAGACCGAGGCCTACTTCCTGGACCCGGCCGTGGCGCAGTGGTTCGCCTCCGCGTCCGGGTTGGCGGGCGCGTGCGTCGCCCTCGCGACCGTCACGCCGTGGGTGCTGCGCAAGGTGCCGCGGACGTTGATGCTGGTGGTGTTGGCCGTCATGGCGCTGGCGGTGGTGGGTGGCGCCGGGATCATGGTGCTGGACGGGTTCATCGGTCTGGCCGTGGGCTGGCGGTGGTACCACGGCGTGCTGGGGCTCGTGGTCGGCGGGCTGTGCGTGGAGATGGTGCGGTCCTACGTGACGGGGACGAAGCGTGTCGCGGCCTGACCGGGCGCGGCTGGGCGGGTACGGCGCGGCGGCGTGCGCGGCGGCCTACGGCTCGATGAAGCTCGCCCAGGCGTTGGGCGCCAACGCGTTGGCGGACAAGGACCCCCTGCCGCCGCACCTGCGTGACCGGCTGCTCGCCCGCGATCCCTTCTTCGTGACGAGCCACTGGGTGCTGGCCGCTGCGGCGGTGGTGGGTGTCGTCGTGGCGCTGGCCACCGTCCGGGGCACGGTCCTGCCGCGCCTGCTGAGGGTGGTCGCCTGGGTGTTGGGCATCTTCATGATCGCCCGGTCGATCGGTGTGGCCGGGTTCGGCTTCGTCGGCGACGCGCTGGTCCTGACCGGCATCAGCGCGCCGCCGCCCGAGCACGCCGAGTTGGCCCGGATGCTGGCGTGGTGGGACTTGCTGCTGTGGTCACCGTTCTTCCTGGTCTGGGGCGTGTGCTGGGCAACCGCCGGGTGGCGGCTCGGTCGGCTGCCCGGCACCGCGTGACACCTCAGAGGCGGGGGTCGACCGGCTCCGACTCCAGGGCGAGCACGGCGAACACGCATTCGTGCACGCGCCACAGCGGCTCGTCCCGGGCGACGCGCTCCAACGCCTCCAGGCCGAGCGCGTACTCGCGGATCGCCAGTGACCGCTTCGCGCCCAGACCGCGCTTGCGCAGGCGTTCCAGGTTCTCCGGCTCCGTGTAGTCGGGGCCGTAGATGATCCGCAGGTACTCGCGCCCGCGCACCTTGACGCCCGGCTGCACCAGGCCGCGGTCGCCGCGCACCAGGTTGGCCAGCGGCTTGACGACCATCCCCTCACCACCGGCCGCGGTCAGGTCCTCCCACCAGCGGATGCCCGCGGCGACCTGCTCGTCGTCCGTCGTGTCGACGACCAGGTGCCTGGTCCGGGTGAAGTGCTCGCCGCCCAGGCGTCCGAGCACGTCCAGGTGCCACCGGTGGTCGCGGTCGTGGAACGTCCGGCCGCGGGCGGCGAGCAGCTGGAACGGCGCGATCGTGACGCCGGCCAGCCCGTCGGTCGGCCGCACGTACCGCAGGTAGGCGTCGCGGTAGCCGGTGGCGTTCGCCAGCCTGTTCCGCGTGCGCGCCAACAGGTCGCCGACGTCGATGCCGCGGTCCGCGGTCCGCGCCAGCACGTCCACCGCGACGCCGAGGGCACCCGTCGCCGCCGCGCCGACCGCCGCGTACTGCTCCTTGATCAGCCCGGACGCCTTGGCGTTCCACGGCAGCAGCTCGGCGTCGAGCAGCAGCCAGTCGGTGTCGAACTCGTCCCACAGACCGGCCCTGGTCACCTCCTCGCGCACGCGGGCCAGCAGTTCGTCGCCCAACGGCGGGTCGAAGAACGCCCGGCCGGTCCGCGTGTGGATCACGCCACCGCCCTCCTGGCGCACCAGGACGACCGCGCGCGACCCCATGTGCTTCTCCTCGCAGATCACCTCGCGCACGCCGGCGCCGCGGTACTCCGCGAAGGCGTCCTCCGGGTGTTCGAGCACGTCCGGTCGCTGCGAGGTGGCCGTCGGCGCCATCGTCGGCGGCAGGTACAGCAGCTGGTGCGGGTCGATCGCGAAGCGGCTCATCACCTCCAGCGCCGACGCGGCCTGCTCCGGGCGCACGCCGATCCGGCCGCGGTGGGCCGTCTCCACGAACCGGCGGCCGGTCACGTCGGACAGCGCGAGCACGTCCGGCTCCCGTTCCGCCTCGGGCACGACGAGCGGGCGCACCGGCTCGTACCAGACCTCGTGCGCGTCGACCGACACGACCTCGCGCTCGGGGTAGCGCAACGCGGTGAGCCTGCCGCCGAACACGACGCCGGTGTCCAGGCACATCGTGTTGTTGATCCACTCGACCTCGGGCGTGGGCGTGTGCCCGTAGAGCACGGTCGCCTTGCCGCGGTACTCGGTCGCCCACGGGTAGCGCACCGGCAGGCCGTACTCGTCGGTCTCGCCGGTGGTGTCGCCGTACAGGGCGAAGCTGCGCACCCGGGCCGACGCGCGGCCGTGGAACTTCTCCGGCAGGCCCGCGTGTGCGATCACCAGGTCGCCGCCGTCGAGGACGTAGTGCGCGATCAGGCCGTCGCAGAACCGCACGACCCGCTCGCGGAACTCCTCCGGCTCGGCCGCCAGCTGCGCCAGCGACTCCGCCAGACCGTGCTTGACCTGCACGTTGCGGCCGCGCAGGGCACGCACCAGCTTCTGCTCGTGGTTGCCGCACACGGCGAACGCGTGCCCGGCCTCGACCATGCCCATGACCAGGCGCAGGACACCGGGCGTGTCCGGGCCGCGGTCGACCAGGTCGCCGACGAACGCCGCACGGCGTCCCACCGGCGGGACGGCGTCCACCGGGCGTCCGGCGTCGTCGCGCACCGGCGTGTAGCCGAGCTTGACCAGCAGGTCCTCCAGCTCGGCGCGGCAGCCGTGCACGTCGCCGATCACGTCGAACGGCCCGGTCTCGTGGCGCAGGTCGTTCAGCAGCCGTTCCGGCACGATCACCGCGTCGTCCACTTCGGACTGGGTGCGCAGCACGTGCACCCGCTTGAAGCCCTCCTTGCCGAGGTGCTTCAACGACTTGCGCAGCGCGGCGCGGTGGCGGCGCACGACGTGCGGGCCGAAGTCGCGGTCCGGCCGGGAGGCGTTGCGGGCGAGGCAGACCTCCTCCGGCAGGTCCAGCACGATCGCGACCGGCAGCACGTTGTGCGCACGGGCCAGCTCCACCAGCTGCGCGCGGTCGGACCGCTGCACGTTCGTCGCGTCGATCACCGTGGTGCGGCCCGCGTCCAGGCGCTTGCCAGCCACGAAGTGCAGCGCCTCGAACGCGGCGGCGGACGCCGACTGGTCGTTCTCGTCGTCGGCGACCAGGCCGCGGAAGTAGTCGCTGGACAGCACCTGCGTCGGCAGGAAGTGCTTGCGCGCGAACGTGGACTTGCCCGAGCCGGACGCGCCGACCAGCACCACGAGGCAGAGGTCCGGGATCTTCAGTTCCATCAGTCTTCCCCCAGGCTGCTGTGTTCGACGAGGGTGAAGGCGGCGAGTTGGGTCGGTGCGCCGCGCTCGGCGTCCACCGGTCCGATCGGCAGGTGCCGCACGGTGTAGCCGCGGCGCTGCGCGACACCGTTCGTCCAGTCCTCGAACTCCGCCCTGGTCCACTCGAAGCGGTGGTCGGAGTGCCGGTGCCGGCCTTCCGGCAGGGTCTCGAACAACGCGTTGTACTCGACGTTCGGCGTGGTGACCAGGACCGTGCGCGGTCGTGCCACGACGAACACCGAGTGCTCCAACGCGGGCAGGCGGTCCGGGTCGAGGTGTTCCACCACCTCCATCAGCACGGCGGCGTCGTAGCCCTGCAGCTCCGGGTCGGCGTAGGTCAGCGACGACTGGCGCAGCGTGAGGCGGGCGCGCTGCCGATCCGACATCCGGTCCACGTGCAGCCTGCGCTCGGCGGTGGCCAGGGCGCTCGACGACACGTCCACGCCCTGGATGCGGTCGAACTCGGGGTGTTCGAGCAGGGCGCGCAGCAACGCGCCGCCACCGCAGCCCAGGTCGAGCACCGACCGGGCGCCGGCCTGCTTGAGCTGGTCGAGGATGGCCTCGCGCCGCTGCACGGCCAGCGAGACCTTGGGCTCGACCAGCGCGTTGTCCAACTCCTCCGGCTCGACCTCCTCCACGTCGGCCAGCCGGGACAGCGCGGACTGCACCAGCGGGCGGCGGCGCATCAGGTAGCGGGTGGTGATCAGCTCGCGGTCCGGGTGCGTGCCCAGCCACCCCTCCCCCGCGCGCAGCAACTTGTCCACCTCGTCCTCGGACACCCAGTAGTGCTTGTCGCCGTCGAGCACGGGCAGCAGGACGTACAGGTGCTTCAGGGCCTCGGACAGGGTGAGCGTTCCGGTGAGCGTGACGTCGGCGTAACGCGAGTCGTCGCCGTCGCCGAGCGGGAGGGGCGTGATGTGCGCGGTCCAGCCCAGCGGCGTGAACAGCCGTTCCACCAGGCGGTGCGGCAGGACGGGGACGCGCACGGTGAGCGGGATCGGGGTGGCGGCCACGTCCGGGCGGCTCTTGCTGCGGCCGTTCAACGCGGTCCGGAACACCGAGCCGAGTGCGACGGTGAGCAGCGAGCCCGCGACGTACGGGCGGTCGTTGACGTACTGGGTGAGCGTGCTGCCGGGACCGCGCACCAGGGCCACCGGGTCGACCTCCAGCACCAGCGCGACCGTGCACTCCTCCTCGTCCGCGCGCGGGTAGAACACGTGCGCGGTGCCGGAGGAGGTGGTGAACGACTGCGCCCGATCCGGGTGTTTGTGCAGCAGGTGGCTGAGGTCGGTGGCTGGTCGGTGGGTTGTGGTCAGGGTGAGCAGCACGCCGCCCAGTGTGGGGCAGACCCGCCGTTCACCGCCCCCGAATTAGCTGTGAAAGCGGGGCCGGGTGATCGGTGCTAATTTCGACCCCAGCCGCCGCCTTTCCCACGAGAGGCAGAAGTGTGAAACGTCTGGTTCCCCTGATCATCGGCGGACTGCTCGCGACGGCGGTGACGCCGGCGACAGCCGCGGACAGCCCTCACGGCAGCGGGGTCGCGATCACGGTGGCCCGCTTCGCCACCCCGGACGCGGCGACCAAGGCCTACACCTACGACACCGCGCTGATCGCGCCGGGCGCGGCCGTGATGGTCGTGGCCACCCCGCTCCGGCACTCCACGAAGGCACTGCTCAGCGTGTACGGCCTGGTCCCCAACCGGACCTACGGCGCGCACGCCCACCAGTACCCGTGCGGCGCGGCACCCACCGACGCGGGTGCGCACCACCAGCACGTGGTGGACCCCAACCAGCCGTCGGTGGACCCCGCCTACGCCAACCCCGAGAACGAGATCTGGCTGGACTTCACCACCGACGACCGTGGCCGCGCGGTCGTCGGCGCGGTCGTGCCCTGGCGGTTCGCCGACCGGCGGGCGGGCTCGGTCGTGGTCCACGCCCAGCGCACCGCCACCGAGCCGGGCAAGGCGGGCACCGCCGGTCCCCGGGTCGGCTGCGCCACGGTGAGGTTCTGAGCACCTGACGGGAGGCCGGCCCGGTGGGAGCCGGGGGCCGGCCCCTCGTTGCGGAATCGGCAACAACGTTTGCCGTTCCGCCCACCACTCACGCATGGTGGTCGCGGAGGTGGTCGCGATGACTTTTCAGCTGGGCGACAGCTATGACGTGGTGGTGGTCGGCGGCGGTGCCGCCGGGTTGAACGGTGCGCTGATGCTGGCGCGGTCGCGGCGGTCGGTGGTCGTGGTCGACGCCGGGTCGCCGCGCAACGCGCCGGCCGACGGTGCGCACGGGCTGCTGGCCAGGGACGGGATGCCGCCGGCCGAGCTGGTGGAACTCGGCCGGGCGGAGGTCCGCCGCTACGGCGGTCACGTCGTAACGGGCGAGGTCGACGCCGTGACGCGGGACGGCGGCGGTTTCGCGGTGTCGCTGGCCGACGGCCGCACGGTCCGCGCACGTCGACTGCTCGTGACCACGGGGTTGGTGGACGAGCTGCCGGACGTGCCGGGCCTGCGCGAGCGGTGGGGCCGCGACGTGGTGCACTGCCCGTACTGCCACGGTTGGGAGGTGCGCGACCAGGCCATCGGCGTGCTGGCCACCGGGCCGATGGCGGTGCACCAGGCGTTGATGTTCCGGCAGCTCAGCGCCGACGTGACGTTCTTCGCCCACACGCAGCCGCCGACCGCCGAGCAGGCCGAGCAGCTGGCCGCGCGGGGTGTCGAGGTCGTGGCGGGCGAGGTGGCGTCGCTGGAGATCGCCGGTGACCGCATCGTCGCCGTGCGGCTGGCCGACGGCCGCACGGTCGGCCGCGAAGTGGTCGCGGTCGCGTCACGGATGGTGGCCCGCGCCGGTTTCCTGACCGCGCTGGGACTGCGGCCGGTGCCGCACCCGTCCGGGATGGGCGAGCACATCCCGGCCGACGCGATGGGCCGCACGGAGGTGCCCGGCGTGTGGGTCGCGGGCAACGTCACCGACCTGGCCGCGCAGGTCGGCGGGGCCGCCGCGGCCGGTGCCGTCGCCGGTGCCCAGATCAACGCCGACCTGATCGCGGAGGAGACCCGACTGGCCGTCGAGGACTACCGGAGCCCGTTCTCGGCCGCATCCGAGGCCAGGGTCGCCGAACTCGTCGCGGGCGACCGCCGGCACGGGCTGTGAGGCCCGAGGCGCCCGCCGAACGCCGAGGCCCGCACCGGCCACGTCGCACGTGGACCGGCGCGGGCGCCTCGGCCGAACGTTCGTCAGCGCCCGGAGCGGCTCAGTCGTTGCCGGCTTCCAGGGCGGCGTGGTCGAGCAGCTCGTCGTCGGCCACCCGACCGCGGGAGGCGATCACCTCGGCACCGCCCTCGGGCATCGCGCCGATCAGCTCGGTCGGCGTCACCTGCGGCGTGCCGATCAACGCCGTCTGGCTGCCGACCATGCCGAGCCCCGCGTACTGCTCCAGCTTGGCGCGCGAGTCGGCGATGTCGAGGTTGCGCATGGTCAGCTGGCCGATGCGGTCGACCGGCCCGAACGCCGAGTCCTCGGTCCGCTCCATGGACAGCTTGTCCGGGTGGTAGCTGAACGAGGGACCGGCGGTGTCCAGGATCGAGTAGTCCTCACCGCGGCGCAGGCGCATCGTCACCTCGCCGGTGACCGCCGTGCCGACCCACCGCTGCAACGACTCGCGCACCATCAGCGCCTGCGGGTCCAGCCAGCGGCCCTCGTACAGCAGCCGGCCCAGCTTGCGGCCCTCGGTGTGGTAGGCGGCGAGGGTGTCCTCGTTGTGGATCGCGTTGACCAAGCGCTCGTACGCGGCGTGCAGCAGCGCCATGCCCGGCGCCTCGTAGATGCCGCGGCTCTTGGCCTCGATGACCCGGTTCTCGATCTGGTCGGACATGCCGAGGCCGTGCCTGCCGCCGATGGCGTTGGCCTCCAGCACCAGGTCGACGGTGGAGGAGAACTCCTTGCCGTTGATGGTCACCGGACGGCCCTGGTCGAAGCCGACCGTGACGTCCTCGGTGGCGATCTCGACCTCGGGGTCCCAGAACCGCACGCCCATGATCGGTTCGACGATCTCGATGCCCGTGTCGAGGTGTTCGAGCGACTTGGCCTCGTGCGTCGCGCCCCAGATGTTGGCGTCGGTGGAGTACGCCTTCTCCGTGCTCGCCCGGTACGGCAGGCCGCGGGCCTGCAGCCACTCCGACATCTCGGTGCGACCGCCGAGCTCGCCGACGAACGCGGCGTCCAGCCACGGCTTGTAGATCCGCAGGGACGGGTTGGCCAGCAGGCCGTAGCGGTAGAACCGCTCGATGTCGTTGCCCTTGTAGGTGGAGCCGTCACCCCAGATCTGGACGTCGTCGTCGAGCATGGCGCGCACCAGCATGGTGCCCGTCACGGCCCGGCCGAGCGGCGTGGTGTTGAAGTAGGCCCGGCCGCCGGAGCGGATGTGGAACGCACCGCAGGCCAGCGCCGCGAGTCCTTCCTCGACCAGGGCCGCCCGGCAGTCGACCAGGCGGGCGATCTCGGCGCCGTACGCGGCGGCGCGGCCGGGGACCGATGCGATGTCGGGCTCGTCGTACTGACCGATGTCCGCGGTGTACGTGCACGGCACCGCGCCCTTCTCCCGCATCCAGGCGACCGCCACGGACGTATCGAGACCACCGGAGAACGCGATGCCGACGTGTTCGCCGGCGGGGAGGTAAGTGAGCACCTTGGACACGACCAGAAGTATGCACGACGTTGCATGACCATGCATAGTCGGGGTCCGGAATGAGCTGACCTGCGGAGATGAGGCCGACCGTAGCCGACCTCACCTCACGCGACCACTCAACTACATGCCGTGCTCAGTCGCCCTTCACGTTGACGATCTGCCGCAACGTGTGGCGCACCTCGACCAGGTCCGCCGCGTCACGCATCACCACGTCGATGTCCTTGTACGCCGCCGGGATCTCGTCGATGAACGCGTCGGTGTCGCGGTACTCGATGCCGACCATCGCCTTGCGGAGATCGTCCCGGTCGAAGGCCCGCCGCGCGGCCGAGCGCGAGTACTCCCGGCCGGCGCCGTGCGGCGACGAGTTCAGCGACAGGCGGTTGCCCTTGCCGACCACGACGTACGACGCGGTGCCCATCGAACCCGGGATGAGGCCCGCCCGACCCTCTTCGGCGTTGATCGCACCCTTGCGGGACAGCCACACCTTCTTGCCGAAGTGGGTCTCCTGCTCGGTGTAGTTGTGGTGGCAGTTCAAGACCTCCTGCCGGTCCACCTCACGGCCCGTCCACTCCGCGACGCAGTCGACCACCCGGTCCATCATCTCCTCGCGGTTGAGCCAGGCGAACTCCTGGGCCCACCGCATCTCGCGGATGTAGTGCCAGAACTCGTCCTCGCCCTCGACCAGGTAGGCCAGGTCCGGGTCGGGCAGGTCGATCCACCGGCGCTCGCACTGCTCGTGCGCGATCCGGATATGCTTCTGGGCGATCTTGTTGCCGACGCCGCGCGACCCGGAGTGCAGGAACAGCCACACCCGCCCGGTCTCGTCCAGCGTGACCTCGATGAAGTGGTTGCCGCTGCCGAGCGTGCCGAGCTGCAGTTCCCAGTTGCCCGCGTAGCGGCCGGGCTCGAAGCCGGCCTTCTCGGCACCTCGGCTGAGCACCTCCACCCGCTCACGCGCCGTGTCGGTCAGCCGGGTGTTGTACTTGCCCGCCGACAGCGGCACGGCGTTCTCGATCGCCACGCGCAGCGGTGCGAGCGGGCGGTCGCGGAAGTCGTCCAGGGTGAACTGGGTGCGCACGGCGATCATGCCGCAGCCGATGTCGACGCCGACGGCGGCCGGGATGATCGCGCCCAAGGTGGGGATGACGCTGCCGACCGTGGCGCCCTTCCCGAGGTGCGCGTCGGGCATGAGCGCCAGGTGCGGGTAGATGAACGGCATGCGCGAGGCCTTCTCCGCCTGCTCGCGCGTGCCCGGGTCCAGGATGGACGCCCAGTTCATCAGTCGCTTGCTGATCTGCTCCACGGTTCTCCTCTGCTCGACGCAGAAGGTAGGGCGGATCGGGCCGCCACGCGACCGAGATTCGTGCCCGCGGGCATCGTCCGCACCGCGAATTGTCGGTGGTCGCCGGTAACTTGTCAGCCGTGAACGCTCGGGAACGCATCCAGGAACTCGCCGACCAGGTCGTCGCCCTGCGCGACGCCTACTACCGCGGCTCGCCGCTGGTGGCGGACGCGGAGTACGACGCGATCGAGGACGAGCTGCGGGGCCTGGTCGAGGCGAACCCGGAGCTGGCCCCCGACCCGAACCCGCTGGAGCAGGTGGGCGCGCCCACCGTGCTGCACGCGCCGGTCCGGCACTCGCGGCCGATGCTGTCGCTGGAGAAGGCGACCAGACCGGAGCAGGTCGAGGCGTTCTTCGACCGGTTCCCCGGCCAGCCGGTGGTGGTCATGCCGAAGCTGGACGGGCTGTCGCTGGCGCTGGTCTACGAGGAGGGGCGGCTGGCCCGTGCGGTCACCCGCGGTACCGGCACGGTGGGTGACGACGTGACGCCGCTGGTGCGCGCCCTGGTCGACGGCGTGCCGGAGCGGGTCGGCGCGGCCGGCCGGGTCGAGGTGCGCGGTGAGGCGGTGATGCTGCGGTCCACGTTCGCCGCCTACAACACCGCCCACCCGGACAAGCCGCTGATCAACCCGCGCAACGCCGCCGCGGGCACCCTGCGGGCGAAGGACGCGGCCACGGTCGCCGAGCGCAGGCTGCGATTCTTCGCCTTCGACCTGGACACCTCGGAGGCGGACAGCGCCCGCGCCGACCTGGAGGAGGGGCTGCGCGCGCTCGGGTTCGACGTCGCCGACATGAGGCACTGCGCCGACGCCGAGGCCGCGCTGGCGGTCGTCACCGGGATCGAGCAAGGTCGCAACGACCTGGACTACGACCTGGACGGCGCGGTGCTGCGGCTGGCGAACCGGGACGCGTTCGCGGCCGCCGGCACCCGGTCGAGTTCGCCGCGCGGCGCGCTGGCGTACAAGTTCGCCGCCGAGGAGAAGACGACGGTGCTGGTCGACGTGGTGTGGGACGTCGGCAAGACGGGCAAGATCGCCCCGGTCGCCCACCTGGAGCCGGTGTTCGTGGGCGGCACGACCGTCACCCGCGCGACGCTGGCCAACCAGGAGGTGATCCGCGCGCGTGGCATCAGGATCGGCGACACGGTGCTGATCCGCAGAGCCGGCGACGTGATTCCGTTCGTGGCCGGTGTGCTGGACGAGTCCAAGCGCACGGGCGCGGAGCTGGAGATCGTGCCACCGAACGCGTGCCCGTCGTGCGGGCACCCGGTGACCGAGCAGGGCAACAGCCGCGAGTTGTTCTGCACCAACGTGGCCTGCCCCGCCCAGACGGTGCGGCGGCTGATCCACTGGGCGTCGCGGGCGGCGGCGGACATCGAGGCGGTCGGTCCGGTGTGGATCGAGCGGCTCGCCGAGGCGGGGCTGCTGGAGCACCCGTCGGACTTCTACGGGCTGACCAAGGAGCAGCTGCTGGAGTTCGACCGGATCGGCGCGACCTCGGCCACCCGCATGATCGACTCGATCGCCGCGAGCCGTGCCGTGGGTCTGCGTCGCGCGCTGATCGGCCTGGCCATCCCGATGGCCTCGGAGGGCACCGCCACCCGCCTGTGCCGGGCCGGGTTCGGCTCGCTGGAGGAGGTCGCCGACGCCGGTGAGGACCGGCTCGTGGAGGTCGAGGACATCGGCCCGAAGGTCGCGGCCTCGCTGACCGAGCACCTGACCCGGCTGCGGCCCGAGCTGGAACGGTTGCGGGAGCACGGGGTGTCGCTGGACGTGCGGGACGAGGACCTGCCGCCCGTCGTGGCGTCGGACGCGCCGTTGGCGGGCAAGACGGTGGTGATCACCGGTGCGATCAGCGACCCGCGTTCCGGCGAGAAGGTGCCCCGCCCGACCTTCCAGCGGCTCTGCGAGAAGGCGGGCGCCACCACCGCGACCTCGGTCTCGGCCAACACCGACTACCTGATCACCGGCGCGGACGTCGGCGCGAGCAAGACCGCCAAGGCGGAGAAGCTCGGCGTCGAGGTCGTCGACCAAGGGGTGATCTGGCAGCAGCTCATCGCCGCCGGCGTCGCCTGACCGCGCTCGCTGGACCTGCTGCCCGACGATGGCACCACCGCCCGTCGGGCGGCAGGCCCGCACCGGCGGTACGGGTGCGCCGCCCGGCCGGTCGCGGTCAGCCGCACGAGCCGTTCGGTCGGCCGCTGACGTGCCGGTTCCGCGTGAGGTCGGGCGGCGGGGCTTAGAGCACGACGTGAGAAGACTTCCGCTGCCTCCTGCGGCATCGTCAGGGCTCAGTCAACTCGAGCGAAGGACATGCGCATGGATGTGATCACGGCGCTCCGGGCCACGGGCGACGACTTCGACCGGATGATCGCCGACCTGGACGACTCCGAGTGGTCGCGGCCGACGCCGTCACCGGGCTGGACGGTCAAGCACCAGGTGGCACACCTGATCTCGATCTTCGGCATGGCGGGCCTCGCGGCGGCCGACCCCGACCGGTTCCAGGCGATGACGGCGAGCCTGTCCTCCGACTTCAACGCCAACGTCGATGGCGCCATGGCGCCGCACCTCGCGCTCGACACCCCTGGGCTGCTGGCTCGCTGGCACGAGACCAAGGCCAAGGCGATCGAGGCGCTGGCCGCCGTGCCCGCCGACACCACGGTGCCGTGGCTGGTGAACCCACTGCCGCCGGCGGTGCTGGCCAGCGCGGGCATGATGGAGCTGTTCGGGCACGGCCAGGACGTCGCCGACGCCCTCGGTGTGCGTCGGGAGTGGGACGACCGGCTCGGTTTCCTGGTCGGTTTCGCGGTGCGCACCAAGGACTTCGGCTACTTGGCGCGTGGCAGCGAGCCACCGGCGGAGGAGTTCCGGTTCGAGATCACCGCGCCGTCCGGCACGCTGTGGTCCTTCGGCCCGGAGGACGCCGCCCAGCGCGTGACCGGTTCGGCGGAGGACTTCTGCCTGCTGGTGACCCGGCGGCGGCACCACGCCGACCTGGACGTGCGGGCCGAGGGCGAGATCGCCACGCAGTGGCTGGAGATCGCCCAGGCCTACCGCGGTCCGGCCGGTGAGGGCAGGCGGCCCGGCCAGTTCACGCTGTCCAACGTGGACTGACGCACGCACTCGCGGCCCGGGACTCCGCGGAGTTCCGGGCCGTCACGCATTGCCACGATTCAGCGGTCTTCGACGGTCGGTTACCGGCGCCTCGCCCGGAGTGGTGGGAGCGCGCCGAGGTCCGCGCACCGCCGTGGCGACCGACTTCTCCTCTCCGGAACACCGTGCGGATCCGACAAAGGGAACCCGGTACCGGCGAGAATTCCGGCCCGCAGTGCCAACCACCCGTTTCGCCCACGGATTGCGCATGTTCGGAGAAGGTTTCGCCGACGTTCCGGACCGATCCTGGGAGCGCTCGACGTCCGGACCGAGGACACCGAGAATCCCGACACGCACTGGGGGTCTGGCACCATGTCGACAACGCTGGGATCACTGCGCAGGCTCTTGATGGCGCCTTCGTTGCAGGAGGTGACGCTCGGCGCGCGCGGTTTCCCCGGCGCGTCCTCGGAGTACGCGCCAAAGCTGGACGCCATCCCGCAGTCGGTCGTCTGCGGCTTCGAGTGGGGTATCGACTCCCGCGACCAGGACGAGATCGTGCGGCGGCTCGGGTTCGTGGAGCCCGAACTGCGCGGTTTCGCCTACGAGGGCGCGACGATGGCGTTCACCATCCGCGACGTGATGGGCCGGGGCACGCGGGCCCGCGACCTGCTCAACGGACCGGGCGCGGAGCACCTGTTCGTCGCCTACATCGGCATCGGTTTCGCCATGAACCACCTGCCGCGCGGGCTGTGGCGCAAGGTCGTGCCGGATCTGGCCGGCTCGCCCTACCACCCGACGATGACCTGGCTCGCGGTCGACGGCTACGGGTTCGACCTGGCCTACTTCCACAGCCGCAAGTGGGTTGACGAGCAGCGCGTGCCCCCTTCCTACCCGTGGCAGGGCCGACCCGACTACTTCCCGCGCGCCATCGACCAGGGCATCGGTCGGGCGCTGTGGTTCATCCACGGCGCACAGGCCGAGGAGGTGGCGCGGGCACTGGGCCGGTTCGACCCGGCTCGGCACGCCGACCTGTGGAGCGGTGTCGGCCTGGCGGCGACGTTCGCCGGTGGTGGCACGCCCGACGAGCTGGCCACGCTGCCCGCCGCCGCGGGTGAGCACCGCCCGGAGCTGGCACTGGGCTCGGTCTTCGCGGTGAAGGCCCGGGTCCACGCGGGATTCGTCCCCGCGCACAGCGCCACCGCCGTCGAAACGTTCGCGGAGATCACCCCCGAGGCCGCGTCGGAACTCGCCGACGCCACCGCGGTCGCACCCGACACCGAGGGACCGGTACCGCCGTACGAGGTGTGGCGCAGCAGGATTCGTGCGCATTTCGCGGCAATGCGCACGCGTCCCGTCGCGTGATCACGGATTTTCCGGTCGCGAGTCCGCAAGCCGGAAGTAGCCGCGCCGAGCGCCGCGCTGCAACTATTTTCCCGTTCCTGTCCCGTTAATGGTCGCCCGACGTTGGGGGGATGTAGATGAGTGCGTTGCGCGCCTTGCGGCGCCGATTACTGACTCCGAAGATATCCGAAACGCTGATGGAGACCCGCGGCTTCAGGGTCAAGAACTCGGAATCCAAGGAATTACTGGAGACCGTCGGCCGGATGTTCATCTCCGGGTACGCCTACGCGGTCGAGTCCCGCCACCCGCGGGATGCCGAGGAAGCCCTCGAGAGACTGCCGACGAGGTTCAAGGGTTTCGCCTACGAAGGCGCCGGCATGGGCTTCGCGATGCTGGACGGGATGCCCTTCGGCCACTCCCGGCACGTCGAGCAGTTCCTCGAGGGACGAGCCGCCGAGCACATCTACATGGTCTACGTCGGGATCGGCTGGGCGATGGCCCGGCTGCCGAAGTTCCGGTGGCCCGCCGACACGACGACGGACCCGCTGCTGCGCTGGCTGGTCCTCGACGGCTACGGCTTCCACCAGGCCTACTTCCACACCGACAAGTACGTGCACGGTCAGCACGTCGACCACGACTTCCCGTGGCCGGCCTCCGGACCGCGGGCGTACACGCTGCGCGCGCTGGACCAGGGCATCGGTCGCGCGATGTGGTTCGTCGGCGGAACCGACGCCGAGCACGTCGCGGACCTCATCGACGGCTTCCCCGAGCACCGCCGCGAAGACCTGTACTCCGGTGCGGGCCTGGCGGCCACTTACGCGGGCGGCGTCACCGAGGACGAGTTGCAGCTGTTCCGGGAACGTTCCGGGCAGCACGCCGGGATGGTCGCCCAGGCCAGCGCGTTCGCCGCCGAGGCACGCGTGAAGGCGGGCCTGATCGTGCCCCACACCGGAATGGCGACCCGGATCTTCTGCGGGATGGAGCCGGAGAAGGCCGCGCGGATCACGCAGGACGTGCGTCCCGCGCCGCCGATCACCGACGGTTCCGAGCCCGCGTTCGAAACGTGGCGGCAGCGCATCGCCGCAGAGTTCGTCCACCAGGAAGGAGTCGGCACGTGAGCGCCACTACCGGCTGGCTGCGCAGGCAACTACCCGGGATCCTCGCGCTGGTGCTGGTCGCCGCCACCTTCTCGGTGGCGAGGCTGCCCGAGTCGTCGGCCGCCGAGAAGCAGGAACTGGCTTCGGGCTTCGGGTTCGCGCCCGAGTCCATCGCCCTGCCCGGCGGCTACACCCAGCAGTCGATCCGCAAGGTCAACAAGGACTACCAGCACATCGACGCGTGGATCTCGTCGGTCGGCTCCGCCATCGCCATGAACGACCTCGACGGCGACGGGCTGTCCAACGACATCTGCTTCGTGGACGTGCGCATCGACCAGGTCGTCATCACGCCCGCGCCGGAGGCCGGGAAGGCACCGCGGTACGCGCCGTTCGCGCTGAGCTCCGGCAGCCTGCCGGTGAACGACGTGATGGCCCCGATGGGCTGCGTCCCCGGTGACTTCAACGAAGACGGCGCGATGGACCTGCTGGTCTACCTGTGGGGCCGCACGCCGATCCTGCACCTGGCCAAGGCGGGCGAGGAGGACCTGACCGCCGACTCGTTCGAGGCCACCGAGCTGGTGCCCGGCGCGTCGAGCGGGCGCTACTCCGGTCCGGAGTGGAACTCCAACTCCGCCACCGTGGCCGACTTCGACGGTGACGGGCACGACGACATCTACATCGGCAACTACTTCCCGCACGGTCCCGTGCTCGACCCGAGCAAGGACACCGGTGTGGAGATGAACGCCTCGATGTCCGCGGCGCTCAACGGTGGCGAGGACTACATCTTCGAGTGGACCGGCGGCACGGCGGGGTCCAACCCGACCGCCACCTTCAAGCAGCACGACAACGCGATCCCGCACGACGCGTCCAAGGGCTGGGTGCTGGCGTCGAGCTCCAACGACGTCGACGGCGACCTGCTGCCCGAGCTGTACCTGGCGCACGACTTCGGCCCGGACCGCCTGCTGCACAACCGGTCCACCCCCGGCAAGTTCGAGTTCGCGGTGGTCGAGAACTCCCGCACGCCGCTCGAGCCGAAGTCCAAGAACGTCGGCGTCGACTCGTTCAAGGGCATGGGTGTCGACTTCGGCGACCTCAACGACGACGGCCTCTACGACATGTTCGTCAGCAACATCACCACCTCGTTCGGCATCGAGGAGAGCCACTTCGCCTTCATGAGCACGGGCGAGGACATGAAGTCGACGCTGAGCGACGGCGGAGCGCCGTGGGAGGACGAGAGCGGACCGCTGCTGCTGGCCTGGTCGGGTTGGGGCTGGGACGTGAAGCTGTCCGACTTCGACAACAGCGGTGAGCTGGAAGTCGCCCAGGCGACCGGGTTCGTGAAGGGCGACGTCAACCGCTGGCCCCAGCTGCAGGAGCTGGCGACGGCGAACGACGCGCTGCTGGCCAACCCGATGTGGTGGCCGTACGTCACCGCCGGCGACGACGTGGGCGGCAGCCAGCGGTTCCACCTGTTCGTCAAGAACGCCGAGGGCCGCTACGACAACCTCTCGCCGACGCTGGGCATGGACATCCCCGTGCCGACCCGCGGCATCGCGACCGGTGACGTGGACGGCGACGGCCGGCTCGACATGGCGATCTCCCGGCAGTGGGAGGACCCGGTGTTCTACCGCAACACCGGCGAGTCGTCCAACGAGTTCCTCGGCCTGCGGCTGACCCACGAGCAGGACGGCGACGACACCGTCGGCTCACCCGTGATCGGCGCGCAGGTGACGATCAAGACCGCCGACGGGCGCACCCAGATCAACCGGGTCGACGGCGGCAGTGGCCACTCCGGCAAGCGCAGCCACGAAGTCCACTTCGGACTCGGCAAGCAGTCCGGGCCGGTCGAGGTGCACGTCAAGTGGCGCGACCGCGACGGCTCGATCCACGAACAAGACCTGACACTGTCCGCGGGCTGGCACGACCTGCAGCTCGGCGACCAGGCCAAGGAGAAGTGACGAACATGGCTGAGACGAAACCTAGCCCGCCTCGGCACGATCCCAAGGTGGTCACCGCCCTGCGGCGGTTCGCCATCTCGATCACCGTCTTCAACATCGTCGGCTACACGGTCCTCGGGTTCGAGCAGCCGTGGCTGTGGCCGTTCATCGCGCTGGCCACCGGTTACACGGTGGAGATCTTCCTGGAAGTGGTGGGCGCCCGGCAGGAGGGCCGCGCGCCGCGGTTCGCCGGCAACGGGTTCCGGGGGCTCATGGAGTTCCTCTACCCCGCGCACATCACGAGCCTGGCGATGAACATGCTCATCTACGTCAACGACAACGTGTGGGCGCTGATCTTCGGCGTCACCGTGGCGGTCGGCGCGAAGTGGGTGCTGCGGGTTCCGGTGCGCGGTCGGATGCGGCACTACATGAACCCGTCGAACTTCGGCATCGCGGTGATCCTGCTGGTGTTCCCGTGGGCGTCCATCGCGCCGCCCTACCACTTCACCGAGCACGTCGGGACGTTCGTCGACTGGTTGATCCCGGTCCTGATCCTCATCGGCGGCACCATGCTCAACGGCATGCTGACCGGCCGGTTGTGGCTGATCATGGCGTGGATCATCGGGTTCGTGCTCCAGGCGGTGATCCGCGGGTTCCTGCTCGACGTCTCGATACCCGCCGGTCTGGGCATGATGTCCGGTGTCGCGTTCGTGCTGTTCACCAACTACATGGTGACCGACCCGGGCACGAGCCCCTCGCGGCCGTTGTCGCAGGTGGCCTTCGGCGGCGGCGTGGCGGCGGTCTACGGCGTGCTGATGGGCATGTCGATCCCCTACGGCATCTTCTTCGCCACGGCGATCGTGTGCCTCATCCGCGGTGGCTTCCTGTGGGCACTGCACATCGTGGACCGCTCGCGCGCCGAGTTCGCGGCCCAGCAGAAGGCGATGGCGGCGGCCGAGCAGCCGCCCGTCGAGCAGGCCGCCGCCGACGCCTCCCTCAACGGCAACGGTGCGCAGAAGAAGACGGAGGTCGTGCCGACATGACCGGGATCGCGGCCGGCGTCCGGCGGACCCCTCCGGGACCTCCGCGCAGCGCGACGCTTGGCCTGCTCAAGAAGTTGGTCGGTGACCGGTTGGCGCTGATGACGTCGGCCGCGGACCGGTACGGCGACGCCGTCCGGATGGCCATCGGACCCAAGACGCTGTACTTCTTCAACCACCCCGAGCACGCCAAGCACGTCCTGGCGGACAACGCGGCCAACTACCACAAGGGCATCGGCCTGGTGCACGCCCGCCGCGCACTCGGCGACGGGCTGCTCACCAGCGAGGGTGAGCTGTGGCGCAAGCAGCGCAAGGCGACCCAGCCCGCGTTCCAGCACAAGCGGATCGCGCGGCAGGCGGGCGCGGTGGCCGAGTCGGCGGGCAGGCTCGTCGACCGGCTCCGCGCCGGGGTCGGTGGCGAGCCGCTGAACCTGATGGAGGAGATGACCGGGCTGACCCTGGACGTCCTCGGGCGCACGCTGCTGTCGGAGGACCTGTCGGAGTTCGAGCAGATGGGGCACGCCTTCGAGGCCGTGCAGGACCAGGCGATCTTCGAGATGGTGTCGATGAGCGCGGTGCCCATGTGGGTACCGCTCCCCCACCAGCTGCGGTTCCGCAAGGCGCGCAAGGAACTGCGCCGGGTCGTCGACGAGCTGACCGCACGGCGATTAGCGCACGGCAGTGCCGACAGCGACGACGTGCTGTCGCGCGTGATGGCGTCGACCGCCGAGGAGGCCGATCCCGCGTTCGGCAGGCAGCGGCTGCACGACGAGCTGGTGACGGTGATGCTGGCCGGGCACGAGACGACGGCCAGCACGCTGGGGTGGACGTTCCACCTGCTGGACCGGCACCCGGAGATCAAGGAGCGGGTCCGCGCCGAGGCGCGGTCCGTGCTCGGCGACCGGATGCCGGAGTACGAGGACCTGCACGGCCTGCGCTACACGTCGATGGTCGTGGAGGAGGTCATGCGGCTGTACCCGCCGGTGTGGATCCTCACGCGGGTGGCGCAGGCCGATGACGAGGTCGGCGGCTACTTCGTGCCGAAGGGCTCGGACGTGCTGGTCTCCCCGTACACCCTGCACCGGCACCCGGCGTTCTGGGACCGGCCGGACCGGTTCGACCCGGAGCGGTTCAACCCGGACACCACGCACAACCGGCCTCGCTACGCCTACATCCCGTTCGGCGCCGGCCCGCGGTTCTGCGTCGGCAACCACCTGGGGATGATGGAGGCGACGTTCACCATCGCCATGATCGCCCGCGAGCTGGACCTGCGCACGGTGCCCGATTACGACGTGGTACCCGAGCCGATGCTGTCGCTGCGGATCCGCGGTGGTCTGCCGATGACCGTGCACCGCGTCGCTTGACACCCGCACACCGAAAGGGCCGCCCCGGTCGGGGGCGGCCCTTTCGCTTGGTCTGCGTGCGGAGTGTCCCGGTCGTCCGATCGCGGCGGTCCCGTCGTGGGGGACTTCAGGAGGCGGCGCCCGCCCCCAGCGCGACCGTGCGCACGTCCAGCAGCGCCAGCAGGACCGGTGGGTCCAGGACGCGGATGGGGCGCAGGGTGAGGTCGGCGTGCCGAACCGGCACACCGGGTCGGATCGTGATCGGGCCCGACGACGCGACCGACAGCGCCAGGCCGTCGGAGAACGGGCCGTCGCCCAGCATCGACTCGTGGCCCAGCGCCACGGAGTGCGCGAGCAGGTGCCAGGTGCCGGGCGGGACCGAGGTGAGCACGAAAGGACCCGGGCGGCTGAGCACGGTGCACCTGATCGGTGAACCCTGCGGGATGCCGTCCGGGAAGAGGCCGATGAAGATGAGGCCGTGCGCGCCGCCGAGCGGGGCGGAGATCTCACCCTGCACGGTGGCCGAGCGCGGGTTGCCCGCGCGCCGTGCCATCGGGATGTGCACGGCGAAGCCGCCGAGCTGGCGGTAGGTGGTCGGCGAGATGCCGACGCTGCTGCGGAAACGGGAGCTGAACGTGCCGACGCTGGTGTAGCCCACTCGGTGGCTGATGTCGGTCACGGTCAGCGAGGTGGAGACGAGCAGTCGCTTGGCTTCCTGTAATCGGATGGCGGCCAGGAACCGACCCGGCGAGACCCCGGTGACCCGCTGGAACGCCCGCGAGAAGTGGAACTTGCTGTAATTCGCGGTACGCGCCATGTCGTCGATCGTGAATTGTTCACCGATGTTCTCGTGCATGAAGTCGATTACCCGGCCCACTGCTCGCTCGAGTACTTCTCCCACTACTACGACCCCCATATCGCAGAGAATTGCTCACAGAGGTGAAAACATCAACTCCGACCACGACCGGCCCACCGGCGACGGAGATTGGGCCGCAGTCCCGGGTCCCGATGGCGCCCAAGCCTTCGAAGAACCCCCAGAGATTCCCCAGTCATCACTATGATTCTTGCAAGCTACATGACCTCTACAGCCTGCGCAAGGTAGCGAGAACGAGCTTTGCGTGATCATCGGGCGGCCGCCGGGACGACCTTGTGACCGCACGTTTTCGGGGGACTACGCGGAGTCGATGAATGACTCTCTTTCGGTTACCATTGCTGATCATCCCACCATTCGCCGCAGCAAATGCGGGCAACCGCCAGTGGGCCGGTCAGCGGAGGCGAAATACCTGCTCCCAGTCGTGCGACAGGTGCCGCCACCGGCCCAGCGACCACCTGCAGATGCACTAGTTCGGCCTTCTGGGCAAGCACGGAGAAGCATCTTCGAGTTCTCCGGTCGGATCATGGTCAGAACACCGGGGTTAACGGACCCCGGGACATTTCGGAAGTTGGCCGCCCGATGTCTTCGGGTGTCGGCCGGCCCATTCTTCGCCGACCCGGAGGAAGGATCACCCGTGCAATCGGACACCGCACCGGATCGTGCCATGCGGACCATGACCCTGGAGGCGTTCGCGGACACCATCGTGCCGGGGGCGAAGCGCTCGCCGGACGACCGCGCCATCGCGGGTGCCGGCGAGGGCGGCGGTGCGGTGGTCGCCGGCGCCGTCGACCTCCTCGAGACACCGGCCGCCGGCGTCGCGGAAGGGCTGGACAGCCTCACCCAGATGCTCAACGGGCACGCCCGCGACTACGCGGCCGAGCACGGCCTGGAGCTGGACGAGGACGTGCCGCCGTTCGTGGCGCTGGCGTTCGAGCACCGGACCGCGCTGGTCGCCAGGCTCGTCGCGCCCGGCCACCCGGAGAAGGACGGCTGGGTGGCGTTGACGCTGTTCAGCAACATGGCCTTCGACACCGGCGCGCACATGCACACCCTCGACGCCATCGCCGCCGGACACCCCGGCCTGAAGGCCATGAAGTTCTCCAAGCCGGACGCCGACGGCCTCTGGAGGTTCCCCGCCTTCACCTACGGCAGGCCGCTCGCGCGCAAGCACCCGGACACCACGCCGTCCGGGAACCCCGCCTGACCCGTGTCCGCCACGTTCTGCCGCGCCCGTCAGGCCCGGCGATTGGAGTTTCCATGACGAGCACCGAAAGCACCGACGTCCTCATCGTCGGCAGCGGGTTCGGCGGCGCGATCGCCGCTTACCACCTCGCCGCCGGTGGGGCCAAGGTCACCGTGCTGGAGCGAGGACCCTGGCTGGAGAGCAAGGACTTCGAGCACGACTACCTGCTGGGCTCCTCGTACACGCGGATCTTCGACTTCGTCGTCGGCAACGGCATGAGCCTGCTCGGCGGCAACTGCGTCGGCGGCGGCAGCGTCGTGTACTTCGCCGCGATGCCCCGCGCGCCGCGGTTCATCTTCGAGCGCAAGGGCAGCATCGGTCGGCGCATGTGGCCCGGCTCCATCACCCGCGACACCCTCGACCCCTGGTACGACAAGGTCAGCGAGGCGCTGCCGGTCACCAAGCAGGACTGGGACCAGGTGAGCTACGCGGGTGGCCTGTTCGGCGCGGCCTGCAACCACGCCGGCCGCACCGCCAACCCCGTGCCGGTCGCCATCGACACCAAGCTGTGCACCAACTGCAACTGGATGATGGCGGGCTGCAAGTTCGACGCCAAGCGCTCCCTGCTGCTCAACTACCTGCCCGCGGCCATCGCGCACGGCGCGGAGATCCGGCCGATGCACGAGGTGCAGAAGCTGGTCCGCACCGCGGACGGCGGCTACCGCGTCAGCTACAACGTGATCCACGACGTCGACTACCGGGTCAGCGTCGGCAGCGGCGAGATCGAGGCCAAGATCGTGATCCTGGCGGCGGGCGCGGGCGCCACGCCGGTGATCCTGCAGCGCTCGGAGGACACGCTGGGCAAGATGCCGCACGCCGTCGGCCGGTACTTCTCCGGCAACGGCGAGCGGTTGAACACGGCGATCATCGACGAGCACAAGGCCCGCGACCTGCTGGGCCTGTCGCGCGAGGACGACCTGTCCTACGCGGCCAACCAGATCGGCAAGGGCCCGACCGTCGCGAGCTGGGACAACCTGGACGGCTCGCTGCCGGAGTTCTCGAGGTTCTGCCTGGAGCAGCTGTACTTCCCGCCCGGGTTCGGCACCATCCTGGCGCAGACCCCGGACGCCCTGCCCGGGACACCCACCTGGTTCGGCGCCGAGAAGAAGAAGATCGTCGAGAAGTGGCAGTCCTGGCTGACGATCTTCTCGATGACCGAGGACGACAACGAGGGCGTCTTCGGCACTCCCCCGCCCACCGGCAACTCGATCCGCATCTCCCAGCAGATGCTGGGCCGGGGGCCGATCACCTACAACCCGACCGAGAACACCCTGTTCGGCTGGCGGCAGGCGGACGCGGCCGTCAAGGAGATCATGGAGAAGGACGGCCTGTCGAAGGTCATGCCGTGGACCAACGACGTGGTGGGCGCGTACACGGTCCACCCGCTGGCGTCGTGCCGGATCGGCGACGACCCGGAGACCTCCGCGCTGGACGACCGGCACGAGCTGCGCGGCCACCCGGGCATCTTCGTGACCGACGGCGCGGCCGTGCCGGGCGCTTTGACGGTCAACCCGGCGCTGACCATCGCCGCGTTGGCGGAGCGCGCGATGCCCGGCATCGTGCAGGCGCTGCAGGCGCGCGGGGTGAACGTGAAGTACGGCGCCCCGTCGCCGGACGGTGAGACCAGCGGTCGACGCGGCGTGAAGAACCTGCTGCCGGACCTGGTGCACGACTGAGTCGACGCTCGAACCCGGCCGCACGGTCCTCCCGCGCGGCCGGGTTCCGCTTTGTCCGGGTTGACCACTTCCACGGGGAACGCCGGCGGAGTTCCACGGCGTGCCGCACACGAGCGCGACCCCCGGCGGGGTTCCGCCGGGGGTCGCGTCGGTGAGCTCTCAGAAGCGCGGCGTGTTCTGGTACGCGGCGAGCCGCCACTCGCCGTCCTCCCGCGTCACGACCCAGGTGGCGGTGATCGCGCGCTCCCGCGCCACCTCCGTCTCACCGGGCGCGAGCACACCGCCCTGCGTGACCAGCACGGCCGCGTCCTCGCCCAGCACCTTCACGTCGACCGGGGCACCGGTCACCCGAGTACCCGCGTACGGCCCGGCGAAGGCGTTCTTCATGAACTGGCGCACTTCCTCGCGCCCCTTGAGCAGGACGTCGTTCGGCAGGACGAGGGTCCCCTTCTCGGTGAACACCTCCGCGAACGCGTCGGGGTCCTGTGCCGCCCACGCGGAAATGATCCGCTCGGGGACCTTCACGACATCTGCGACGCTCATCGGCATGCCTCTCCCGTGACTCAGGCGATTCGGTCCCGCCATCGTCGCAAGGGTCGTCGGGCCCAGCCATCTTCGTGCGTGCGCAGCCGTCCCCGAGCCGGCCGGCGGCCGAGCAGTCCGGAAGAAGGTTTCCGCGGCCATCGGCGGGAGCATCTACGCGTGACCACACCGCGCATGGACACCGCACAGCGCTGGGCCCTCGGCCTGGCCTCCGCGTCGTCGTTCATCGTCGCGCTCGACGTGTTGGTGGTGGCGACCGCGCTGACCACGATCCAACGCGACCTCGACAGCAGCTTCGCCACGCTCGAGTGGACCGTGAACGCGTACAGCCTCGCGTTCGCCGTGCTGCTGCCGGTCGGCGCGGCGCTGGGCGACCGGTTCGGGCGGCAACGCGTCCTCGTCGCCGGGCTGACCCTGTTCGCCTTCGCCTCCGCGGCGTGCGCGTTGTCGACGGGGGTCGGCGCACTGGTCACCGCACGCGCGTTCCAAGGCGTGGGCGCGGCGATGGTGCTGCCGCTGGCGCTGACCATCCTCGGCACCGCGTTCCCGCCGCGGACGCGTGGCCGCGCGCTCGGGCTGTTCAGCGGGATCACGGGGGTGGCGACGTTCGCCGGGCCGTTCGTCGGCGGTGTCGTGGCCGAGGGCCTGGCGTGGCAGTGGGTGTTCTGGGTGAACGTCCCCGTCTGCGCGGTGGTGATCCCGCTCGTGCTGCGGCACATCCCGGACAGCCGGGGCCCCGGCACGAAGCTCGACCCGCTCGGCGTGCTGCTGGTGACCGCCGGCGCGTTCGGCCTCGTGTGGGGCCTGGTGCGCGCCGACGCCGCCGGCTGGGTGAGCGTCGAGGTGATCACCTCGTTGACCGCGAGTGTGCTGCTGGTCGCGTTGTTCGTCCGGCACGAACAGCGGGTGCCCGCGCCCATGATGCCGATGCGCTTCTTCACCATCCGCGCCTTCACCAGCGCCAACGTGGCGAACTTCTGCCTGTACGCCTCGCTGTACGGCACGCTGTTCCTGCTGGCCCAGTACCTGCAGGAGGTGCTCGGCCACGGTCCGCTCGACGCCGGGCTGCGCCTGATGCCCTGGACCGCCACGCTCATGGTCTGCGCGCCGATCGCGGGCGCGCTCGCCGACCGGTTGGGCGAGCGGCGGTTCATGGTGGTCGGGCTGCTCATGCAGGGCCTGGCGATGGCGTGGTTGGCCGCGATCACCGCGTCCGACCTGACCTACCTCGACATGCTGCCGCCGCTGGTGATCGGCGGCGTCGGCGTGTCGATGGCGATGCCCGCCGCGCAGAAGTCGATCGTGAGCGCGGTCGCGCCCCAGGAGATCGGGCAGGCCTCGGGCGTCCTCACGGTGCTGCGCATCCTGGGCGGCGTCTTCGGCATCGCGGTGCTGGGCGCGGTGTTCGGCGCGTTCGGCGGACTGGGGTCGCCCACCGCGTTCGCCGCCGGCTTCGGCCCGGCGATCGGCGTCGCCGCCGCGTTCGCCCTCCTGGGCTCCGCGTTCGGGCTCGGGATGCCGGGCGCGGCGCGTCCGGTGCCGACCGTCTTACCTCGTGCCACCTAGGGAGCTTCCGATGGGCAGGATCGTCCGCACCGCGCTGCGCCGTTCCCTGAACCAGATCCGCTACGTCGAGCCGGTGCGACCGGGCGGGGCGACCGGCCTGGTGGCCGCCGTGTACGCCGATGTCGAGGCCGACTTCGGGATGCTCGCGCCGCCGGTCGCGCTGCACTCCCCCGCGCCGGTCGCGCTGGCCGCGTCGTGGTCGCTGCTGCGCGAGACGCTGGTGGCGTCGGGGCACGCGTCGCGCGCGGTGAAGGAGGCGGTCGCGGCGGCCGTGTCGCGCTCGAACACCTGCCCCTACTGCGTCTCCGTCCACACCGCCACCCTGGAAGGCCTCACCAGCACCACGTTCGAGGACGTCGAGACGTGGGCGGGCAGGGCAGGCCCGCGTCCGTTCCCGGCGGAGCAGCTGCCCGAGCTGCTCGGCGTGGTGGTGGCCTTCCACTACCTCAACCGCGTGGTGAACGTCTTCCTGGGCGACTCGCCGCTACCGCCCAACGCGCCCGCGCCCGCCCGCAAGTTCCTGGGCCGGTTCATGGGCACGACCGCGCGCGAGGAACACCCGCCGGGCCGCTCGTTGCGGCTGCTGGCGGAAGCACCGCGGCCGGACGACCTGGCCTGGTCGTCCGGGCACCCGGTCATCGGCGACGCGCTCGGCCGGATCGCGGCGGCGTTCGACGCCGGTGGGGCGCGGGCGTTGTCGCGGCCCGCGCGGGAGCTGGTGCTGGACCGGGTGGCCGCGTGGGACGGCACACCGCCGGGCCTGAGCCGCGCCTGGGTCACCGAGGCGGTGGCCGACCTGCCCGCCGACGACAGGCCGGGTGCGACTTTGGCGTTACTCGTGGCGATGGCGTCCTACCAGGTCGATGACGGCACCGTGGCGGCGTTCGGCGGTGACGACCGGCGGCTGGTGGAGCTGGTGTCCTGGGCCGGTTTCACCGCGGCCCGGCGGATGGCGGGGTTGCTGCACCGCGCGACGGAGGTGTGAGGTGCAGCAACAGCAACAGCAACGGCCTTGGCGGGCGCTGGTGGTGCTGTGCCTGGCGAACTTCCTGATCCTGCTCGACACCACGATCGTCAACACCGCCGCCCCGGACATCATGTCGGGCATCGACGCGGGCATCGACGAGGTGCTGTGGGTGCTCAACGGCTACCTGCTCGCGTTCGCCTCGCTGCTGATCGTGTTCGGTCGCGTCGGTGACGTGATCGGACCGCGGGCGGTGTTCGTGGCCGGGCTCGCCGTCTTCACGGTCGCCTCGGTCCTGTGCGGGCTGGCCGCGTCACCCGGTCTGCTCATCGGCGCGCGGGTGCTGCAAGGCATCGGCGCGGCGGCGCTGACACCGCAGGCGTTGACGTTGATCTCCGGCATCTTCCCCGCCGAACGGCGGGGCGCGGCGTTCGGGATCTTCACCGCCGTGGCGGGCGTCGCGGCGGTGAGCGGGCCGACGGTGGGCGGGCTGGTCGTCACGTCGTTCGGCTGGCAGGCGGTGTTCCTGCTCAACATCCCGTTCGGCGTGCTGGGCGTGGTGCTGGCGCTGAAGTTCGTGCCGGACCTGCGCGCCGGCCGACCGCACCGGTTCGACGCGGTCGGCGTCGTCCTCGCCACCGGCGCGCTCCTGGCGCTGGTGTACGCGCTGGTCGAGGGGCAGCGGCACGACTGGGGCGCGATCACGGGCGTGGTGAGCATCCCGGCGGTGCTCGTGCTGAGCGCGGTGCTGGCGGTGGCGTTCGTGCTGTGGGAACGGCGGCAGCGCGAAGCACTGGTGCCACTGGACCTGTTCCGCGACCGCAACTACTCGATCGCCACGGGCATCACGCTCATCTCGTCGTTCGCGGTGTACGGGCTGCTGCTGGTGTTCGTCATCGAGACGCAGACCCTGCTCGGCATGAGCCCGCTGATGTCGGGTGTGACGGCACTGCCGTGGACGATCGCGCTGAGCGCCGTCGCACCGGTCGGCGGGCGGCTGGCCGACCGGATCGGGGGCCGAGTACCGCTGACCGCCGGCATGGCGCTCTACGCGGCCGGCGTGCTCGGGGTGGCGTTCGTACCCGACGCCACGTCGACTCCCGCCACGTTCGTCGTGCCGATGCTGCTCGTCGGCTTCGGGATGGGGCTCGCGCTGGCACCCGCCACCACCGAGGCCATGCGCGGCATCCCACCCGAACGCGTCGGCATCGCCTCCGGCGTGCTCAACACCGCCCGGCAGACCGGGGCCGCGCTCGGTGCGGCGGTCGTCGGCGCGGTGCTGCAGAACCGGCTCGTGGCGGCGCTGCGGGAGGAGACCGCGGCGCTGTCCACCCGGCTGCCCGAGGACGTCCGACCCCGGTTCCTCGACGCGGTCGAGGAGGCCGCCGCGCACGGGCTGCGGCTCGGCGCCGGTCAACAGGGCGGGGTCGAGGTACCCGCCGGCCTCCCACCGGACCAGGCGGAGCAGTTCGGCGCCCTGGCGCGGGAGGCGTTCGGGACCGCCTTCGTGGCCGCGAGCCGACCGGCGCTGGCCGTCGCGGCGGGCGCCATCGCGCTCGGTGGGCTGCTGGCGCTCGCGCTCAAGACCCGCCGCGCCGTCGCCGCGGCACCGATTCCACCGGTTCCGCGATGAATTCTCCGCCGAGTCGAGAATGCGCATTCTCGGAGAAGGGCGCGAGGCCCGTTCCCGGCTAGTTTCATCGAGTAAGTGACGGCGCGTAGTCGAGTCGCACGTCCGCTCGATTGTCCACCGATGATTTTTCCGCTCTCACGTTAGGAACAGTGACTGTGACGATCTCTTCCGCGTTGCCGACGCAGTCCGCGTCCGCTACCGAGCTGGCAGGTCTCGACCGGAAGTTCCTGGTGCACCCGCACCAGCGGATGGACCGCAACGACCGGGTGGTGATCGTCCGCGGTGACGGTGCCCTGGTCTGGGACGCTGCCGGCAACGAGCTCATCGACGCCACCGGTGGTGGCAACTGGCTGTCCCAGGTCGGCCACGGCCGCCGCGAGCTGGCCGACGCGGCGGCCGAGCAGATCGCGACGCTCGAGTACTACACCGGCTTCTTCGACTACTCCAACGACAAGGCGATCGAGCTGGCGTACCGGCTCAACCAGCTCTCCCCCGAGGGCATCGACCGGGTGTTCCTCACCTCCGGCGGCTCGGACAGCGTCGAGTCGGCCATCAAGTCCGCCCGCCTCTACCACAACCGCCGCGGCGAGCCGGACCGCACGTGGATCCTGGCCAGGCACTTCGGCTACCACGGCGCCTCCTACGGCAGCGGCACGGCGACCGGGTTCGAGATGATGCAGACCTACGTCGGCCCGAACCTGCCGAACGTGGAGAAGCTGTCGCCGGTGTGGCCCTACCACCACGAGATGTACGGCGGCGGTGACGTCACCGACGCCCTGATCGCCGAGCTGGAGGCCACGATCGAGCGCATCGGGGCGGGCAACATCGCCGCGATGATCGGTGAGCCCGTGATGGCGGGCGGCGGCGTCCACGAGCCGCCGGCGGACTACTGGCCCCGGGTGCGCGAGGTGCTCAGCCGCAACGGCATCCTGCTCATCGCGGACGAGGTCGTGACCGGCTTCGGGCGCACGGGCTCGTGGTTCGACTCGGCGCCGCGCGGCATGCAGCCCGACATGATCACCATCGCGAAGGGCCTGACCAGCGGTTACATCCCGATGGGTGGCCTGCTGATGAGCGACGCCATCGCCGAGGTCGTCACCAGCAACGAGGGCTTCTTCCACGGCTACACCTACGCGGGCCACCCCGTGGCGGCGGCCGTGGCGCTGGCCAACCTGGAGATCATCGAGAAGGAGAACCTGGTCAGCCGCTCGTTGAACGTCGGCGAGTGGTTCAAGAGCTCCCTCGCGCCCGCCATCGACCTGCCGCAGGTCGGCGACGTGCGCGTGGTCGGCGCGACGGTCGGCATCGAGCTGGTGGTCTCGAAGGAGACCAAGCAGCCGATGGGCATCCCGATCGTGGCCGAGGGCGTGGCCGACGCGGTGCGCCGCGAGCACAACGTGATCGTGCGCCCGTACGGCAACGTGATCGTCATGTCCCCGCCGCTGGTGATCGGCGAGGACCAGGTGCGGCGGACGGCCGAGGCGACCATCGAGGTCCTGTCCCGACTGGGTGCGGACGGCCAGGTCGCGCCGCGCTGACACCGCGGTTCGGCGTTCGGTTCGAGCAGGTTCGAGAGGTCCCGCCCGGTGCTCCGGGCGGGACCTCTTTTCGTGTGCGGGGCTTGCCGTGGCGGGCCGGTGGCCCGAGCGGTGACTTCCCGTCCGCTGCCGGGGAACCTGCCCCGGACGCGCGAGGACGCCGCCGGTGGTGGTGGTGGTGCTACCGGCGGCGTCCTCGGTACTCGGCGCCTCAGCCCTGCTTGAGCGAGCGGGCGAAGGCGCGCACGTCACCCACGAACAGGTCGGGCTCCTCGAACGCGGCGAAGTGGCCGCCGCGCTCGAACTCCGACCAGTGCGTGATGGTCGGCAGGATCCGGTCGGCGAACCGGCGCACCGGCGGAGCCGGGTCGTGCGGGAACACCGCCACGCCCGCCGGCACCGTCAGCGGCCACGGACCGGCCCAGCGGGCGGCCACGTTCTGGTTCGTCCGGTCGGTCGACTCGTAGTACAGCTGCGCCGACGAGCCCGCCGTCGCCGTGAGCCAGAAGATCGTCACGATCGCCAGCATCCGGTCCCGGTCGACCGCCTCCTCCGGCGACAGCTGCGAGTCGGTCCACTCCATGTACTTCTCGACGATCCACGCCAGCTGCCCGACCGGCGAGTCCGTCAGGCCGTACGCCAGCGTCTGCGGCCGGGTGGCCTGGATCTTCATGTACCCCGACCCCTCCAGGTCGAAGTACAGCAGCTTGCCGAGCCTGCCCATGTCGGCCTCGCTCAGGCCCGCCATCTCCGCCGGGTCCGGCGGCGGGAACGTCACCAGCATGTTCAGGTGCACGCCCGCCACGTGCTCGGGGTCGATGCGGCCCAGTTCCAGCGTCACGAGCTTGCCCCAGTCGGCGCCCTGCGCGACGTACCGGTCGTAGCCCAGCTCCGCCATCAGCACCTGCCACGCCCTGGCCACGCGGTCCACGTCCCAGCCGGCCGCGCCGGTCGGACCGGAGAACCCGAAGCCGGGCAGGGTCGGGATGACGAGGTGGAAGGCGTCAGCCGGGTCACCGCCGTGCGCCCGCGGGTCGGTGAGCGGCCCGATGACGTCCAGGAACTCGACGAACGACCCGGGCCAGCCGTGCGTGATCAGCAGCGGGGTGGCGTCGGGTTCGGGTGAGCGGACGTGCACAAAGTGGATGTTCGCGCCGTCGATCTCGGTGGTGAACTGGGGCAGCTCGTTGAGCCGGGCCTCGACGGCCCGCCAGTCGAAGCCGTCGCGCCAGTACCCGGCCAGGTCCTTCAGGTAGCCGACCGGCACGCCGCGCGCCCAGTCCGCGCCGGGCACCTCGTCCGGCCACCGGGTGTTGTCCAGCCTGCGGTTCAGGTCGTCCAGGTCGGCCTGCGGGATCTCGATGCGGAAAGGTTGCATGCGCGTGCGCCTCTCGGTCCGGGGGACTCCACGCTAGCGAGATCGGAGGGCGCGCGGACAGCCACGATCCGGCATTTGGGGCAACTGCGCACTTTCGAAGAAACGGCCACTCGGCGCATTTTTGAAGATGTTTCCCGCCGTGGGGTTTCGCCATTCTTTGCGGCAGTCCCCCGGAAGAGGAGAAGCGGATGTACGACTACGTGATCGTCGGTGCCGGTTCGGCGGGATGCGTGCTCGCGGCGCGCTTGTCCGAGGACCCGGACGTCAAGGTCCTCCTGGTCGAGGCGGGACCGGCGGACACCTCTCAGAACGTGCACGTGCCCTCCGCCTTCGGCCGGCTCTTCCGCACCCGGCTGGACTGGGACCTCGACACGCACGACGAGCCGAACCTCAACGGTCGCCGGATCTACCTGCCGCGCGGGCGGGTGCTCGGCGGCTCCAGCTCGATCAACGCGATGATCTACATCCGCGGCAACCGCGCCGACTACGACGGCTGGGGCCAGCCGGGCTGGTCCTACGACGAGCTGCTGCCGTACTTCATCCGCGCCGAGGACAACGAGCGCGGCGCGTCGGAGTACCACGGCGTCGGCGGGCCGCTGGGCGTCTCGGACAGCCGGTCGCGCAACGTGATGTCCACGGCGTTCGTCGATGCCGCGCTCCAAGCGGGCTACGCGGCCAACGACGACTTCAACGCCGCCGAGCAGGACGGGTTCGGCCTGTACCAGGTGACCCAGCGCAACGGCAGGCGGTCCAGCGCCGCGGTGGCCTACCTGCACCCGGCGATGTCGCGGCCGAACCTGACCGTGGAGACCAACCTCCAGGTGCACCGGGTGACCTTCGACGGCGGCCGGGCGACCGGCATCATCGCCTCGCGCCTGGACGAGGAGCTGGAGATCCGGGCCGAGCGCGAGGTCATCATCTCCGCGGGCGCCTACAACTCGCCTCAGCTGCTGCAGCTGTCGGGCATCGGCCCGGCGGGGCTGTTGCAGGCGCTGGACGTCCCGGTCGTGCTGGACCAGCCGCTGGTCGGGCAGAACCTGCAGGACCACCCGCACGTGATGCTGGTGTTCGCCCACTCCCAGCCGGTGAGCCTGCTCATCGCGGGCGACCCGAAGTACGGGCAGGAGTTCGAGGAGCACGGCACCGGTCCGCTGACGTCCAACGTCGGCGAGGCGGGCGGCTTCTTCCGGTCCCACGACGGGTTGTCCGCGCCGGACATGCAGTTCCTCGCCGGTCCGGTGATGTTCGCCGACGGCGGCCTGGGCGCGCCGACCGACCACGCCATCTCCTTCGGCGCGTGCCTGCTGACGCCGGCCAGCCGGGGCAGCGTGACCATCGCGGCCAACGACCCCACCGCCAAGGCGAAGGTCCAGCACAACTACTACGACGACGACGCCGACATGCGCGCGATGGTCGAGGGCGTGCGCCGGGGTCTGGAGATCTCGCGGCAGCGGGCGCTGTCGCCCTACACCGAGCGGCACGTGGGTGCGCCGGCCTCCGAGTCCGACGCCGACCTGCGCGAGCACGTCCGGCGGGCGACGCAGACGATGTACCACCCGGCGGGCACGTGCGCAATGGGCACCGTGGTGGACGCGGAGCTGCGCGTGCAGGGCGTCGAGGGACTGCGGGTGGTGGACGCCTCCGTGATGCCGACCGTGGTCCGCGGCAACACCAACGCGCCCACGATCGCCATCGCCGAGAAGGCCGCCGACCTGATCCTCGGCCGGCAGGCGCCCGCCCCGGCCGCCATCGCCGCCGCGACCGCCTGAACCGGCGTTCCACGCCGCACCCGGGCCGGAGCGGGCCCGTGCGGCCGATTGAAGCCGGACGGCGCCGTCCCCCTGGCGGGTCGGGGCGGCGCCGTCCGGATGCCTCCGAGTTCGAACCTTCCCGGTGAGGAGTGGTGTCGTGGCCGACGTGGGTCAACGCGCCGTGGTGCTCGGCGCGAGCATGGCGGGTCTGCTGACGGCGAGGGCGCTCGCCGAGTTCTACGGCGAAGTGGTCGTGGTCGACCGCGACGACCTCTCCGGGGTGAGCGGTACTCCGCGCAACAGCGTGCGCCAGGGCGGGCACGCCCACGCCCTGCTCGCCCGCGGCCTGCGCATCCTGGAGGAGCTGTACCCCGGGGTGACCGACGAGCTGGTCGGCCTGGGCATGCCCATCGGGGACCTGGGCGGCAACATGCGCTGGTTCTTCAACGGCGAGCAGATCGCCAAGGTCCACACCGGACTGTCCACTGTGTCCTTGGTGCGGCCCCTCCTGGAAAGCCACGTGCGCAGCCGGACCGCGGCGCTGCCCGGCGTGGTCTTCCGGGACCGCACCGACATCCTCGGCCTGGTCACCACGCCGGACCGCGGCCGGGTCACCGGTGTGCGGGTGCGGCCGCAGGGCGGCGACACCACCGAGGTGGTCGAGGCGGACCTGGTGCTCGACACGACCGGGCGCGGCTCGCGGACCCCGGCGTGGTTGGAGGAGCTGGGCTACGAGCGCGCACCCGAGGAGAAGATCAAGATCGGGCTGAGCTACGTGACCCAGCACTACCGGCTGCCCGAGGACCTGCTGGGCGACGACGTGGCGTGCATCCCGGTGGCCACGCCGAGCCACCCGCGCGGCGCGGTGTTCTCCCGCGCGTGCGGGCGGTACCAGCTGTCGCTGACCGGCATCCTGGGCGACCAGCCGCCGACCGACCAGGAGGGTTTCCTGGCCTACGCCAAGTCGCTGCCCATCCCGGAGATCCACGAGTGGGTGCGCGACGCGGAGCGCATCGACTCGCCGACCGCCATCCGTTACCCGGCGAGCGTGCGGCGCCACTACGAGAAGCTGACCCGGTTCCCGGCGGGGATCCTGGTGCTCGGCGACGGCGCGACCAGCTTCAACCCGGTGTACGCGCAGGGCATGACGGTGGCCGCGCTGGAAGTGCTCAAGCTGCGCGAGCACCTGCGGCGGGGTTCGGCGCCGGTGTTCCGCCGGTGGTTCGCCGACATCGCGAAGGTGATCGACAACCCGTGGGAGATCGCGGCGACCGGCGACCTGTCGTTCCCGGGGGTGGAGGGGAAGCGGACGGCGAAGGTGCGCTTCGTCAACGCCTACCTGGCCCGGCTCCAGGCCGGCGCGCCGCGCGACCCGCACCTGTCGAACGCGTTCCTGCGCGTGGCGGGCCTGATCGACTCGGCGCCCGCGCTGATGAAGCCGGCCACGGCGCTTCGGGTGCTCCGGGCGGGCAAACCGCCGGCCGCGCCCGCCGCGGAGGGGAGCACCCGGTGGCCCGCCGAGTCCACCCCCTGATCCGGGCCGTCGCCCGCAGCCGTCCGTTCGCCCTCGTCGGCCCGCGCGTCCTGCCCCGGCTGGACCTGCTGGTCTCGCGGCTGACGGGCGGCCGGGTGATCCCGAGCGAGATGATGTTCACGTCCCTGGTGCTGACGACCACGGGACGACGCACCGGGATGCCGCGCCGGGTGCCGTTGCTGTGCTTCCCGCACCAGGGTGGTTGGTATGTCGTGGCGAGCAACTGGGGCCGTGAGCGGCACCCGTCGTGGAGCACGAACCTGCTGCACCAGCCACGCGCCGAGGTGACGTTCCGCGGTCGGGTGGTGCCTGTGGTGGCCGAGTTGTTGACTGAGGGTGACGATGTCGGCGCGGCACGGGCGGAACTCTCCCGCAGCGGCGCCGCACCGGTCTACGACGAGTACGCCGCGCGCTCCGGCCGGCGCGCGCGGCTGTTCCGCCTCACCCCGGTGTAGGTGCGTTCTCGGAAAGCTTGGAAGCTTTGAAAGATTGAAAAGCATTGAAAAGCATTGAAAAGCATTGAAAAGCATTGAAAAGCATTGAAAAGCGTCCTCGCCGGACGGGCAGATCAGCAGGATGACATCCCCCGGTTCCGTCCTTCCCTTGTTCCGTTGGGAACTGCTGACCCAGCGGGGTCCCGGACTCCGTGTCATCCCACCGACCTCCCTCCGGGTTACCACACGTGTCAAGGGCGGCGCGAGGCTCCAGTGAAGTGGCGGGCAAAGCTGGACGCGCCGCCCTTGACACGTGCGGTAAGGCTGCGCCAGGTCGGCGGGATGACACGAAGCCCTCCTATTGGGGAGAAGGACGTGCCCGTTGCACAGCGCGCGGGGGTCGCCGACGAGCGCGGGGACGAACGGGCCCGGGGCGGGGGGCAGCCGCTTTGCAGAGGTAGGGGTTCGTGTCATCCCGCCGACCTGGCGTAGCC